>NZ_JBIWDH010000001.1:68925-347070 GCF_044761885.1 Lysinibacillus sp. NPDC097231 | reverse complement strand
ACCTAAAAAAGATGACACCTGCACAATACAGACATCATCTTCTTCAAGTTGCCTAGAGCTTTTTTTAAAATGTCCTTTACAAAGGGTACACTTTATCACTAGCTAAGGCTGTTTTCTTTTGTCTTAAATGATAGGCACCGAAATCTTCTATTGTGAATAAGTTAATGTCGATAGGCTTATTTCATCAATCAAGGAGGAAATGGAATGCGTTGGCTTAAAAAAAGTTTACTATTTAGTGTTATTGCTTTATTACTCCTTTCTTTGACAGCGTGTAATAAAACGGAGCTTGAAAAAGTCAAAGTTGGAGAAGTGACGCGCTCAATTTTCTATGCGCCTCAGTATGTAGCACTTGAAAAAGGATACTTCGAGGATGAAGGACTTTCTGTTGAGCTACAAACGATTGCAGGTGGCGATAAGACAATGACGGCGTTACTTTCTGATGGAATTGATATTGCTTTAGTTGGATCGGAAACTTCCATTTACGTGACACTTCAGGGCTCCAACGATCCGATTCAAAATTTTGCCCAGTTAACTCAAACAGATGGCACATTTTTAGTTGCACGTAAAAAAATGGATAATTTTTCGTGGGATCAATTAAAAGGCTCAACATTTTTAGGACAACGCAAAGGTGGTATGCCTCAAATGGCGGGTGAGTATGTATTGAAAAAGCATGACATTGACCCTGCGAAGGACTTAACACTCATTCAAAACATCGATTTTGCTAATATTTCTACAGCTTTTGCTTCTGGAACAGGGGACTTCGTTCAGCTGTTTGAACCAACTGCGAGTGTTTTTGAGAAAGAAGGCAAGGGCTATATTGTTGCTTCATTCGGTGCAGAATCTGGCCATTTACCTTATACATCGTTTATGGCGAAAAGCAGCTATTTGAAGGATAAAGAGAAGACAGTTCAAGGCTTTACAAATGCATTGAAACGATCACAGGATTTTGTGCAAAAAGCAAGTGCTGCAGAAGTAGCGAAAATTATTCAGCCATACTTTGAAAATGTGGATATTGCTTTAATCGAAACAGTAGTGGAGCGTTATAAATCTCAGGGATCCTATGCAACCGATTCTATCTTAGATGAAAAGGAATGGGATAACTTGCAAACGATTATGGAGGAAGCAGGTGAACTTCCTCAACGGGTAGATTATGATCAGCTTGTGAATACAACCTTTGCTAAAAAGGCTGCTGAGTAATATGGAATTTTTACAGCTAGAAAATATTCACCATAGCTATTTCTCAAGTACGCAGGCAAAGGAAGTTTTACGCGAAGTAAATTTGGATATTCGTGAAGGTGAGTTTGTATCCTTCATAGGGCCGAGTGGCTGTGGGAAAACGACGTTATTGTCAATTATAGCGGGCTTATTTTCTCCTACTGAAGGTAAGGTATATATTGATGGTGAGGAAATCTCAGCACAAAGTCAGTCCCTTATTGGGTATATGCTTCAGCAAGATTATTTATTTCCTTGGAAGACGATCGAAGAGAACGTCACAATTGGATTGAAGATCATGGAGCGGAGTAATAAAACACATAAAGTAACCGCAAATGCGCTGTTACAAGAAATTGGTCTACCACATGTAGCAGACTATTATCCAAGAGAGTTATCTGGTGGTATGCGTCAACGTGTAGCACTTGCGAGAACATTGGCAGTGAATCCTAAAATTTTACTCCTAGATGAACCGTTTTCTGCACTTGATTATCAATCCAAATTAAAGCTTGAGGACTTGGTTGTTGAAACGTTAAAGACCTATCAAAAAACAGCGATTCTTGTGACGCATGATATTGGTGAAGCGATTGCGATGAGTGAACGGGTATTTCTCTTCTCCGCCAATCCAGGAACATTGCATAGAATTTTTGAAGTACCTGAAGCTTTACAAAAGCTATCACCTTTTGATGTACGACAGCATCCAGCATATTCAGATGTATTCCAAACTATTTGGAAGGAGCTGGAGAGTCTTGGATAATACATTATTCAAACATTATCAGCAAATGCTAAAAAAGGAAAAACGCTTTGTCCGATTATATCAGCTTATCATTTTATTCATATTTTTCGGAGGGTGGGAGCTTTTATCTAGATTTGGATGGATCGATCGATTAATTTTTAGTTCACCAACACATGTATGGCAAACATTTATTGGTAAAGTAAGTGATGGTTCGTTGACGCTACATGTTGGTGTCACACTGATGGAGACGATTATTGGCTTTATAGCTGGTACATTACTAGGTACATTAATTGCCACCGTCTTATGGTGGTCGCCTTTGATATCAAAGGTACTCGACCCATATTTAGTTATTTTAAATGCGATGCCGAAAGTTGCTCTCGGACCAATTTTGATAGTTGCACTTGGTCCAGGGTATTTTTCGATTATAGCAATGGGTGCATTAATTTCGATTATTATTACGACTATTGTTGTTTATACCGCTTTTAAAGGGGTAGATCCGAATTATAGCAAAGTATTGCAAACTTTTGGTGCATCCAGGTGGCAGATATTTAGGGAAGTTATTTTGCCTGCCTCCTTCCCGACGATTATTTCTACTTTAAAGGTAAACGTAGGATTATCTTGGGTAGGAGTTATTGTTGGTGAATTTTTAGTTGCCTCAAAAGGTCTTGGTTATTTAATTATTTACGGCTTCCAAGTATTTAACTTTAATCTTGTGCTTATGTCACTTCTCATCATTGCCTTTTTTGCGACGATTATGTATCAGTTTGTCGAGTTGATTGAGAAGGCGATTATAAAAAATAATGGATAAACGGTAAAGGAGGTGACCCAATAATTTGAGTCACCTCCTTCAGTCTATTATATAGCGCCATCAACACTGGAGTTAGGACTAAAACTCTTTATCCATTTGCGGTGATGTACGATAAAAACGAAAATTCCCTGTTTCAATTCGTGTTATGGTATTTTCTTTAATACGATCATGGCATGTGCTGCACATGTACGTATGGATCGGTCGGTTGCGTAATTTTTTTGCTAATGGTAAGTCATCATCTAAATTGTTAATGGCATCGCAAATGACGCATTTTACGCGCATTGCATTCCCTCCTATTCAGCACGAATGGCTGATACATTTTTGATAGGGTTTTCTACATTTGAACCGTCTCCAAATAATACATGGACAGGGCCGTCTTCTAGTAATGGCTTGCCATCTTGGCTATATTTTAAAATTAATGTATGTGCTTCTTCAATTGTGAATGGATATTCTTTGCCCTCTTCACATTCAATGACGATTGTTGTCGCTTCAGGTTTAACGACAGCGTTTTTCAAGAAATGACTTAATTCAATCCCGAAAGTGCCTGTTTCCATCCCTTTGCGGTCAAATTTTCTCTCTGATTTTAATGTTGGTGGGAAAGTAGCTCCTTCCATAATCTCACGTGACCAGTGAGCACCTACTTCACGCATATATTTAATATCAGAATCTTCCTCAACTTCTTTTGCGTCGAAGTACGTTTTTAAATCTAATTTACGATCATCGAAAATCCAAACAGTGGGATCTAATGTTAGTTGAAATGAAACTGCGCCCTTAATAGGAATTATTGTTTCCATAAAAGAAATCCTCCTCAAATCTTATATATCCATGAAATAGTATAACGCTAATGGTTAGAGATAATAAAGAAATATAATTTGAATTCTTTATTTTCCAATGAAGACACTTGCATTTTTAACGGCGAAAAGATAAACTTTATTAAGATAGAATCGAAGAAATATCAGATAATGGGGGCGTCCTCATGGATACGAAATCACAAACTTCTTTTCAAGAGAAGGCTTTGGAGCTTTTAGTTGCTGATGCAGATAAAATTGCTCGCCTCATTCGAGTACAAATGGATCATTTAACAATGCCACAATGCCCTTTATATGAAGAAGTATTAGATACACAAATGTTCGGCCTGTCACGTGAAATTGACTTTGCTGCGAAGCTTGGACTCATTGACCGCGAAAAAGGCAAAGAAATTCTCGATTCACTCGAGAAAGAACTTTCTGTACTACATGACGCGTATACAGACAAATAAAAAGAAAAAACTCAAACGCAATTTGCGATTTGAGTTTTTTTTCTAGAACGAGGTTTTCTAATGAAACAATACTTAAAACGTTATACACAAAATTTTGATTATCCACTATTTTTTACGGTCCTATTATTAAGCTTATTTGGTTTAGTGATGATTTATAGTTCAAGTATGATGGTAGCTATTCGAAAGGAATATGGCCCAGATTACTATTATCATAAGCAAGTAATCAATTTAATTGTAGCTTTTCTTGGGTTTTTAGTGACAGCATTTTTCCCATATAAGCATTATGCCAATAAAAATATTATGCTGCTACTTACGGTAGTGCTGGCTGTGCTATTTACTTGGGTAAAAGTAGCTGGTAATGGCGCAGAAGAAGGGATAGGATCTCAGAGTTGGATATATGTCCCTGGTCTTGGGAATTTTCAGCCTTCTGAATATGCGAAACTATTTATAATTTTATATTTTGCTGCTGCCTTTTATCGGAAAGCACAAAAATATACATTTGAAAAGCTACAACCGACAGAAATTTTTTACCCAATATTTATCTGGATTCTTGTTGTTGCAGGGGTAGCATTTGAGACTGATTTAGGGGCTAGCGTTATTCTCTGTGGAATTGCAATATCTGTTGTAGCAGCAAGTGGCATTCCATTTAAAACATTTTGGAAGTTTTTCGGGGTGTTAGGAGCATTTGGTGCTGCTATTATCGGCATTCTTTGGCTGTTTAAAGGAGATTTGTTAACGGGTAATCGTAAAGGCCGTATTCTTTCCTATTTTAATCCATTTGATTATGAATCCGATATGGGTCATCAAGTTGTTAATAGTTATTATGCAATTGGCGGAGGCGGTTTAGAAGGAAGAGGCCTTGGTCAGTCTATTCAAAAATTAGGGTATTTACCTGAACCACAAACCGATTTTATTATGGCGATCATTATGGAAGAACTAGGTATTTGGGGTGTGCTGATCGTCTTAGGTGGTATAGGTTTTATTGTATATAAAGGACTTTCGATTGCATTACGTACGAAAGATCCGCTAGCACGTATGATTGCGGCTGGTATAGCAAGCTGGATTGGTTTTCAAACGTTTATCAATCTTGGGGGTGTAACTGGGTTAATCCCGTTAACCGGTGTAACGCTACCTTTTATTAGCTATGGCGGGACATCTATAATTATTCTATCTTTAGCTATGGGAATATTAATTAATGTTTCTATGTTTGAAAAGGTAGAAAGGAAAAAAACACAATCATAAAGGGGGATATCCATGGAGTCAATCAACAAAATTCTCGTAGCAAATCGAGGAGAAATTGCAATTCGTATTTTCCGTGCATGTACGGAGCTGAATATCCAAACTGTGGCGATTTATTCGCGCGAGGATAGTGGGGCATTTCATCGCTTTAAAGCAGATGAGGCCTATTTAGTGGGAGCTGGCAAGAAACCTATCGAGGCCTATTTAGATATTGAGGGCATTATTACGATCGCCAAAGATGCTGGTGTTGATGCGATTCATCCGGGTTATGGTTTTTTATCGGAAAACGTGGAATTTGCTCGTCGTTGTGAAGAAGAGGGGATTGTCTTTATCGGGCCAACATCCAAGCACCTAGATATGTTTGGGGATAAGGTCAAGGCACGTGAACAAGCAATTGCTGCAGGTATTCCTGTAATTCCTGGTACAGATGGTCCAGTAGCTGATTTAGCAGAGGTAGAGGCTTTTGTTAGCACATATGGATATCCGATTATGATTAAGGCTGCCCTAGGTGGCGGGGGTCGTGGCATGCGCCTTGTGCATACGCAAGAGGAGTTAGCATCCTCCTATGAGCGGGCAAAATCAGAGGCCAAAGCAGCATTCGGCTCTGATGAAGTGTATGTAGAAAAGGCAATTATAAAGCCGAAACATATTGAAGTTCAAATTATTGGTGATAAAGAAGGCAATATCGTGCATTTATATGAGCGTGATTGCTCGATTCAACGCCGCCATCAAAAGGTAGTGGAAATTGCCCCATCGAATTCAATTTCAGAAAATTTAAGAAATCGAATTTGTGATGCAGCGGTTCAATTAATGAAAAATGTCTCGTACATAAATGCAGGGACAGTCGAATTTTTAGTAGCAGATGAAGAATTTTATTTCATTGAGGTTAACCCTCGTATTCAAGTGGAGCACACTATTACCGAAATGATTACAGGTGTGGATATTGTGCATGCTCAAATCAAGGTGGCATCAGGTTATGGTCTGCATAGTGAGGAAATTCATATTCCACAACAAGAAGATATTCCTATGATTGGCTATGCGATTCAAGCGCGTGTTACAACGGAAGACCCTGCCAATGACTTTATGCCAGACACAGGGAAGCTGATGGTATACCGTTCCAGTGGTGGCTTTGGTGTTCGTTTGGATGCCGGCAATGGCTTCCAGGGGGCTGTAGTAACGCCGTACTATGATTCCTTACTGGTGAAAATTTCAACATCAGGGATGACGTTTAAAGAAGCCGCTGCGAAAATGGATCGCAATTTAAAAGAGTTCCGTATTCGTGGAGTAAAAACGAATATCCCGTTTTTAAATAATGTCGTGACGCACGAGAAATTTATAACGGGTGCCTTTGATACAAGCTTTATCGATACAACACCTGAATTATTTAATTTCCCTGTGCGCAAGGACCGTGGGACAAAGCTGTTAAGCTATATTGGTAATGTCACGCTCAATGGTTTCCCAGGAGTGGAGAAGAAGGCAAAGCCTATTTTTGTGCAGCCAAGTATTCCAAAAGTGGATAAATTGATCATCCCACCAGCGGGGACGAAGCAAATTTTAGACACACAAGGGGCAGAGGGACTTGTGAAATGGATTCTGGCGCAAGAGGATGTACTGTTAACGGATACAACTTTCCGAGATGCGCATCAATCCCTGCTTGCGACACGTGTGCGCTCACAGGATATGTTCGAAGTTGCAGATGCCACAGCACGCATGATGCACGATTTCTTCTCACTTGAAATGTGGGGTGGTGCAACATTTGATGTAGCATATCGTTTTTTAAAGGAAGATCCATGGGAGCGCCTTGCGAAACTACGTGAACAAGTACCGAATGTGTTGTTCCAGATGTTACTTCGTGGTGCGAATGCCGTTGGCTACACAAACTACCCAGATAATTTAATTCGTGAGTTCATTGCTGAATCGGCAGCATCAGGTATTGATGTGTTCCGTATTTTCGATAGCTTAAACTGGATAAAAGGTATGGAAGTGGCGATTGATGCTGCACGCCAGTCTGGTAAAATTGCCGAGGCAGCAATCTGTTACACTGGAGATATTTTCGATGAAACACGCGCAAAATATTCTGTGCAATACTACAAGGACATGGCGAAGGAACTTGAGGCAACGGGTGCTCATATTTTAGCGATTAAAGATATGGCTGGATTATTAAAGCCAGAAGCTGCGTATCGTTTAATTTCCGAGTTAAAAGAGACGACAAGTCTGCCAATTCACTTGCATACGCATGATACAAGTGGCAACGGAATTTATTTATACGCGAAAGCGATTGAGGCTGGCGTAGATATTATTGATACGGCACTCGGCTCGATGGCAGGTTTAACGTCACAGCCAAGCGCGAACTCCTTGTACTATGCGATGAAGGGCAGTAAGCGTGCGGTGCGTGCCGATATTGACGCACTGGAAATGTTATCGTATTACTGGGAAGATGTTCGTAAATACTATAAGGATTTCGAAAGTGGCATGATCAGTCCACATTCTGAAATTTATGTCCATGAGATGCCAGGTGGTCAATACAGTAACCTACAGCAGCAAGCGAAAGCAGTAGGCCTTGGGGACAGATGGGAGGATGTGAAGCACATGTATTCCCGCGTTAACCTTCTATTTGGTGATATTGTAAAAGTAACTCCATCTTCGAAAGTAGTAGGGGATATGGCGTTATTTATGGTGCAAAACGAATTGGATGAAAACTCCGTGCTGACAAGAGGTCAAACAATCGACTTCCCAGATTCTGTGATTGAGTTTTTCCAAGGGTATTTAGGACAACCACATGGTGGCTTCCCAGAGGCACTTCAAAAAGTTGTGTTAAAGGATCGTGAAGCGATTACAGTACGTCCTGGTGAACTATTGGAGCCTGTGAATTTTGAGCAACTGGAGGCTGTACTAGAGGACAAATTAAATCGTCCTGTAACGAACAAAGATGTACTTGCCTATGCCCTTTATCCGAAAGTATTTGAGGAGTATGCGAAAACAGTGAACTCCTTTGGCAATATTTCGGTTTTAGATACACCAACATTCCTTTATGGACTAAAGCTTGGCGAAGAAATCGAAGTAGAAATCGAAAAAGGAAAAACGCTCATCATTAAACTTGTATCCATCGGTGAACCACAACATGACGGTACGCGCGTCATGTACTTTGAGCTAAACGGTCAATCACGAGAGCTAGTGATTCAGGATATGACTGTCGAAGTAGACGGCAGCTTAGCGTTAAAGGCAGATCCAAGCAATCCAAACCAAATTGGAGCTACAATGCCAGGTACGGTCTTAAAGGTAGTCGTATCGAAAGGAAGCTCTGTGAAACGTGGAGATCACTTGCTAATTACGGAAGCGATGAAAATGGAAACAACCGTCCAAGCACCAAAAGACGGCATCGTGAAGGAAGTATACGCAAGTGCGGGTGACGCTATTTCAACAGGTGATTTGTTAATTGAAATTGAATAGATAGAAGTGAAGGTTATTAGTTGGCTTTTATAGCATACTAGTAACCTTCTTTAAATTTTGAGCAGAAAGGGGGTGTCTCAAATGACTTTGAGATACCCCCTTTTTCTACTATTATTTATTTTTTTCATTATAATTGCTACGTGCAACTAGCATTACCATGTAGCAAAGCAAACCAAATAAAATTGAAATAAATAATGAATGCATTAATGCGACAGTTAAATTCAATCTAGTTAGGACTACTAACATACCAGCAATCACTTGTAAAATTACTATAATAAAAGCAATAATCCAACCATAATAAACAACACGTTGGTTTTTGTAATTTTTCACAGCGTGCCAAGTTATGTATGCAATCCAAACGAAAAAGATAAGAACAGCTATGCGATGCCCCATTTGCACCCATTCATACATATTATTTGGAGATGCTAATGGTGTTTCGTTGTAGCAAAATGGCCAATCAGGGCATATTAAGCTAGAATCTGTATGGCGTACAAGCGCCCCTGTATAAACAACTAAATAAGAATAAATTGTGACAGCAATTGTATGCCAACGTAACTTTTTACCAATAAATACGTTATCGGCATCAAATTTCCGATCTACTTCAAATACAATCATAGAAAGAAGAAGAACAGCAGCAAAGGAAATTAGAGAAATCCCAAAGTGGAGTGCTAATATGAAATCACCTTGTCCCCACAATACTTGAGCTGCCCCAATAAGAGCCTGTGCAATTAAGAAAAACATCGCTAAGAAGCCTAATAATTTTACTTCGCGAATATGACCGAGTTTACGCCATGTCCAAATTGTTAACATAAGAATTGAAATAGATACAACTCCAGTTACAAGACGATGTGAAAATTCAATTAAGACTTGTGGTGTAATCTCTTTCGGGATAAGAGAACCATTACAATCAGGCCAGTTTCGACCACAGCCTAAGCCACTATCAGTTTTGGTAACAAGTGCTCCACCTAGTAAAATAAGGAGCATTCCTACTGTAGCAGCAACAGCAAACCACTTCATATACCTGTTGTGTTGCATAAAATGAGTCACCTACTTTATCTATCAACATTACATGAAAGTAATGTTTCTGCTACTAGATAATATCGAAAATACAGTTAAAAAACAACTTGTAAAGAGTAGGGAGTATTAGATGTCGATTCCATTTCACAAATTGTTCATAATTTCGTGCTTTAACCTTCACAATTCATTTTAGAAAATGTTTTACTATAGATATGTTGATTTTAATTATATTTCTAGACAAAGCTAATTTTTACAACTTCATCTAAATTTCACTTAATGTCTAGAAATCAATCGCAAATTTCGCTATAGTATTTGTTAGCGGAATATGCTTACAAAAATGAAAGGAGAGGTATCATGTCAAACGGTCGTGCATTGTCGGCTACTAGAAATACTGGACCAGAATCAACATCTGTTGTAAAAGATTTCTTAGCACTGATAAAAATTGGAATCGTTAATTCGAATCTTGTCACAACATTTACTGGGATGTGGCTGGCATTTCAATTTACTAGTAGACACTTCTTGCAAGAACTTGATGTCATATTATTCACCATGTTGGGTGCTGCATTCATTATAGGTGGCTCAGGCGCAATGAATAACTTCATTGATCAGGATATAGACCCAATCATGAAAAGAACGAAAGCAAGACCGACAGTAACGGGTAGATTTAAGCCGAATTTTGTATTGACCATTGCCCTCTCATTTTTAATTGTAGGTGAAATTTTGTTATTTGCTGCGTCGTTTGCGGCAGCCATGTGGGGACTAGTAGGAATATTTGCTTATGTCGTTCTGTATTCAATGTGGTCAAAGAGGAAGCATGTTAGTAACACGATAGTAGGAAGTATTTCAGGAGCAATTCCACCAGTTATTGGATTTGCAGCTGTTGAGCCTTCATTAGGTTCAGGAGCACTTGCTTTATTCCTTATCATGTTTGCATGGCAACCACCGCATTTTTATGCGCTTGCTATGAAACGTACTGAAGAATATCGTGCAGCTAATATACCAATGCTACCTGTAGTAAAAGGATTTAAACGAACGAAATTCTCTATGTTATTCTGGATTCTTTTATTATTACCGCTACCTTTCCTTTTACCAGAGCTTGGGGTTGGCTTCTTAATTCTTGCCACTGCATTGAACTTGGGCTGGTTGATTCTAGCTTTTAAAGGCTTTAACACAAAAGATGATATGAAATGGGCAAATAAAATGTTTATCTATTCTTTGAATCATATGACCATACTATTTGTATCCATCATAATATTTGCGTTGTTTAGCTAAATTTAGGAATTCTTTCTTTTCCTAAAGAATTCATATAGACAGAACTAATGTCCTAGGTACACATGAAAATACAACAAAGAAAGAGGGGTTTAATTAAGCTATGATGAAAGGGCTTAAAAAATGGAGTCTTTTTTCACTTCTAGCAGTGATGATGGTTTTCCTTTCTGGTTGTGGTGAAGATTATCTTTCTACACTGAAACCAGCTGGTCAAGTTGGTAAAGAACAATACAACATATTACTGTTAGCTACTGGAATTATGACGTTCGTTGTAGTAGTAGTATCCGTTATCTATTTACTTGCATTCTTAAAATTCCGCCGCTCAAAAGTTGGCGAAAATGTTATTCCTAAGCAAGTAGAAGGAAGTCACACTCTTGAAGTAATTTGGACAGTTATTCCAATTATTTTATTATTAATCTTAGCTGTACCAGTTGTTACGGCTACTTATAAATTTGCAGATGTTGCTGCGATGGACGAAGTAGATGAAAATGGTAACAAAACAGCACTTACAGTAAATGTAACTGCAAAATTATATTGGTGGGAATTTGAATACCCTAACCAAGGTATTGTAACTTCTCAAGAATTAGTTGTACCATCAGGTCAAAAAGTTTACTTTAACTTAAAAGCTGCCGATGTTAAGCACTCATTCTGGATTCCAGCTGTAGGCGGTAAAATGGATACGAACGTAGATAACTTAAACAAATTCTACTTAGAATTCGATCAAGAATCAAAAGACCTTAAAGACGGCGTATTCTATGGTAAATGTGCTGAGTTATGTGGTCCTTCACACGCATTAATGGACTTCAAAGTTAAAGTATTAAGCCAAGACGCATTTGATACATGGGTAGCTTCAATGAAAGCAACAGAAGGAAAAATGGCTGACAAAGCTTCAACAGACCTTGGTGAAGCAACATTTGCTAATAGTTGCTTAGGATGTCATGCGGTTTCTGGTACAGGCGTAAGTGGTGCACCAGGTCCAAACTTAGCTGCATTTGGTGACCGTAATCGTGTTGCTGGTATCTTAGAACATAATGAAGAAAACCTAAAAGCTTGGATTAAGAACCCTGAACAATTCAAACCAGGTAACTTAATGACAGGTAAATATGGTGAACTTACTGACGAAGAAATTCAAGCTCTAGCAACTTATATCATGGGCTTATCTGTTGAGAAATAATTTTTAGTTTTAGGTAACAAACTTTGAGGGAGGTAAAAGTTGTGAGCTCATACACACAGAAAAAGGGCTTTGGAGCAACTGTCTGGGATTACATTACAACTGTTGACCATAAAAAGTTAGCAGTCATGTATTTATTAGCCGGAACATTGTTCTTTGCTATCGCTGGTTTTGAAGCGTTATTAATGCGTATTCAGTTAATGAAACCAAATAACGATTTCGTATCAGCTGGTTTTTTCAATGAATTATTAACAATGCACGGAACGACGATGTTATTCCTAGCTGCGACTCCATTACTATTCGCATTTATGAACATGCTTGTACCATTACAAATTGGTGCACGTGACGTAGCATTCCCGTTCCTTAACTCTTTAGGGTTCTGGTTATTCTTCCTAGGTGCAGTATTCCTTCACCTGTCATTCTTTATGGGTGGCGCACCTGATGCGGGCTGGACTTCTTATGCATCATTATCTTTATATTCTCCAGGGCATGGTATTGACTTCTATGTTCTTGGTTTACAAATTTCAGGGGCAGGTACATTAATTTCAGGTCTTAACTTTATCGTTACGATCATTACAATGCGTGCTCCAGGTATGACATTCATGCGTATGCCATTATTCACTTGGACTTCGCTTGTATCAAGTGCATTAATTTTATTCGCATTCCCTCCACTAACAATTGGTTTATTAATGATGTTATTTGACCGTATGTTTGGCGGTAACTTCTTTGACCATACTATGGGTGGTAACACAATTATTTGGGAACACTTATTCTGGATCTTCGGACACCCAGAGGTTTATATCTTAGTATTACCGGCATTCGGTTTATTCTCTGAGATTATTCCAGCGTTCTCTCGTAAACGTTTATTCGGATACTCTTCAATGGTATTCGCAACGATTTTAATCGGTTTCTTAGGGTTCATGGTTTGGGCTCACCACATGTTTACAGTTGGTCTTGGGCCAACAGCAAACGCAATCTTCGCAGTTGCAACAATGGCAATTGCTGTACCAACAGGTATGAAAGTATTCAACTGGATCTTAACTATTTGGGGCGGATCAATTAAAGTTACAACACCAATGCTTTATGCACTTGGTTTCATTCCGTCATTCGTTGCGGGTGGTGTTACAGGGGTAATGCAAGCATCTGCACCTATTGACTACCAACTACACGATTCTTACTTTATCGTTGCTCACTTCCACTACGTAATCGTAGGTGGTATCGTAACAGCTTTATTCGGTTCAGCGCATTTCTACTGGCCAATTTTCTTCAACCGTATGTTAAACGAAACGCTTGGAAAAATTACTTTCTGGGTATTCTTTATCGGATTCCATTTAACGTTCTTCGTTCAACATTTCTTAGGTTTAATGGGTATGCCACGTCGCGTATTCACTTACATGGAAGGTCAAGGTTGGGATCAGTTCAACTTTATTTCTACAATCGGTGCATTTATGATGGGTGTAGGGGTTATCTTAATGGTAATCAACTGCTTAATGTCAATCAAAGGCAAACCAGCAGGTCGCGACCCATGGGGCGATGGACGTACATTAGAATGGTCAATTCCACAACCAATTCCATTCTATAACTTCCGTCAAACACCACTTGTACGTGGTTTAGATCCATGGTGGATTGAAAAACAAGAAGGAAATACAGAAGCTACATTTGCTGAGCCGCTAGGTGATATTCATATGCCAAATAACTCAGCGATCCCATTCGTTATTTCTATAGGTATGTTTATCGCAGCATTCGGTGCTCTTTATAATCCAGATCCAGATAAACCATGGTCAATCTATATTTTAATTGGTGGTCTTGCAATTACATTTGGTGCTATGATTGTCCGTTCTATTAAGGACGACCACGGTTTCCACTTACACAAAGAAGAAATTCTTGAAATTGAAGAACATCTTTATGGCAAAGGAGGAAATAAATAATGGATTTCAATACTAAATTTACTCCTCATACTTGGCCAGATCATCCTGAACAGGCTACGATGGAAGGAAAAAATAAAGTCGTTGGTTTCTGGATTTTCCTTGCCTGTGAAGTTGTACTTTTCGCAAGTTTATTCGCTACTTACTTAGCGCTTAAGAACAAAGGGCCAGCTGGCATGGAGTTCACAACACAAGGTTTATTTGAATTACCTTTAGCATTTGCAATGACGATGTTACTTTTAACATCTTCTCTAACTTCAGTTTATGCAATTTATCATATGCGTAACTTTAACTTTAAAGGTATGCAAACATGGTTAGCGATTACATTAGTATTAGGTCTTGGATTCTTAGGTCTTGAAATCTATGAGTTCCAACATTATGTACACCTTGGTTTCACATTTAACCAATCTGCATTCGCAACAGCATTCTATTCGTTAGTTGGTACACATGGTTTCCACGTAACTTTAGGACTTGTGTGGATTGCAACGTTAATGATGCGTAATGCTAAACGTGGTCTTAACTTATACAATGCACCTAAATTCTTCGTAGCTGCTTTATATTGGCACTTTATCGACGTAGTTTGGGTATTTATCTTTACAGTAGTATACTTGATGGGAGTGATCGGATAATATGTCATCACACGATACACCTATAGTTGCTAAGTCTCAGGCACAATACGAACATGATCGTCATCATAATGCCGTTCATATGCGTAAACAAGTTATCAACTTTGCGATTATGATTTTCTTTACGTTTATCGCATTCGCTGTAGTTGCAGCTGATTTTTCTAAATACTTAATATTACCGCTTATTTTATTGCTTGCTGGTGTTCAAGTTGTTCTTCAACTTTACGCTTTCATGCACTTAGAAGACAAAAAAACACACTTCGGTGGTGTAATTGGCTTCTTTATGTGGATGGGTATATTAATCGCATTTACATTCTTCTTAGCATTTTTAACAGTTGTTTGGTGGTAATCACCAAAGATGCACGTTCTCTACTTTCAGTAGGAACGTGCTTTTCTTTTTCTATTGTGTCATTTAAATTAGGGTCCATTGAAATAGCTTGGCAATTTTATCGGAACAGTTCATGGATTATCGCCCAACTTTTGAGTTTTATCGATAAACTTTCACATTGTATCGTCCAACTTCTAATTTTTATCGACATCCAACTTCCGACCAACATGTTGTGTGAACAACAGTAAACTATAGACAGTATTTTGTTCACCTTTCGTTCATTGCAGTATCGCTGTAAGCGTTCTATAATAGGAGTACTGAAGTTTAAAGGAGTGCGTTCTGTATGCCACTTAGTATATTTGGTTTCCAAGCTTTATGGAGCCCATATTTAATAGGGGTTCTTGTTTTCATAACAATCATCTATTTTTTAGTCACAACAAAGTGGCGTAAGGATTTTAAAGTAAGTGAGCCTCTGAAAAAAGGAGAGGCAATTTATTTTGTACTAGCAATGGTAACGATTTATATTATTAAAGGATCTCCAATAGATATCATGGCGCATATTATGTTTACGATGCATATGGTGCAAATGGCTTTACTTTTGTTACTTGTACCGATTTTCTTAATTAAGGGGATTCCTTGGTGGGTGTGGAAAGTTGCGATTGAAGCGCCAGTAGTTAGATCACTATTTAAAGTATTTACATTACCTGTAGTTGCCGTATTCATGTTTATTGGTCTATTTTCTTTCTATCATTTACCTGATGTATTAGATTACATTAAATTAAATGAAACATTACATGGTACATATACATTTGTATTATTTGTTTCTGCTGTTTTAATGTACTGGCCATTGATTCAAAAGATACCAAATAAGCCACAAATGAAGCCTTTGTATAAGTTAGGCTATATAATTGCTAACGCGGTATTAATTACCCCTGCATGTGCATTAATTATTTTCGCACCAGACGCGATGTATGAAACATATACAAATGGTGAGGCTTGGCTAAAAGCAATGGAACTTTGTGTACCAGCTTCTACATTATCTGGTTTGTCTTTATCAGGACCAGAGCTTTTTACAAATATGGCGCCTGTTGAGGATCAACAATTAGGTGGCGTTCTAATGAAGATATTGCAAGAGTTGATTTTCGGTGTTTTACTTGGGGCTATCTTTACAAAATGGTATCGTTCAGAGCAAAAGAATCCTGATCAAATTACGGCGGATGCATTAAAAGCGCATCAAATGAAATTGGAAAGTCAACAGCAACATTAATTGTAAAATAGAAATTTAATTTGAATAAGGGGTTTTGTAAATGGAATTGCAAATTTTGCCTACTATAAGTACATCATTCATCGTTATTAGTGCTGTACTTGTAGCTATTGGATGGGGCTTAATTATAAAAAGAAAAGTAGAGGCTCATAAAAAAGTAATGCTTGCTGCAGGTATTGCCGCGCTAATCTTCTTTATCATTTATGCTTCACGTACAGTCTTTATAGGCAACACAGCATTTGGTGGTGGAGAAGATTTAAAACCATATTATACTTTCTTCTTAATTTTCCATATTACTCTTGCGACAGTGGGAGCGGTATTTGGTATTGTCAGCATCATCTCTGGTTTAAAAACTAATCTTAAGCTTCATCGTCGTATTGGACCGATTACAAGTATTATTTGGTTCTTCGTAGCTATTACCGGAGTTTTAGTATACATGTTACTGTATGTAATATTTGAACCAGGTGAAACAACATCTGTTATAAAAGCAATTCTAGGCTTTTAAATAAAAATCTCCCTCCTTATTTTCGAGAAGGTGGGAGATTTTTTATGGATGTTTGATTAAATAGAGAAATGACAACGACAATGAGTAAAGGGCCAATTAAAATACCTAGAAACCCAAATATTTTAAACCCAATAAACATGGCAATAAAAGTTGTAAGTGAAGAAAGGCCGATCTTATTTCCGATAACTCTAGGCTCAATCATTCGTCGAACTAAAAATAGTACGATAGTTAGGATGACTAGGACGACAGCAAGGACATATTCTCCTGTAAAGACTTTGTATATTGCCCAAGGTAAAAGTAACATAAATGAGTCTAGAAAAGGAATGACATCTAAAACGACTAATAAAAGTGCTAATATAAGTGGGAATGGTGTTTTAAGTAAAAAAAAGGATCCAAAAGCTATGACAAAAATGCAAATTCCAACAAAAAATTGAGCTTTAATAAAACCAAATAAAGCAAGTTTCACACGCTGTCCGATAAATAGTATTTTTTGATGGTGGTGAAAGGAAATAGGCGCTAATATCCTTCTGTTGATATTTGGTAGTTCTAAAAGAAGCGTATATAACACAATCCAATAAACAAAAATGTCAAACAAACGTGTAGGTATATACGTGAGTAAAGAGGACCAAACATTCACGTTTGTTAACGAAAGTGCAAAAGTCTCAATTGAAGACAGTGCTCGGGCAATCATAAGTTGAATTTGAATAACAAGATCTAATGGTAAATGATAGGTGTAATTGGAAAGCTTGGATTGCATTTGAATCCATAGTGCTGAAAGTTGATTGAGGTACTCTGGAATATGAATGATAAATGTTGAAAATTGTTTCCAACTTATAAATATTACAAGAAAACATAATAGTAATGTCATACTTAAAAAGAATATAAAAAAAATGGATACTATAATTTTACGTTTTTTCCGGAATCGTTTACTGATTCGTATTATGACAGGCTCTAATAATAATGCAGTTACGTAGGCAAGGAGTATTGGTAATGATAAAGATATAAACCAGAGAGTGACAAATCCGATAGCTATAACAATTATAGGGTGGCGAAAAAAGGGCCGTTTGAAGAATTCTAACATTTATCTCACCTACATCATGTAAAAGATATAGTTAGTATGAGGAGAAATAATATTTTTACTCAAAATAAAAAAGACTGGACCACCAGTCTTTTCAGATATAGTTATTACACTACACACTCTTGTCAATTCTGTCCTGTCACCGTCTGACAGATAAAATTATAAAATGATTCCAATGTTAAATCGACATGCATGCTCCGTGATATAACTATCTAAAATTACGCTTGAATTTTAAAAGCATCTAAGTCTAATTTAACTTTTGTTAAGATTTCTTCGCATTTTTTTACAAGATGTGCTGGGTAAACTTCATCATCGCCATATTCAACACCATGTGGATAGTAGTATTTACCAAGCGCTGGTTTCATTAATGTTAGGATTGCGTCGTGTGCACCAACATCACCTGATTTTGCATATGTGAATACACGTAGGTAATAGCGACCTTCACGAGTATCGAAACGCTTATCAAATGTCATACGTTCGTAGTCCCAGCCGCCATCACATTCTAAACCATTTTTTTTCATGACGCTTACAATAAGTTCTTGATCAGCTGTTAAATTTTCAAGGTTAGTATTTTCAAAATACATCTATAATCCTCCTTTAGGTTCTCGTACATAGTATACGCTCATTTTTATAATAGAGCATATTCGACATTGTTGCAATGACAACATTGTGTCAACCCAATTACAATTGATATAATTACTTACAATAATGGTGATGAAAAGGAGTCATGTATGAAAGCTTTATTTCGCATTTTTATGGCATGTGCTGCTATTGCGTTGATCGGCTTTATGTTTTTTAATACACCGCGGGAAAATGAGCCACTTGAAGGACCGAATGCTAAATCTAATATTATTCCAAAAACGGAATTAAAACAGCCTGAAGTAGGGGCAATGACACGACCACAAAGTGGTATGTCAACATTGATCGGTCAAGGGGTACAAGCAGTTTTGAAACAATATGGTGAACCTGCACGAAAGGAACCATCGCCTTTTGGATATGAATGGTGGATCTATAATGCAAGTGCTTCTACATTTTTTATGGTGGGCGTTCAAAATAATATTGTAACACAAGTTTACATAGCTGGTGAAGATTTAGATGCTTCTCCTTTTAAGGTTGGTCAGATGCGTGATGAAATTTATCGAATGACACTTATTGATTATGAAGTAGCTGCGAATGTAGATGAAAATATTTTCGTTTTCTCGATGAGTGAAGAAGATATGCAGACACGATTGCTTGTGAAATTCGATGGGCTTTTTGCACAACTTTATATAGATAGAGAAACGAGTGAGCTTCAAGGGATACGCTTTACAGATAGTGAGACACTCGTTCTTCATCAACCTTATGATATGACTTATCAAGGTGAGCTCGTTATACAAACTCCACCCTCCTCCTTTTTACAACAGGAAATCAATGTAGCGAGTGCTGCACAGCTTGACGATTTGATAAATGTAGCAAGGGCTCATCATGATCTACCTCCATTAGTTATTGATAAGTCAATAGAAGAGGTAGCAAAAATGCATAGTGAAGATATGAAAGTTCAAAATTTTCTAGGTCATGAATCGCCCACAAATGGAGATTTAAAAAAGAGGCTAGAAACACAAGGCATCGAATATAGTGAGGCGAATGAGAATCTTGCAACTGCTTACTTTGATGCTATTGAAGCTATGCATGGTTGGCTCAACTCTCCAGAGCATCGAAAAGTTATTTTGAATGCTAGTTATTCGAAAGTCGGATCGGGTGTTTTTGTAAATTATTATACGCAAGTATTTATAGAACCTTCTCCTCAGACACTGGACAGTGAGAATAAAGACTCTGAGGAACCAGTATATACGGAACCAGTAGATGTATCACAATAAAGAAACTGAGGATTAGCTTGGCAAAATCAAGCTTGTCTTCAGTTTTTTTTCATGTTTTAATGACCGAATTCTCAACCATCAGTATGCGAAATAAAATGAGCAGGATAGTAGACCACTGTAACACAGAGCATCTACATTTTTCGTCACACCATTACAAATGCCGTCATATGATAGAGAACTGAAAGGGGGAATGAGAGTTGCAATTATCTGAGTTATTGAAAGACTGGCCATGTAGCGTAACTGGAGGATCCATTCGCACTAATATTACGGGCGTTGAGGACTATGCGCAGGCGGTAAAACCTGGAGATATTTTTATTGTACGAAAGGGGAAGAAAACATCAGGAAGTCGCTTTGTAAAAGAAGCCTTAGCTCGAGGTGCTGTTGCCATTGTATCAGAGGAGAGTATTTCATTACCTAATATGGATCAAAATATTCCTTTTGTTTGGGTTCCGAATACATCCTTATTTTTATCGTATGCGAGTGCGAAGCTTGCGGCTTTTCCGGCAGAAGCATTAACCGTAATTGCAATTACAGGGACAAATGGTAAAACAACAGTAAGCCATTTTGTGAGCCAATTGTTAAGGGCATTACATAAAAATGTAGCCGTTATTGGAACTGTGGGATTTTTCATCAATGGACAGAAACAACAAACAGCATATGAGCAATTAACGACTTTGCAGGCAAAAGAGTTGCATCCGATTTTAAAAAATTGTGTGCGAAATGGTGTTACACATGTTGTTTTGGAAGCCTCATCGATGGGATTACAGCAACATAGACTTGATCATTGCGATATTGATTGTGGTGTATTTTTAAATTTATCAGAAGACCATTTAGAAGATCATGGAGGATTGGATGCATATAAGCGTGCGAAAAAAAGGTTAGCAGACTTATCAAAAAAGCTAGTGTTAAATGGAGACGATAATTTCTGCCGTTCTGTCGGTATATACGATAAGAAAAAATCTTGCTCATTTGGCTTTGATAATCATAATGATTTACATATCCAGATAGTCAGTGAATCAATTGGAAAAACGGTACTTTGTTTACAAACATCATCGAGTGAGCATATTGTCGAAATTCCTTTTATCGGCAAATATCATGTGCAAAATGCAGTAGCTGCATTAATGGCTGTATGGCGACTAGGAATCTCCATAGATGAAATAGCAGAGCATATGTGGTCATTAAAGTTGCCAGAAGGAAGACTTGAGAAAATAGACAATCCATTGGGCCTTGATGTATATGTAGATTACGCGCATACTGCCGAAGCATTACAGGCCGTTTTACAAACTTTTGATCACTCAAAAACCCTATACCTTGTCTTTAGCTGTGGGGGAAATCGAGATAAGGCAAAACGTTTTGCGATGGGGGCAGTTGCTAGTAAGTATGCGGATGTCATTTTTTTAACTACCGATAATCCACGTGATGAAGATCCTATCTTAATTAATGAGAGTATTATTGCAGGCTTTACTGAGCAGCAATATTATGAAATCTATCTAGATCGAAGGGTTGCTATTCATAAGGCATTGGCCAAGGCAGAAAAAGGTGATATTGTACTTGTTGCCGGAAAAGGGCATGAACAGACCCAACAAATCAAGAATCAAAAATTCCCTTTTTCCGATCAACAATGTATTTTAGATTATTTTCTAAATCTTATGACTGAGGACGGCGTTGAATGACAAAGAAAGAGCCAGTAGCTATAGCAAGTTTTCGTCCAGTCTCATCCTCGATATCACATTCCATCACAAGTGTTTGACGTCCTTTATGTACGAAACGTCCACGAGCGATTAGTTCTTTGTTGGTTGTTGTAGCAATAAAAGAGACATTAATATTTGTTGTGACAACATTATAGCCTTCTGGTACCGAACGCGACGCAAGTCCTCCCATTGCTGCATCCGCAATTGTTGCTATAATCCCTCCGTGTGGGACTTTAATGGTATTATGGATAACCGGTGTAATTGGAATACGAACCTCACTGACATCGGGCTCAAATTTACCCACCATATGTAAGGTAGCATTAATATAACGTCGATGAATACCACGTTGTTTATCGCGTAGTCCAGATAATAGATGTAGTAGAACTTCCTCATCTTCAGCTGTACTGTCCTGTAAAATATCTGCAAGTAATTCTTCTATTTGTCCTTTGGATGATGTTGCCAATTAGAAAACTCCTTTATTTAAAATATCAATAATGTAAAATTACCACAAAATCTGTTATGATGGGAAAGAGATTGGGGGAATTAAAAATGATGATGACCTCTGACTGGGTAATCGTTTTAGATGAGGCCGATGCGCTTTGTAAGATGATCCTTTCCTCTGAGACTGCGAAAGTGCTACAACAAGCGTATGACGCTGTTTATGGCGATGCCCAATTGGTTGAAGCTATTTACGCATTTAATCGCATGAAAGAGCAGTACGAAGATGTACAACGTTTCGGAAAATATCATCCGGACTATCATACAATTATGAAATCGATTCGTCAGCAAAAGCGCGCGCTCGATTTAAATGAAAAGGTTTCGGCATTAAAAATTGCTGAAAACGATTTTCAAGATTTACTTGATGAGATAAGCCTACTTATTGGTAAAACTGTTTCAGAAGCTGTAAAAGTTCCTGTAAGTAATCCGTTCTTTTCATCCGGTTCTTCCTGTGGTGGTGGATGTGGCTCAGGTGGTTCTTGTTCATGTTCTGCATAAAAAGAAGGGGTGTCAGCGACACTTCTTCTATTTTTTTATCCGCATAAAAGAGGTAATTTATCTTTATTCAGCCAATGTTTACTGTGCGACAGTAACAGATGTTTTTTGTATCGAAAGCATAGCGACAGCGGCAAATGTTTTATGCGCGAAAGCATAGTGACAGCGGCAAATACGGAAGACTCCCACCTCTGCAGGAAGTGACGGTTTTAGGTTAACTTCCTACAAATAGTACAATTCAAAATCCGGACGCAATTACGCCAAGGCGAAATTGATTATGAAAAAATGTATAGTAATTGAATAAGCAATGTTGAAATTTAAGGAGGACAAACAGATGAAAATTTATCGAATTGCCGTGATACCTGGGGATGGAATTGGTAAAGAAGTTGTACCAGCAGCGATAGAAGTTCTTAATAAAGCCGCTGAATTAGACGGTAGCTTTCAATTTGAGTGGACAACATTTCCGTGGGGTTGTGACTATTATTTAGAGACGGGGAAAATGATGCCTGATGATGGAATTGAAATATTGAAAGGGTACGATCAAATTTTCTTAGGTTCGGTTGGTATGCCTAATTTAGTTCCTGATCACGTTTCGTTATGGGGGCTACTTATTAAAATTCGCCGTGAGATGAAGCAATCTATCAATGTACGTCCAGCAAAGCTACTCCAAGGATTAACTTCACCTTTACGTAACCCGAATGGCTTTGATTTTGTTGTTGTGCGTGAAAACTCAGAAGGAGAATATGCTGAGAGTGGCGGGAGAATACATAGTGGACAGGATGAAGTTGCCATCCAAAATGCTATTTTTACAAGAAAGGGTACAGAACGTGCAATGCGATATGCATTTGAAATGGCGAAAACTCGCCGTCAGCATGTTACAAGTGCTACAAAATCCAATGGAATTACTTACAGTATGCCTTTTTGGGATGAAGTATTTGCACAAGTAGGTAAAGATTACGACAACATAGGACAAGTATCTAATCATATCGATGCGTTAGCTGCCTTTTTAGTGATTAAACCAGAAAACTTTGATGTCATCGTTGCATCAAATCTATTTGGTGATATATTAACAGATTTAGGTGGTGCTATTATGGGTAGCATCGGAATTGCTCCAGCAGCAAATTTAAATATTGAACGACAATATCCATCCATGTTTGAACCAGTTCATGGCTCTGCTCCAGATATTGCAGGAAAAGGGATTGCAAATCCGCTTGGACAAATTTGGACAGGGAAAATGATGCTTGATTTCTTAGGTTACCATGAGCTTGGCACAAGAGTGCTAGCGGCGATTGAAGCAACATTAGCACAAGGCATTAAACCAGCAGATTTGGGAGGCACCGCGACATTGCGTGATGTCACAGATGTAGTACTGCAGCATTTACAATAATTGATCAAAGGCTAGACATAAAAGGTAAGGGCATTTTGTATATAGCCCTTACCTTTTAATATGAAAGAAAACTATACTCTTATTCTTGCGTTTGTAGTAATTCTACAGCAATATCAGGTCGATCAGTGATAATCCCTTTTGCACCATTGCGAATCAATTTATTCATTGTTGCCTCGTCATTAATTGTCCAATAGTGAACAGGAATATTTAAATTTTTTAAAAACTGGATAAACTTCGGTGAATCCAATGTAATAACACCTGATTTTGGTGGTATTTGGAATACATCTACTTTTGGGTGATATAAATGTCCAAATTGGCTTGAGAAAGAAGCGAATGCTTTGCGAACATCTGATTCACCTGCACCTAGCGCTACTTGATTTTGAGCATATAAATTAAAACGATCTATCTGCTCTCCGTAAAAGCTTGTGACAACTACTCGGTTCTCTACCCCAAGTTCTTCTATTAAACGCCATAGCTTAGAAGGCATTAAGCTTCCTTCATACGTATCTGGTGCATCCTTAATATCAATATTTACCAACATATTTGGATAAGTTTCTAATAGTTCACGTAATGTTACAACGTCTAATTTTTCGTTCCGATAAGGAAATTCTCCATCAGCATTTTCAAATTGATAGCCGTGATTTAATGCATTTATTTCTGCTAAAGTCATATCTGCAACAAGACCGAAGCCATCTGTCGTACGATCAACAGTATCATCATGGAAAACGATAATTTCTTCATCTTTGGTTAAGCGAATGTCTATTTCAAAGCCATCTACGCCTAATTGCGCGGCTTTTTCAAACGCAGGCATTGTATGCTCAGGTGCTATATGCGCACCGCCGCGATGTGCGAGAATAATTGGGTGATCAAATTGTAATGCTTGTTTACCTTCACGTTGTTGAGGTTTAGAAATAGCTTTACTACCTGCCCAAGCAGCTGCACTTGCCGCTGCGATTGCAAGTGCAATCTTCGTTTTTTTACCCATATTCGTCCTCCTTAACAATTAAAAAGATATAAAGTGAAACTTCAACCAGTGGGGGTTTTCTTCATCTACCACTGATTGTTATAGAGGAACACAAGCTAAGTACTCCTCATCCTATGGAAACGCTTGTGTGACCAACATCGTGTTGGCCTCAATCGAGCTTTTACGGGTGATCTCCCACTTATATTTTTACTTCACATAAATCTTGAAGTAGGAGTCTTGTACCTGACGCTTCGCTTTCGGTACAGATAAATTACTACCCGTTTATGCGGGATAAAAGGTTCTGGCGAATTCACTTTTGAATTTGAATCAACGAGCAAACAAAATCAGAGAAGTTCTGACTATGGACGTCTAAACTAATAATTCTATTAACTTGCATAAGTGAATGTAAAACTCTTAATCAACGTTGTATGCTTTTCCATTATAACGGAAAAATGAGCGTTCTGTCAGCTAAACTCTGTTGCTATCATTTTCCGGTCTATGGTATTCTTTTATGTAAGAAATGAGGGAGTATTATATGAACGAACGACAAGGGCTAATCGTTTACGTCCATCAATTAAAACATGCGAAGTCTCTTCGAAAATATGGTCACGTTCTTTATATTTCTCGTAGGCAAAAATACGTCGTGCTTTATTGCGATCGAGAAGAAATAGAGATGATGACAACAAAACTACAACGCCTTCCATTTGTGAAAGACGTTGTGGAGTCTTATCGTCCCTTCGTTAAAACTGAGTATGAAAATGCAAAACCAGATAAAGCGAAGGAATATGACTACAAAGCGGGTCTATAGCATTATGTTAATGCTGGGATATAGTGATGAAGCCTCATTATTCCGATTAAGTATTGATAAAATAGTTTTGATTCCGAAAATATAGATGAGTGCTTTATTTCTACAACAACCGCTTTTCGACCTAGTTGTTCTATACTTTCTTCAAACATTTTTTGTCGTTTTGAAGGCTGTTCTTCATTAAAGGGGATGCCTTCTCGACAAATGTAAATCGGCATAAATTTACTTTCGCCGACCGGCTTTAAAGCGACTGCTAAAGAGGCAACATTTTTTTCTTCTTTTGTGGAAGTTAGTATAAAGGCTTGATGGAAGCGGTCTTGATTGGTTCTCACTAATTCAAGTAGCTCATAGACATCACCATAGCCTTCACCTAGTTCTATAAATTGTTGTGGCATTAATTTGCACATCCTTTCCAATACACATAGTATCATGCTGTGGGAGGTCAAGCACATGAAATTTGCAATCAGTTTTTTTTCCATACTAGCATTAATCATTACGGGAACTATATTTTTCCAATATCATGCCTATTCATCTGACTTAGAAACAGGCAATGGCGAGTTCCATTACTCACAAGAGATAGAAATTGTCTATCGCGAAAATAGCTTGGATATTCGACAGCATTTTAAAAATTTACCTAACCAAAAGGTGAAAATTAAATGGCCAGAAAATGCGATAAACCCAAGTTGCTTTATTGAAAACGAAAAAAGCTGTGATCGTTTATCAGATGAAGTTTCCTACTTTGCAAAAGGAGAGACTAAATCTCAATCTGTTTCATACATAGTTCCTATTGAGGGTGGCTTAAAAGATAAAATGCTCATCCAGAATGTCTTCGCCACATTACAAAATGGTGAAGCCTCGTATTCAGTTGTACATATTTCAACAGATAATAAAATTGTTGGTCAATGGATAACTGGCTTACCTTTAATTGGTCAGCAACAACTATCACTTGTTAACTATACAATGTTTAGTGGGTATGGTACAGTGCGTGATATCTATTGGCAAAAGGGTAATCTAAAGGTACAACAACAAACACCTGTGTTATCAATTTATTCACAGGGAGCTATTTCAAAAGATTTTTTAACTTCATTGGAAAATTTACAGTTTATAAATAACCAACACATTGCTATTATTCAAGAAAAGAATCCAATAAAAGAACATGATGATCGACTACTATTTTTACCAACACTAACTGCACAGGCTGTTGAGCAGGAAGTTATACTATCACAAATAAAGTCACAATATAAGTTTGAAGATTCTCCAACATGGTTGCCAGAAGTAGTGGCTTCCTATTTAGTGAATGGTTCTATAGGCTCGGAGAAAACAAAGGAAATCGTGAAGACATTAAAAGAGTATATGACATCTAACCAAAAATCAGCATGGCAGGAAGCTATGGATAAGCTTGGGGAAGAGCCAATTTCACCAACAACAATGGACGAGCTTTTAACAGAGGTATTAGGTGCAAAAACGTCTTACTTTAAATTAAATGCTGCCCAAGAAAATGGTACGTATCCACTATTATTTGAAGATGGGCGAAGTGTTTATGTAAATGATACTTTGAAAAAAGATGTCGATGCTATTCTCTATCAAGGACAAGTACTATATACTGCGGATACATTATTGCCATATCTAGGTTATACTGCTGGTGAAGGTAAAAATGGATATTACGTAAATGGTGATAATCGCACGTTCCGATTCCCGAAAGAACCAGGATTCTACGTATTTAATCAACGTAGATACTCCACTATTTCACAACCGATTGTTAAAATTGCCAATCATTATTACATTGAAGAAGCTTGGCTACAACGATTATTTTTAGTAGAATTACAAAAAAGTGATGGTCGTATTCAAGTCTTAACACAAGGACAAGAATAATTTTTTTGCAGCGGAGGGTTTCTTTCGCTGCAAAAAACTTTTATATGGAAACAGAAAGTACGGTGATTTGCATAGATGAGAGTTGTAGCAGGAGAACGAAAAGGAATGCCATTAAAGGCGATTGCAGGGAACACAACGAGACCTACAACAGATAAAGTAAAGGAATCCATTTTTAATATTATTGGTCCATTTTTTGATGGGGGTATAGCGCTTGACTTATTTGCAGGAAGTGGTGGCTTAGGCATCGAATCTTTAAGCAGAGGAGCTGAGCGCGCTGTATTTATCGAAAAGGATGCAAAGGCATTCCAAGTGCTCCAGGAAAACATTAAAAAATGTCGCTATGAGGAGTGTACTGAGCTCTTTCGTATAGATGCAAAGCGTGCTGTGAAAGCGCTATTAAAACGTGATATTACGTTTAAATTAGTGTTTTTAGACCCACCGTATCATCTCAAAGAATATTATGACTTAGTGCAGGTGCTAGTTGATAATGATAAAGTTCAACAAAATGGCATCATTTTATGTGAGCATGCAAAAGAGGTAGAATTACCACAGAGTTTTGGGGACTTTGTATTAAAAAGACAAGAAACATATGGCGGAACGATTATATCGGTTTATCTTCATTCAGTGGGTGTCTAGACACCTACTGAATAGAGGAACTTAGGTTAAGAACTTCACATCTTGTGAAAACGCCTGAGTGACCAGCAACACATGTTTACTGTAGCGAAAGCGAAGCGTCAGCTACAATTACGTCAAGGCAAAATTGATCATTGTGCAGAGGAAGAGGGAGAATAAGTTGTCAGAGAAAATTGCTGTAGTTCCTGGAAGTTTTGATCCTGTGACATTTGGCCATTTAGACATTATTAAACGTGCGGCAGATGTATTTGACACAGTTTATGTAGCGGTTTTAAATAATTCATCAAAGCAACCATTATTTTCAGTAGAAGAGCGTATAGCTTTAATGGCTGAGGTTACGAAAGCATTGCCTAATGTACGCATAGAAAGTTCATCTGGACTTCTGATAGATTATGCTAAAGAAAAAAAAGCAAAGGCGATTGTCCGAGGTTTACGCGCTGTTTCAGACTTTGAATATGAAATGCAAATTACTTCGATGAACCGTTTTCTTGATGAAACGATTGAAACGTTTTTCATCATGACAAAAAATCAATACTCGTTCTTAAGCTCAAGCATTGTTAAAGAGGTAGCGAAATACGGTGGTAATGTCGTCGAACTTGTTCCTACTTGTGTAGTAGGAGCCTTAAAAGAAAAGTATGGATTTACTAAATAATTTACAAAGAGGATGTCTTATTTTAAGGCATCCTCTTTAATTGCATTTTGGATTTTTTTGGTCAACGATGATTATGTTATTTTAAGAAAAAAAGAGCATAAATAGTCGGTACAATGATTATGCTAAGTAGGCGGAATTTTATATATGGTCGAACGGAAAGCTTGGCCGATTTCGCAATAACAAAAATTTGCAAATGGATGCTAATACTTTGCATTGTGAGCAACATGACAACGAGTAATGGTAGAAGTGAAAGATTGGGAAAGGCTGTGACGGTCATTTTAAGACCATTTGTAACTTCGAGAATAGCGGCTATGGATAGCTCAGCTGTATGAGGGAGTTTAGGTATCAATTTATCTAAGCCCTGTTGTACGATCGTCTGGATGGTAGTGAAAAATATGATTGTAGTTCCCACTAATAGTATTGTCGGTGCTGTTTCTTTTATGCTTTCTGAGAAAGGTGCGGCATACAAAGGTGTATTGTGGATAGAAATGCTAGGTGGATCAGTTTTACGAAATAAAAAATAACCAGTAATTAAACAACAAATATTAAAACTATGTAGTAAACATAAAAATATCCATCCGAACGTATTACTGTGTAATAAATCAAGGCTTACAAAACCCAATACAAAAAGCGGACTGGGTGCATGACATACAGCCAGTAAAAAGTTTGCTTCTTTTGGATGTAATTGCCCACTGTTTTTTAAGTAAACAATTGTTGTTGCCCCAGTTGGATACCCCCCAAGTGCACTAATGATATAGGCTTGTACGTATAAAGAAGCTCTTTTGGTTTTTGTTCGCATAGGTGCCGTTAAACGTAACAACCATTGCGTTAAAATAAGATAAGGCAATAAATAAGGGAATAGCGCATCCATAAAAAGGGTTAAACCTAAATCGGTTCCATGATGTGCTGTTTGTGGGAATAATAAGAGTAATAGAATAAGAACTATGCAGAGCGCTATTTGAATTGTCGCATACATGTTATCAACTCGTTTCAACTTTTTGTCATTCACATAGGCAAATGCTAAAATCAATATATGTAAGAAAGGCAAAAACATGAACGTATGGTTTTGCGAGCGTCCTAGGAGGTGTTATTGAATGAAGAAAAAAATAAGTATTTATGCAGTGTTATTAGTCGTTATTTGTTTTTTAATGTTATACCGACTAGACGCTTATATTATGAAGCCCGGAAGTGCATATGATGTCAGTAAATTTGTTACCGTCGAAAACAATCATACAGAAGATAAAGGATCCATGAGTTTAATGACGGTAGCAATGCAACAAGCAACGCCTTTTTCATATCTATGGGCAAAAACTCAAAAATATCAGAAAATAATGGATATTACCCAAGTTCGAAATCCGTTGGAAGATGAAGAAGAATATAATGTTCGACAGATTAAACTAATGTCCGATTCCCAATTCAATGCAAAGTATGTAGCATTTGGGAGAGCGGGTCTTAAAACAACGATTCACTTCAACGGTGTTTTTATATTAAATGTCCTGGATGGCGGTGCTTCAGAGGGACTATTAAAAGCTGGTGATGAAATCATTGAAGTAGATGGGCAAAAAATTGGTAACCAACAGATGCTTGTCGATTTGTTACAGACAAAACAGCTTGGAGACAAGGCGACAATTAAATTTATACGGAATCAAAAAGAACAAGAAGTAACGATTACATTAAAGGAAATTCCTAGGGAGGAAGAAAAAAGAGCTGGTTTAGGTATCTCGTATGCTGAAAGTAAATCGATTGAAACAAATCCGAACGTGTCAATGGAAACAGAAGATATTGGTGGTCCGTCTGCAGGGCTTATGTTTACACTAGAGATTTTAGATCAACTACTCGAAGAAGATTTAACAAAAGGTTATGCTGTTGCGGGTACGGGAGAAATGCTGATTGATGGCTCAGTTGGAAGAATTGGTGGTATTGACTATAAAGTCATTGCTGCTGATCGAGATGGCATGGAAATCTTCTTTGCGCCAGATGATGAAATTTCTTCGGAAATGAAAGCAAAATATTCTGATCTGGAGTCTAACTATGTAACTGCAGTAAAAACTGCGAAAGAAATTGGTACGAAAATGAAAATAGTTCCTGTTAAAACTGTTGATGATGCAATTGAATATTTAAAACAGTTACAGCCAAAATAACAAAGATGCCAGAAGTGTTCACTTCTGGCATCCTTTTCGTGATTTTATACTACTTAAAAACGAATCGGTGGTGTTTGATAATCTCTTGGAAGACTTAACATCTTTGTTCCTTGTTCTATGCTTGAATTGTAAACTTCTGCCACATGAATATCTATTGCGAGCATAACGTCATCCGTCGCTGCAACACGACTGACTAAAGGTAAAGTGATGTCTTTTTTATACTTTCCTAGAAAGGCTTGTCCTTTAGTGCTCATACCAAGTAAGCGAATATAAGATGGAGCATCGAAGCTGTGTAATTGTTCCTTTGTAAATCCGGTATAAATATGTGTGAGCATACGCTGAAGACGTGTCCACGTATAGCGTTTAGATTTAATTTTTTCCATAAAGCTGCTAAATGAATGACTTGTTTTTGCAGCCTTAATAAGGGCATTCTCAATGCCTTCCGTTACTTCAGCGTAACGAGGGAGTTCGCTAGGCGTATGACGAATAAGTGTAAACTGTAAGAATGGCCAAAACGTTTCCCAACTTGCAAAGTTATGATTTTTTCCGTACCAATCAGCTAAATTATCAAATGATGCTTTGGGAAGAACATCATGTACACTTTGTAGTTCGCTGGTTGATGCTAAGGCCTTGCGAATACCTGTGGCACTAGCAATGGACGCGCCTTCTTGCAATGGATCGTGGTATCCTGCCGCAATACGAGGGATCGTTAAAGGCTTTATATTACTACCTAATGTCATGGCAGCCTCAATATAATGAAAACCAAGTATATTATTTGGTTGTGCCAAGTCAATGTATGTAGCAGGAAACTTTTGAGAAAGCTGTTCATAGGCATAATGTAGACTTTTAGGATAGCTTACGCCTGTTTTGAGGCTTTCTTTAATCAGATTGTCATATTCAGTGCGATGATTGTTAATGAGCTGGAACGTATTCATAAAGGGTTTAATAGAACCATCTTCACTCCCAAAGGCAAAAGAATCACAGCCAATTGCAGAAAGTAAGAAAATCGCTCCTTTTGCGAAATCAGTTGCTGGTGCTGTACTAAAGACATAGGGTAGCTCGATAACAATATCAACTCCTCCTGAGAGAGCCATTTTTGTGCGTGTCCATTTATCGACCATGGCCGGTTCACCACGCTGCAAAAATGTTCCGCTCATTACAGCGATAACAATATCTGCCTGTGCTACTTTTTTTGCCTGTTCCAAATGATAGGCATGTCCATTATGAAAAGGATTGTATTCTACAACTACTCCGACTGCTTTCATTATTAAGCCCCCTTTTATTCAGTAATCATTTGCTTTGCGTTCATAGTAAGCTTTGGAGTCTAGCGCTTATTAAACGTTTTGAAGCAAATACGCAATTCTTAGTATATAATTATAGGTGGGTTTTAAAGGGGTGACAAGAAATTATCTTGACATCTATTTTTACACATTATATAATCAACAGTGTTGTCTCGAGGTGATTAAACGAATGAAATGGTCAATTCATCAATTATCTAAATACCGCCAAAACGGGATGCCAATCGATGCCTATGTCCAATTGGACGAGGTGATGGAGCGAAACCAGGATATTCGAGCAATTTCGCCCATTCATGTAAAAGGGCTATGTACTTTCGGTGCATCGCAAATGACATGTCAGTTAACTGTGACTGCAACGTTAACACTTCCATGTGCACGCACGTGGGAAGATGTTGTGTTTCCTATCAATGTTGAGACAGTTGAAATATTCAGCTGGATTGACGAAGAAAAACGAGGGGAAGATGACGGTGACATTCACTATATTGATGGTGAGGTAATCGACATGAAGCCAGTGATCGAGGAGTTAGTACTTCTTGAGGTACCTTTGCAAGTGTTCAAAGAGAATACTGAAGGACAGGTGCAGGGTGGTAAAAATTGGTCTTACGCAACGGATGAAGACGTTGAACTACACAAAAAAGCTGACGAACAAAAAGTGGATCCAAGACTAGCTGAATTAGCTAAGTATTTTGATCAAACAGACGAATAGACGATCTGTAAGGAGGTGCCATCAATGGCTGTACCATTTAGAAGAACTTCTAAAACTGCAAAAAGAAAGCGTCGTACGCATTTCAAACTATCTGTACCTGGTATGGTAGCTTGCCCAAACTGTGGTGAAGCGAAATTATCACACCGTGTTTGCAAAGCTTGCGGACAATACAAAGGTAAAGAAGTAGTAAGCAAATAATACAGTGTTTGCTCACTTAGAAGGCTAGTAGAGAGACCATGGCTCTTTACTAGCCTTTTTCTTGACTCGAAAAGACCGAATCTTTCGCTAATAATGAAAAGATATATAGTGCTATAATAATTGTGTGATACAATTTATCCAACGGGACAAAGGGGGAAATAGTATGGCTTATACAATTGACAACAAAGAAGGTATCATGACATTTACCATTAATCGGGAAGAAAAGCGAAATGCTGTTAATGATGAGGTTATGGATGGCCTTCAAGAAGTAATTACATATATTCAAAATCATGATGATGTGCGTTTTTTAGTTGTGACAGGTGCTGGGGATAAATCATTTTGCTCAGGAGGAGATTTATCTGAGTTCCATTCGCTTGAAACTGAGGATGAGGCGTTCGGAATGCTAAGTAAGATGGGCGAAATATTATATGACCTTGCAACACTACCTGTGCCAACGATTGCCTTGATAAATGGAACTGCTGTTGGTGGAGGTTGTGAGATTGCAACGGCCTGTGATTTTCGTCTGGTGGCCAGTCATGCAAAGTGTGGTTTTATACAAGGGACATTAGCAATTACGAGCGGCTGGGGAGGCGGCACATACCTATTTGAACGAGGCTTACGCCATGATCGTGCAATGAAGATGCTAGTCGATGCGAAGCCCTACTCAGCGGAACTACTATATGAAATTGGGTGGGCTATGCGTGTTTTTGAAGGCTCAAAAGAAGAAGCGTTGAATGATTTTATAGAAAATATGCGTAAAATTCATCCTTCAGTTCATAAAGCTTATAAAGAAATCGAGCTTCGTAAATGGCGTGAACGTAATATGTATGAGCGAGTTATGGAGGAAGTGCGAACATGTGCTAAATTGTGGGAAAGTGAAGCTCATCACGAGGCGGTTAATAATTTCCTAACAAAGAAGAACAATAAATAATGTATAACGGCAGTGATTATAGCAAAACATAATCGCTGTCTTTTTTAATTCGATGATTCTATTTTGCTTGCTACTGCATATAGTAGTAAAAAATGCGAGGGTGATAGATTATGGAATTGAAAAAAAGAAAAGATCAATGGACAAAGGAAGACGATGAAAGATTAGCAGAAATTGTGTTGCATAATGTGCAAAATGGCAAAACACAGCTAGAAGCTTTTGAGTTAGCTGCTATTGAACTAGGCCGTACAAAACAAGCCTGTGGTTTCCGGTGGAATAAAACGTTGCGGGGGCAATATAGTCAGTCATTACTAGCTGTGCGAAATCAACCGCAACAATCGATGCGAAGCCATTTAAAATTGGCATTAACAAGTTTTGATGAATTAACAGAGGCTTATCAAAGTCTTGAAATTAGGCACCGTGAATTACAAAATGAGCATGATAAACTAGTGAAATGGTTGCAACAAGGCTATTCTTTAATGAAAGATTAAAATGAGAAAATCATCGTAAATGAGAAAAGTGCTGAAGAGTAAGCTTACTTAGAAAAAATATAAACTAGAATGAAAACATAATCTGGTAAAATAAACGATATCTTATCGTAAACGATCAGTCAATCCTGTATAATAGAAGAACCTGGATAGGAGGTGCCTTAGAAATTTTTTCTAAGGCACCTCCTTCTGTAAAGTGAGCAAAATAAAACATGTGCTTTTTGTATAGAACTATTATTAAAAGGACGTTTTCTCCTATTGAGAAGACTCTTTGTAATGTGGGAGGTGTCAAAGTGATATGAATGTAGCAGTTATTGGTGCTGGTGCTGTTGGTCAATTAACGGCCAGTTTTTTAGCTGAGTCTGGTATGTTTGTGACGTTGGTTGCAAGAAGACAAGAGCAGGTAGATGAACTTAATGAAAAATATTTAACAAGAATGAATGTTGATGGAACAAAAACAGTTCAAAGGGTAGCCTCTACAACACAATTAAAGGAGCTACCACAACAAGATTTAATAGTGGTTGCGGTTAAATATGGTCAATTACAAGAGTTATACGAACAGCTGTCAGCGTTATCAAGCCAAGTACCGTTGCTGTTTATGCAAAACGGCTTAGCTCATTTTGATGAAGCGCTACGATTGCCACAAAAAACTATTGCCTTTTGCTCTGTGGCGTTTGGCGCTCAAATGATAGATCAGTCAACGGTTCAACATAGAGGTGTTGGGGTTTGTAAAATTGCGATAGAACGAGGGCGTAGTGATGTATTCAACAAGTTGCTACTACTAGAAAATACTTTGTATCCAGTTGAATTGGTAGATAATGCACAACAAATGCTATTTGGAAAAGCTGTATTCAATAGCTTGATTAATCCGTTAACGGCTGTTTTGCAAGTGAAGAATGGGGAGTTAGTAACAAATAAGCAAGCGTTTTTGTTAATGCAAACTATCTATCGAGAGTTAACAGATGCTTTTAGAGGCATAGAACAATCTATACCATTTTCAGAGGTGATAGTTTTATGTGAAAAAACAGCGGAAAACACATCTTCAATGCTAGCGGATCGGATGCAGGGGAAAAAAAGTGAAATTGAGACGATTGTTGGGGTAATTCTAGAAAAAGCTTTAGCAAATGGTCATAATTTGCCTACTTTGCGTACTTTATATCACCAAGTACTTGCGATAGAAGAGAGTGGTGAAAAACGTTGAAAGATATTTTACATATTATAATTAGTATCATTATTTTTTGTCCAATCCTCCTTTTTGCGATTGTCTATGTGATAGGTCGAAAGGTTAAAATTCGCGGCACTCATGCTTTTGGGGCTGCATCGGATGTCACGACAGTGTGCTTGTTTTTTTCAGTACCGCTCGCGATTGGTGTGCTTTGGAGTGTTAATGTTGGAGCGATTTTGGTAATTCTAGCGCTAATGATGGCAATGATTTTTACATATATCGATTGGCGAACGAAAAAAGAAATTGAAGTGAAACCCCTACTTATAAAAATTTGGCGCTTTCAATTTTTAATTTTAAGTGCGGCCTATATTGTTATTTGTATAGTTGGAGTCATTCAATCCGTTTTAGAATATTTACTAGTTGTCTAAGCATTTTCTTTTCATGTTGAAGCCATAAGCGTTAAAATAATAGCATTAAAAATGTTTCTATATAATTAACCCTATATAAGAAATGGGATGGATAAAAAACCATTTACTTTGCTAACGCAATAAATGTCTAGAAAATACTGTTCTCTTAATGGGGTACGGGTTTTCTACATATTTGTTGGGAATTGTCATTATGAATAAACGTTCTAAGGATAACACGCATAGTATTAATTGAACTTATCTTAATTCAATTGCTTATTAAGGGTGAAAAGATGATTTAGTGAGTAGAGGAGTTTTTGTTAAATGAAACTGGAGTCAATCCAAGTACCCATAAAAAATCGTGTGCTAGCAGATTATTGGTCGCCAAATGCTGCCATCCATGAGTTTTTTGAATATGAATATAACGATAGATCTTTTGAAAAACGAGTGAAATATTTAGAGCAGCATGCCAAAGACCAAAAAGAATTAACGGCAATCATCCGCCAATTTATGGAGCCGCTTGGTATATCAAAAAAAGCGAATGAGCATTTACAACAACTAGAGCAAGGAGCTGTTGTGGTTGTTGGTGGGCAACAAGCAGGTATTTTGACAGGTCCTCTTTACTCGGTGCATAAGGCAATTTCGGTCATTACATTAGCAAAAGAGCAAAGTGTAAAGCTTCAAAGACCAGTTGTTCCTATTTTTTGGATTGCTGGGGAAGACCATGATTTAGAGGAAATTAACCATACGTTCACTGTGCATGGTGTAGATGTTAAAAAACGCGCTTATGGGGAGCGTTCAAGACGCAAAACAATGGCTTCTGCAACAACTATAAACAAAGAATCCATGGCGCAATTAATTCATACCATTGCGAAAGATATGGGTGAAACAGAATTCACTGAAATGCTTATTAAACAATTAGTAGATACTCTTAATAAGAGTGAAACATTTACAGACTTCTTTGCACAACTTATAAACCAATTGTTCAAAGATGAAGGTTTATTGCTCATTGATGCAGCGGATTTTGAATTCCGTCAATATGAGAGCAGCAACTTTGCTCGTATCATTCATCATAATGAAGAAATTGCTAGAGTAGTAACAGAGAAGGAAGAGCAGCTAGAACATGCAGGTTACGGCTCGCCTATAGTAGCAACAAAGGAAGCGGCCAATCTATTTTTTGTAGAAGATGGAGAACGTCATCTTTTAGAAAGAAAGAATCAGCAATTTGTTAATTTAGCAGCGAATATAAAGCTATCGCACGAAGAACTTTTGGGAATTGCTAATAAGAATCCAGAGCAATTGAGTAATAATGTTGTCACACGTCCTTTAATGCAGGAAATGACATTGCCAGTGTTAGCGTTTGTTGGTGGTCCAGGGGAGCTTGCATATTGGGCTACATTGAAGGATGCCTTTTCAGTGCTAGGTCTGCAAATGCCAATTTTTGCTCCGCGTCTTCATATTACGATTGCCACACGTCAAGTAGAACAATTATTACGTGAGTATCATTTGAATGTTGCTGATGTGTGGAATGGAAAAGCATTAGAGCTTAAGGAGCAGTTTATTACAGAAGTACAGGACACTGAAGCGACGCGTCAAATTCAAATAATGCAACAAATGCTTTTAGAAAAATATGATGAGCTTCAATGTTATTTTGGGGAGCAACAATTATCACTAGATAAAATACTTGTGAAAAATAAAGAAAATCATCTAAAGCAATTTGAGTATTTACAGCAAAAGATTGAACAAACTGTACTTAACAAACATGAAACGACTATCCGGAAATTTATGACTCTTCAAAATGAGCTATATCCAAATGAGGGATTCCAGGAAAGAACTTATAATCCTTATCAATATTTCAATGAGTTTGGACCTATGTTAGTTACCGAAATGCTCAAGCAAAATTACAGTATTGGAAATCACCACTATATACTTTATATGTAATTTCTAACAATTATATCTTTGTACCTAAATAAGATTATGAAACAATGTGGATTTGATGAACATTGTCGATTTTAATAGTAAATAAAGAGCTATCCAGCTAAGGGTAGCTCTTTATTTATGTCATTTAGCATAGAGTGAATAATTTGTTGAAGGTCTAAACACACATTCAGTGTTTAAAAGTCAAGTTTTTTTTAAAAAAAGTGGAGGAAAGTGGGGGGATGTGGTACATTATTTAATAAAGTGGGGTGACTAGCATGTTCATGGGAGAATATCAACACTCTGTTGATGCGAAAGGACGATTAATCGTGCCCGCGAAATTTCGTGAAGCCTTAGGTGAAACGTTTGTTGTAACACGCGGACTTGATAATTGTTTATTTGGCTATCCTATGGATGAATGGCGAAAACTCGAAGAAAAATTAAAGGGCTTACCGATGACCAAAAAAGATACACGTGCATTTGCAAGGTTTTTCTTTTCTGGGGCGACGGAAGTAGAGATAGACAAGCAGGGTCGCATTAATATTCCTTCAACGCTAATGCTACATGCACATCTTGAGAAAGAATGTGTAGTGCTAGGAGTCTCGAATCGAATTGAGATATGGGCGAAAGAAGCTTGGGAGGCTTACTTTAGTGAGTCTGAACAATCCTTTAATGAAATTGCAGAAAATATGATTGGCTTTGATTTTTAACTTTTGTTGAGACGTTTTAACTTCTTTCAGCAGAAGTCTCCCACCTCTATAGGTGATGAGATGAATGTGGTTTTAGGTCACTTTTCAGCGGGTGTCCAAACACCTGCTGAAAGAAGTTAAAGCCTCCGGCGGATGTCACGGAATCGGGAAGGAGTTCTTTGTGCAAGCACAAAGCCGATTCCGGACGCAATTATGCCGAGGCATAATTGATCGTTAGTTGAATGAAGTTAAGGCCTGAAGGGAGCGAGTGGTATGTTCGATCATACAACCGTGTTATTAAAAGAAACTGTTGATGGGTTGAACATCGATCCTGATGGTGTTTATGTGGACTGTACGCTAGGTGGAGCAGGACACAGTGAGTATTTAGTACAACAATTATCTGATAAAGGTCGTTTAATTTGCTTCGACCAAGATACGACAGCTATTAACAATGCGAAAATTCGATTAGCACCATATATCGAGCGTGTGACATTCGTCCATTCGAATTTCCGTTATTTGAAAGAAGAGTTATTAGCTCTTGGTATCGAGCAAGTTGATGGTATTTTATATGATCTAGGTGTGTCTTCACCGCAGTTAGATACGCCAGAACGAGGTTTTAGTTATCATCATGACGCACCTCTAGATATGCGCATGGACCAAACGGCACCGCTTACGGCATTTCATGTTGTAAATGAATGGGCATATGAAGATTTAGTGCGTATATTTTTCCGTTATGGAGAAGAAAAATTTTCGAAGCAAGTTGCTCGTAAAATCGAAGAGGCGCGTAAGGTGGCGCCGATTGAAACTACCAGCCAACTAGTAGAACTTATTAAAGAGGGTATTCCAGCAGCGGCTCGCCGAAAAGGTGGACATCCTGCGAAGCGCATATTCCAAGCAATACGAATTGCTGTAAACGATGAGCTAGGCGCGGCAGAAGATTCTTTAGTCGATGCGATTGATATGATAAACGTTGGTGGACGCATTAGTGTCATTACGTTCCACTCATTGGAAGACCGATTATGCAAGACTATTTTTAAGGAAGCGTCATCATTACCGGAGTTACCACCAAATCTACCTGTAATTCCTGATGACATGAAGCCAACTTTAAAGCTTATCACGAGAAAGCCTATTGTTCCTTCTGATGAAGAATTGGCAATTAACAATCGTGCGCGTTCAGCAAAGCTTAGAGTGGTGGAGAAAATTAACGACAAAGGGCGTGAGTAAATGGCAGCAGTTCGTGTAAGGCAGCACCAACATCAACAAGTGCAACAACCGATAACACCACCTAGTCCACAACCCACTATCATACGTCGTAAAAAAACGAACCAGAAGTTTGAAAAGACAATGCTAATCGTTTTTGTTGGCATTATTGCTGTATTAGGAGTACTAGTGTTAAATAAACAAGCAGCAATTCAAACAACAAGTATGGACATTCAAAAAATCGAAATTGAAGCAGACGAGATTGCGAAACAGAATGTTGACTTGACAGTTCGTGTAAGTGAACTTTCTACATACGAAAATATATGGAAAAAAGCGAAAGAACTCGGTTTAACTCAAAATGAGAAAAATGTAAAGGTAGTGCCGGGAGAATGAAAAAAAAGAGATTTCGATTCCAATGGGGAGCCTTTCTATTATTAGTTTTTTATGGAGGGCTCTTTTTTCTATTATTCACAAGAATGGTGACATTACAGGCTACAGGGGAAGTTGAAGGACAGGAACTTGCAGCGAGAGCAGCTGCAAAGTATAGCAAAGAAAGCGCAATAACAGCGAATCGTGGGAAAATTTATGATCGAAATGGACAAGTAATTGCGGAGGATACACTTAGCTATCGATTAATCGCAGTTGTCAGCGAAAAGGCCACGACGGATAAAGATAATCCGCGACATGTTGTAGATCCGGAAAAAACGGCAAAAATTTTAGCAGAAAATATTCCTGGTATGAACGACGAAGAAGCGATTTATAAGCGATTAACAAAGCTAAAAGATAATGGCGAAAAGCCTTATCAAGTTGAGTTTGGCAATGCAGGTCGTGGAATTAGTCATGAAACCATGAGTAACATCAAGGACATGAAACTACCGGGGATTCTTTTTGTGAGTGATTTAAAACGCTACTATCCAAACGGTATTTTCGCCTCGCACTTAATTGGCTTCGCAGTGAAAGAGGAAAATCAGGATGGCTCGGTCACGACAAAAGGGAAAATGGGGCTTGAGCTTACCTATAACAAAGAGTTAACTGGAAAAAACGGTAAGATTGAATATGAGACAGATGCTTTCAGTTATCTATTGCCGAATAGTGAAAAAATGGTGACACCCGCTAAAAATGGCGATGACATTTATTTAACAATTGATAAAACTATTCAAAGCTTTTTAGAGGAAGCAATGTCTAAAGTTGAAATGGAATACAATCCTGAATCCATGACAGCTATAGTGGCAGATCCGAAAACCGGAAAAATACTAGCAATGTCCCAGCGCCCTACATTCAATCCTGATACACGTGAAGGCACAAATATGAAGTGGTTGAATGAGGTTATTGAAGAAACGATTGAACCAGGCTCGACATTGAAAACGTTCACGCTCGCATCAGCGATTGATACAGATACTTGGCCACCAAATGCAACGTATATGTCAGGTAAATATAGAGTTCTTGATCGTGAAATTAGAGACCATAATAATGGGAGAGGTTGGGGTCCGATTACCTATTTACAAGGATTCCAACGTTCTTCCAACACGGCAATGGCACACTTATTAAATCTTATTGGTGAAGATGTCTTTTATGATTATTTAGATAGATTTGGTTTTGGCAAGAAGACAGGCATTGATTTACCGAATGAGGCATCGGGTACACTTTTATCGCAATATCCAATTCAACGTGTTACAACAACATTCGGTCAAGGTTCTACAGTAACGCCAATTCAGCTTATTCAGGCTATGACAGCAATAGCGAATGATGGGAAGATGATGCAACCTTATGTTATCGATCGAATTGTTGATCCATCGACAGGAAGAACTATTCAAAATCATAAGCCGATTGAAAAGGGACAGCCAGTTTCAGCCGACACAGCGAAGCAAGTAAGGGAAATCCTTGCATCTACTTTAACAGCTGAGCATGGTACGGCGAAAGACTTTATCCTTGATGAATATGAAGTTGCAGGGAAAACGGGTACTGCCCAAATACCGAAAGCAAGTGGTGGTTATCTTGCAAACGAGTACCTGTATTCATTCCTAGGAATGGCTCCAGCAGATAACCCAAAGCTTATTATGTATGTTTCAGTGAAAAAGCCAAAATTAAAAAATGAGCTTGGCTCTGTCCCAGTTTCAAAAGTGTTTAAGCCGGTAATGATAAATAGTTTAAAACATTTAAACATTAACCCTGAAGAAGTACAGCAAGTTGACCATACAACAATTCAAGATTACACAGGTAAAAATGCTGAAGCAATTCAAGTTGAACTCGCAAATGATGGTCTACAGCCAGTTATTGTGGGCAGTGGCGGTAAAATTATTGACCAATATCCAAAAGGTCCTCAAAAACTTGTTAAAGGTAACTTTGTGTTTTTAAAGACTGAAGGTGATATCACACTGCCAAACTTCACAGACTGGTCATTGCGTAATGTCCTTGTTTTCAAGTCGATGGCAAATTTAGAAATTGAAGTTGTTGGAGAAGGCTTTGCAACTAGTCAAAGTGTATCGGCAGGTACTGTCATTTCGGATAGTTCACCGATAGTCGTGAAATTGAAAACTCCTGCAGAAAGCTTTATGAAAGACGTTGAAACAGCATCTGAGGGTGAAATTGAACATACAGATGATTAATAGACACTGAATAGAAGTCCACTTTATTTCATACGTTGTAAAAAACAAGGTGTGATGTCGAATGAAGTGGATTTCTATCCATTCCAAAAAGCGTTTACGTATATTATACGTATTATTTATGTGTGTAGCTGCTGCTATTGTCATTAGAATTTTCTTCTTACAGGTACTGGATCAAAAAGAACTAACAAAGAAAGCCGAAGAAAACTGGGATCGGGAAATTCCATTTGCAAATGAGCGAGGGCATATTACGGACCGTGATGGAAAAAGTATTGTCACCAATAAACTTGCACCAACTTTATATTTCATGCCTTCTCAAAGTAAGGATATTGAAGGTGCAGCAGCCAAAATTGCCCAAGTGCTTGAAGTAGATGAAAAGGTTATTTTTGAAAAAATAAATAAAAAAGGGAAGGAATTTTTGGTGAAAATCGCACCTGAAGGAAAGAATATCCCCTATGAAAAGGCAGTGCAATTACAAGGCATGCAGATTGAGGGATTATATAGTGGTGTCGATTATTCAAGGGATTATCCATATGGTACCTTACTATCACGTTTTTTAGGTTTTACAGGCTATGATGCACAAGGTTTAGCGGGAATAGAATATGAATATGATAAGCTTTTACAGGCCAATTCCTCGGCGATCCGGCTCTTTACAGATGCGAAAGGTAATAATTTACCAAACGTAGCAAGCTCATGGAAAGCTGGTGAAGATGGCGCAACAATAGAGCTAACGATTGATGTGGATGTACAACAGGTCGTTGAACGTGAATTATCTCAGGCTATGGATCGTTATGAAGCTGACCAAGCGTTAGCCATTGCTATGAATCCAAATAATGGAGAAATTTTAGCGTTAGCATCGTATCCAACCTTTAATCCATCGGAATATCAATTAGTAGAGCCAGCTATCTATAACCGAAATTTACCGGTTTGGATGACATATGAACCAGGATCGACGTTTAAAATTATAACGCTTAGTGCAGCATTAGAAGAAAATTTAGTGGATTTAGAACATGATACTTTTTATGATCCAGGCTATTCGATGGTTGCGGGAGCTAGACTGCGTTGCTGGAAACGTGAGGGCCATGGACATGAAACCTTCCTTGAAGTTGTAGAAAATTCTTGTAACCCTGGCTTCATAGAATTAGGACAGCGACTGGGTAATGAAAGATTACTACAATATATTAAAGATTTTGGTTTTGGTAAAAAGACAGGATCTAACATCGCAGGCGAAGCTTCAGGGATTTTATTTTCAAAGGAAGCCTTTGGGCCTGTTGAGCAAGCAACAACTTCCTTCGGCCAGGGGGTAGCCGTAACACCAATTCAACAAGTGCAAGCAGTAGCCGCAGCAATAAATGGGGGCAAGCTTTATACGCCTTATGTTGTGAAGAAGATTTTCAATCCGAATACTGGAGAAGTTATAAAAGAGACTGAACCGGAAGTGAAAAATCAGGTTATTCGTGAGGAAACATCTGCAAAGGTCCGGGGTGCATTGGAATCAGTTGTAGCAAAGGGCTCTGGTCGACAAGCCTATCGAGATGGATTACGTATTGGAGGGAAAACTGGTACTGCGCAAAAGGTAGAGGACGGTCGTTATAAAAGTGGCGAATATATCGTATCTTTTATTGGCTTTGCTCCTGCGGATAACCCACAAATTGTCGTTTATGTAGCAGTTGATAACCCGAAAAAGACTACGCAGTTTGGTGGTGTGGTAGCAGCTCCAATTGTTGGTCAAATTATTGAAGATGCTGCACCTTTTGTTGGCATTGAAAAATCGAAGGACCAGCTTGAAAAAGATTACCGTTGGGGTGATCCAATCACTGTAAAGGTACCAAGTTTTATTGGTCAAACAAAGGATGATATTGCCAAGCAACATTATCCATTCCGTATTGTATGGCATGGAGAAGGGACTAAAATTGGCAACCAATTGCCTGAAGTGGATAGTGTTATCAAACAAGATGGCACCATTCATCTATATTTAGAGAACTAATATAACTTTACCTTTAAAAAATGGGAAAGAACCACTATTATTATGAAGGGTAGTAATAAATAAATGAAAGTTTGTGCTTTTTTCTTGAAGAAGAAAGTGAAACAAGATTTAAAGGAGATTTTTCAATGAAACTCGCAACAACGCTTACCATTTTAGCTCTTGCTTTTATAGTAACAGTTATCCTGGCACCAATTAGTATTCCACTTCTTCGCCGATTAAAGTTCGGTCAAAGTATTCGTGAAGAAGGACCTAAATCACATATGAAAAAAGCTGGTACGCCAACAATGGGCGGCATTATTTTCTTAATTGCTATTATCCTCACTACTGTTGGTGTAGGTAGCTTTTTAGATTTATTTACAGCACAAACCGTCGTACTGCTATTAGTGTTAGCAGGGTTTGGGTTAATCGGCTTATTAGATGATGGTTTAAAAGTCGTTTTTAAACGTAATCTTGGATTAACATCACTTCAAAAGCTGATTGGTCAAATTGTCATTGCCGTCCTGGCATATTTCTTACTACATGTAGGGTCATTTGATACAACACTTGCTATACCATTTACAGACTGGACAATTGATCTTGGCATTTTCTATGTTGCCTTTTTAATTTTTTGGTTAGTAGGATTCTCGAATGCAGTGAATTTAACAGATGGTTTAGACGGCCTTGTGGCAGGTACTGCTTCCATTGCCTTTGCGGCATTTGGTGTTATTGCTTTATTCCAAGATCAGGCTGATATCGCCCTATTCACATTTGCGGTAACAGGTGCATTACTAGGATTTTTACTTTTTAATGCGAATCCTGCAAAGGTATTTATGGGGGATACTGGCTCTTTAGCGCTAGGTGGAGCTTTAGCCATGGTGTCTGTTTTAGTTAAAGAAGAATTTTTACTGTTATTAGTCGGATTAGTGTTTGTGATTGAAACATTATCGGTTATTTTACAAGTAGGTAGCTTTAAGCTTCGTAAAAAACGTATCTTTAAAATGAGTCCAATCCATCATCATTTCGAATTATCAGGTTGGTCAGAATGGAAAGTAGTACTTGTCTTTTGGTCAACCGCTTTAGCAGTAGCATTGATTGCAGTCATATCGGAGGCGTTCTAATGAGAAACTATACAGATTTACAACATAAAAAAGTGCTTGTTTTAGGTCTAGCTAAAAGCGGTGTGGCAGCAGCAGAAATTTTACATGAGCTTGGCGCCTTCGTGACGGTCAATGATTCAAAACCATTTGATGAAAGTCCAGATGCACAAGGTCTATTGCAAAAGGGGATAACGGTTATTTGTGGTCGTCACCCTGAGGATCTATTGGATGAAGGCTTTGAATTAGTTGTAAAAAATCCAGGGATTCCTTATAGCAACAAAATAGTTGCAGATGCAATAAGTCGTGAGATACCAGTTTGGACAGAAATTGAACTTGCTTATTTAATTAGCGAAGCACCATTTGTTGGTATTACAGGTTCAAATGGTAAAACAACAACGACAACAATAATTTTTGATATGTTGAATAACGGAGGCAAAAAACCGTTAATTGCAGGGAATATCGGAACAGTTGCATGTGGTGTTGCAAGGGAAGCACATAAGGATAATGTAATTGTAACGGAATTATCCTCTTTCCAATTGATGGGGACAAAAACATTTAAGCCAAAAATCGCTATTTTAACTAATCTTTATGACGCACATCTTGATTATCACGGGACTTTTGACAACTATGCGGAGGCCAAATTCGGGGTCACGCGTAATCAGGATGAGAGCGATTATTTTATCTATAATGCAGATCAGCCAATTGTTGTTGGATATGCAACAAAATCTAAGGCTATAAAGGTTCCATTTAGCTCGAAAGGTCGTACAGAAGAAGGAATTAGTGCGGATGACACGACAATTTACTGGCAAGGTGAGCCGTATATGGAGCGAGTAAATATCGCCTTGCCTGGTAAGCATAACTTAGAAAATATTTTAGCAGCTGTAGCGGCTTGCATTTTAATTGGCTGTGATAAAGCGAAAATGGAAGAGGTTTTAGCTAAGTTTGGAGGAGTTCGTCACCGTACTCAGTTTGTACGAGAATGGAACGGACGAAAGATTTACAATGACTCCAAAGCGACAAACTGTTTAGCAACAAAAAGTGCGTTAGATGCATTCCAGGCACCTGTTATTTTACTTGCAGGCGGCTTAGATCGCGGACATTCGTTTGAAGAATTACGCCCTTGTATGAGCCACGTCAAAGGTGTTGTTGCTTTTGGAGAAACAGGCCTACGCTTTGTAGAATTTGCAAAATCGTGTGGTGTACAGCAAACAGTCATTGCTCAAAATGTAGAGGACGCTGTACATTATGCAGCACCGATGTCGGCTGAAGGAGATGTTATTCTACTATCGCCTGCATGTGCAAGCTGGGATCAATATGACAGCTTTGAAATAAGAGGCGACGTTTTTATTGATGCTGTAAAGAAGCTGTAACGAGCCTGTAACTATTTTAGAATATACTTGACTTGGAAGGATGGCATTACTGAGAGGGAAAGAAAGCTATTTATTGCTCGTCACAACATTGATGCTATCAATAATCGGCATTATTTTCGTCTATTCTGCAGGTACCTATTGGAGTGCCGTTCATTATAGTGGAAAAATGCCGTTTTATATGAAGCAAAGTATGTACTTTGTAGTAGCCATTGTAGTGTTTTTAATCACTATTCGATTAAATATTTTGAGAGAGCAGTCCTTTTGGAAAATGGCCTATATATTTTCGTTGATCTTACTAGTCCTTGTACTTATACCAGGAATTGGATTAGTACGAAATGGTTCTCAAAGCTGGATTGGTGTAGGTCCATTAACCATCCAGCCTGCAGAGTTAACGAAAATTACAGTCATTGGGTATTTGAGTCATATATTAGCGCAACATAAAACGGGTACGCCGGTTGTTAATTGGCGGCATGGATTGGTTTTGTTAATTCCTGTTGTCCTTATTATGTTGCAGCCTGATTTTGGTTCGGTATTTATTCTCGTTGTTTCTGTGTTTTTATTGTTTTTTGTGGCAGGGTATCCTTTAAAACTTTATGCCATGTTTATGGTAGCTGGGATTGCTGGATTAGTTGGTTTGATTGTCACAGCGCCATATCGGCTAAAGAGAATAGAGGCATTTATTGATCCGTGGGTCGATCCTTTAGGTAGTGGCTTTCAGGCAGTTCAATCACTAATGGCTATTGGTCCTGCGGGTATCTTCGGGCATGGGTTTGGACAAAGTAGGCAAAAGTTTTTATACTTACCTGAACCACAAAATGACTTTATTTATGCAATTATTCTTGAAGAGGTTGGATTGCTTGGTGGCCTCGTTATTTTGGCCCTTTTTGTACTAACAATTTATGCAGGCTATAAATTCGCGGTACAGGCTAAAACAAGAACATCTTATTACGCGATAATTGGACTTGTAACAATGTTGACCGTGCAAGCATTTCTAAATATAGCAGTAGTTATTGGTTTAGTTCCTGTAACGGGTGTAACATTACCTTTTATCAGCTACGGAGGGACATCTTTAGTAACAATGTGGTTGATAATAGGCATTATTTATCAATTAGCGAAATAAATATAAAGGAGGAGTACTTTTTGGAGAAAGTAATTGATATAGAAGATCGCATCCCTACGCTAAAAAAGCGACGAAAAAAGCGTACAAATCGGAAATTTATAGTGCTAATATTACTTTTCTTTTGCGTGTTAGCAGTACTCCTTTATTTTCAATCTCCTTACAGTAAAATCAATAAAATTACAATCAAGGGAGCTTGGTTAGCAGATGAACAATATTATTCACAGGCTAGTACTCTTGCACCTGGAAAGTCGATGTGGGGTTTTAAAGTAAAAGATATAGAGGCGTTATTACTGAAGGATAAATGGGTAAAAGAAGCGCATGTTAAACGTAATTGGCTTCGTGGGGTAACTATAGATATTAAAGAATGGAAAAAAGTTGCGTATTTAGCTGGTGACGGTACTTATTATCCATTGCTTGAGAACGGTAAACGATTTGAGCAGGCTGGGGATGCCATTCCCATGGATGCACCTGTTTTTATCGGCATAACTGGCGAAAAGACAATTAAGAAGCTTGTGGTGCAATTAGCAAAATTAAAGCCAGAAGTATTAGCTTTAATTTCTCAAGTTAATACAAACAGTAATGACACTAATCCTAATGCGGTCAAACTCTATATGAATGATGGCTATGAAGTACGTGCTGTTATTCAATCTTTAGCTGAAAAGTTAAATTACTACCCTTCAATAGTGGCCCAGATTAGTAATTTAGAAAAGGGTATTATTGATTTAGAGGTCGGCTCGTATTATCGTCCTTTCAATGATGAGTACAACCAAATAAGTATTGACTTAGAAAATGCAAATGGAGAAACGGCCAACCAGGAAGTGAATAAAGATGAACAACAAGGGAATGAATAGCAAAGGAAATTTCTTTTCAAGGAAGCAATTTCAGTTACTTATTGTTTGCGTGACAATGGGATTTATCGTTGGCTATTCTTACAACCAAGCAAAAGATAACCGAGATGCAAGTTCGATTAATTCAAAGCTTTTTGAGCAAGAGGATTCATATCGTGAGGAGTTAATCGCACAGCAAGAACGTAATAAAGAGCTTTCTGAAGAGGCAAATGCTTTACAAGAAAAAATTCGTAAGTATGAAAAATCATTTGTTGCGGGTGAAAAGAATTATAAAAATCTTGTTGAAGAAGCAGAGGATTTACGTTTGTTATTGGGTGATATAAATGCAGAAGGAAAAGGGATTCGGCTAACCCTGCAAGATGGTGATTACGATCCGAAATCTGCTAATCCTAATGAATATATCGTGCATGAAAGTCATGTTTTTAAATTGCTCAATGAGCTTAAAATTTCTGGCGCACAAGCAATTGCTATTAATGGACAACGGGTCTTGGCGAATTCCTATATTCGTTGTAATGGACCAGTCATTACTATTGATGGCAAGCAACACCCAGCTCCATTTGTCATCGAGGCCGTTGGGAATTCAACAACATTGGCGGCTTCCTTAAATTTAAATGGTGGCGTAGTGGATCAATTACTAAATGACAATATTGTCGTGTCATTAGAAGAAAATCAAAAACTAACAATGCCAAGTGTAAAAGTCGAGAGTTAAACGATTTCATTTTTACATCTATCCTCCAGTTAAGTGATAGATTTTAATCTGTGGGGCTTACGATACGTCTAGGAGGGGCTATTTTGAAAAAAAATATGTACACCCGAATAACGATCGTGCTATTTATTATCGGTTTGATGATAGCGGTACAATACAATACCATACAACAACCAGCTGAGCGAGATACACGAGATATTTGGGCCATAAGAGAGGAATTAGCAGAGGAAAAGCAAAGACATTCCACATTATTAGCAGAAATTCGCTCACTTAATGAAGTAGTGGATCGCTATGAGCAATCTGAAAAAGCAAGTTTACAATCAGCATTAAATGAAACATTAAATCGTTTAAAGTTACAGGCAGGGCTAACGGAAGTCACAGGACCAGGTGTTGTACTTCGTGTTGAGCCAGCGCCTGAATTAGTAGAAATGGGGTATGAAATCCAAGAAATTTCACCTGATTTACTAACCCAATTACTGAATACCCTGTTTAAAAACAATGCAGCTAGTGTTTCGATTGATGGAAATCGCGTTGTACATACGACAGCCATTCGGGACATAAATGGAAAAACCACAGTGAATAGTGTACCACTGTCCTCGCCACCTTTTGAAATTTATGTTGGGACAAGCTCTTTTAAGGAAGCTCAAAAAATGTACAATTCGTTACAAGCTTCAACATTTATCGATTCCTTTTATTTAGATAACTTTAATCTAGTAATAGAAGAGCCGATTGAACAGTTAACAATCCCAGCATTTGATCAGCAGTTGACAAATGATTATTTAACAGAGGTGAAAAAAGGAGAATAATATATGTGGCTACCATTTTTAGGTTTGATATTTGGACTTGCCCTAGGCTTGTTAACAAATATACAAATACCCTCTATTTATGAAAATTATCTGTCAATAGCTGTTTTAGCAGCCTTAGATACATTATTTGGCGGTATTCGCGCTCAATTACAGCAAGTATATGACGATAAAGTATTTGTATCAGGATTCTTTTTTAATATAATTCTTGCAGCAGGTTTGGCCTTTTTAGGAGTGTATTTAGGAATAGATTTGTATCTAGCGGCCATTTTCGCTTTTGGAGTACGTTTATTCCAAAATATAGCAATAATTAGGCGTATTTTACTAACTCGGTTAGATGAAAAACGTCACAAGAAGAAAAAAACTTCCATAGAATGAGAGAAAAATTGACCAAAATACTCGATTTGCTTAGACATTATGCCAAATTTACAATAGAATGAAAATAAGAGCATTTTTCAAGGAGGTGCAGCGGATTGAATCAGCAAGATTTATATATTTCTCTTGATATAGGATCATCCTCTATCAAGGTATTAATAGGTGAAATGAGTGACGGTCAATTACATGTAATTGGGGTCGGAAATGTAAAATCGAATGGGGTTCGAAAAGGTGCAATTGTTGATATTGATGCAACAGTTCAATCTATTCGAAAAGCAATAGAACAAGCCGAGCGAATGACAGGATATCAAATTAATGAAGTCGTTTTAGGAGTTCCAGCTAACCAGACGATGTTACAACTAGTTAAAGGTGTTGTCGCTGTAAATAGTGATAATAGAGAAATTACAGATGATGATTTAGACAGAGTGGTAGAATCTGCACAGGTCATGTCAATACCTCCTGAACGTGAATTAGTTAACATCATTCCAAGACAATTTATTGTGGATAACTTAGACGAAATTAAAGATCCTCGTGGTATGATTGGTATCCGTCTAGAGATGGATGCCACAATGATTACAACTTCCAAGACACTTTTACACAATGTTCTTCGCTGTGTTGAACGTGCGGGTCTAAGTATTCGAGAAATATATTTGCAACCGTTAGCAGCAGGTTTTTTTGCCCTAACAGAGGATGAGAAAAACCAGGGTACTGCCTTTATTGATTTAGGGGGCGGTTCAACTACTATCACAGTGTTTGAAGAGGGACTGTTGACACATACGGGTGTAATTCCAATTGGTGGCGATCATATCACAAAAGATATATCGATAGTCTTAAAAACTCCAACAGAACAAGCTGAACAAATTAAACACCAATTTGGACATGCCTATTATGACGACGCATCAGATGATGAGTTGTTTGAAGTACCGATTGTAGGCACAGATTCAACAGATCAGTATAGTCAGCGTTTTATCTCTGAAATTATTGGTGCTCGCTTGGAAGAGTTATTTGAATTAGTGATTGACGAGTTAGCGCGTCTAGGTGTTCGTGATTTACCGGGCGGTGTTGTTTTAACAGGTGGCGTTGCAAAGCTTGAAGGTATTGCACAACTGGCACGTCAAATTCTGCAAACGCGTGTTAGAATATATACACCCGATTATATTGGCGTCAGAGAGCCTTCGTATACGACGGCAGTTGGACTTATTCGTTACGCCTATTTAGAAGATGATTTTTACGGAAAAAGTACAAATACGCAGCCTATTGAATATGCGGTTGTAGGTTCTCCAGCAGCCACACCTAAGAAGCAAGAATATGCCGCACCTTCAGAATCAAAAGGAAGCGTAATCGGGAGAGCAAAAAAATTATTTGATAAGTTTTTTGATTAACTTCTTTCAGCAAATGTCCTTTGTACCGAAAGCATAGCGACAGGTACAGAAGTCTCCCACCTCTATAGGTGGTGAGAGATGAATGCGGATTTAAGCTACTTTTCAGCAGATGTCCAAACACCTGCTGAAAGAAGTTAATGCCTCCGGCGGATGTCACGGAATCGGAAAGGAGTTCTTTGTGCCAGCACAAAGCCGATTCCGGACGCAATTATACCGAGGCATAATTGATCTTGAATGCGTAATGAATGATACAGAGTCGAGTTACCGTGGGAGGAAAAAGAAATGTTAGAATTTGATACAAGTATTGATCAACTTGCAGTAATAAAAGTCATTGGTGTTGGTGGTGGCGGTAACAACGCTGTCAATCGAATGATAGAACATGGTGTACAAGGTGTTGACTTTATCGCAGTAAACACAGATGCACAGGCACTAAATTTATCTAAAGCAGAAGCAAAGCTACAAATTGGTACAAAACTAACTCGTGGTTTAGGAGCAGGAGCAAACCCGGAGGTAGGGAAAAAAGCCGCAGAAGAGAGCCGTGAACAATTAGAAGAGGTTCTACGTGGTGCAGATATGGTATTCGTTACAGCTGGAATGGGTGGAGGAACTGGTACTGGTGCAGCGCCAGTAATCGCTCAAATTGCACGCGATTTGGGAGCCCTTACAGTCGGTGTTGTAACACGTCCATTTACGTTTGAAGGTCGTAAACGACAAACTCAAGCTATCGGTGGTATTGGTGGTATGAAGGAGTCTGTAGATACTTTAATCGTTATTCCTAACGACAAGCTACTACAAATTGTCGATAAATCTACGCCAATGCTTGAGGCATTCCGTGAAGCCGACAATGTTTTACGTCAAGGTGTACAAGGTATTTCGGATTTAATTGCCACGCCAGGTCTTATTAACTTAGACTTTGCAGACGTAAAAACAATTATGTCTAATAAAGGTTCAGCGTTAATGGGTATTGGTATTGCAACAGGTGAAAACCGTGCTGCAGAAGCAGCTAAAAAAGCAATTTCAAGTCCTTTACTTGAATCATCAATTGATGGCGCTAAGGGAGTCTTGATGAATATTACAGGTGGCTCGAACCTTAGCTTATTTGAAGTACAAGAAGCGGCAGATATCGTAGCTTCAGCATCAGATGAAGAGGTAAATATGATTTTCGGTTCTGTTATTAACGAAAATCTAAAAGATGAAATAATTGTGACAGTGATTGCCACTGGTTTCTCAGAAGAAGTTCTACAGCAACAACGTAGTACTACAAGACCAACGTTAAATTCAAATAAACAAGCTACACAGCAACAGCAAGCTCCAATTCGTGAACAACGTCAAGATGTATATGTACAGCAAGAGCAACCACGTCAAAATCAACAAAATTATGCGCAGGATGACATGCTTGAGGTACCAGCATTTTTACGTAACCGTAAAAATCGTGGATAAATGAAAGAATCTAACTTCTAAAAAGCTCGTATTTTACATATGTAAAATACGAGCTTTTTTTCTTTATATAGCAAGTATTTTTATAGTGAAAATGAAGTGCAAATGAGGCGACACGCCAATTAGATAGAGGTAATTGGTATTTGAACGTAAAAATTAATTATGTTCGAACGTGTAAGGAAAAGATGTATTTTGTCAAAACATTTTAAGGAAATGATGCGATTGTTTGACAATATTTGTGAGTGTAACATGCTAACTTTGTAAGTAGGAGGCGGCTGTTATGTATGGAGAATGGCTGGTGCTCATTAATACGCTTTTTAATCTAGCGATCCTCACGTTTACGGCAAAAATAACAGGGGTTATTGTAAAGAACACGAGATTATTAATGAGTTCTATTTGTAGTAGTTTTGTAGCTGTAATAGGTGGTCAAATGCTGTTGACAACGTTGCTGAGCTTTATCTTACTAATTGGTATTGCTTTTCGCTTCAAGCTTCGAAGCTTTCAAAAGCAAGGACCAATCGTTTTGACTGCAACAATTGTTGTCGGTGGATTGTTAACAGCGTTACAACCGTACTTAAAAAATCTTTCTGTCGTCCATTTTATAATTATTTGCTTACTTTTAGCTGTTGGTAATCTTGTTGCTTTTTATAAGCAATGGGGATTTGTAAAGCTAGAGCGTCTAAGTGGTCAGTTTGTTTTTGATACGATGTTAAAAATTTTTGATGTAAAGATTCCACTCTCTGCATTTGTGGATACTGGTAATCAAGCTATCGAGCCTCTATCAGGAAAACCTGTTCACTTTGTCTCTTATGCAGCTTTACGACCACATTTACCTGCAGCATTTTGTAAATCATTATTAGAATGGCAAGAAACTGATCCGTACAATGTATCAATGTTTTCAGAAGATTATCAGCGTTATATTCGATTCATTCATGTCAATACAGTACAGCAGCAGTCAGTTGTACTAGGTTTTCGCTTTGATGAGTGGCAAATAAAAGGGGAGCACTCACAAGTGAAAACGAATGAATATATTGTTTTAACCAAAAAGGCTAAAAATTTTCCACATAGCACAGCAGCAATTTTACATTTTTCAGCGCTTTCAAATAACTCATAGAGGGGGAGAACTATTGCTTCTTAGGCTACTTGCTAGCTTGAAAAAATTTTGGAGTAAGTTTCGGAGTCGTGAAACGTACTATATAGGGGGAAATGATTCATTGCCAGTGCCATTAAGTCGAGAAGAAGAAGTTACAGTCATTGCATCCTTTATGAATGGTGATTTACGAGCTAGAGATACACTAATTGAACGTAATTTACGTCTTGTTGTTTATATTGCTAGACGTTTTGATAATACGGGTACGCCGATTGAGGACTTAATTAGTATTGGCTCTATCGGTTTAATTAAGGCAATTGAAACGTTCAATACAGATAAAAATATAAAGCTTGCAACATACGCATCACGTTGTATTGAAAATGAAATTTTGATGCATTTACGTAAAACAAGCCGAATGAAGGGTGAAGTTTCATTGGATGAGCCATTAAATTCTGATGCGGATGGAAACGAGTTGCTATTGTCTGATATTTTAGGCACTGAAGAGCATATTATTTTAGACAATGTAGAGAAGAAGATTGAGCGTCAACATATGTTTCATGCCATTAATTTACTAGGTGCGCGTGAAAGATATATTATGGAATGTCGTTTCGGCCTCAATGGCAAAATTGAAATGACTCAAAAAGAAGTTGCCGATCATTTAGGAATTTCACAATCATATATTTCACGATTAGAGAAGAAAATTATTCAAGATTTACGTGAAAACTTGAATCAGCCAATATCTTAGAGAGGGAAATTTATCCTACCTAAAATTGGTCGTAGCTTTGGTGCATATTCTCGTTTCTCTCGGACAAACTGATGTCACGGTTTAGTCAGAGAATAACATCCGGAGGAATCGAATATGCGAACTAAAGTAGATCTTTGCGGCTTAGATACATCGACTTTGCCAATTTTAAAGCACGAGGAAATGAAGGAGCTCTTCATCCGTTTACAAGCTGGAGAAACTGAAGTTAGGGAAGAGCTTGTAATGTGCAATTTAAGGTTAGTGCTCAGTATTGTCGGTAGATTTGCCTACAGGGGTGAACAGGCAGATGATTTATTTCAAGTAGGCTGTATTGGCCTTATGAAAGCCATTGATCATTTTGACTTGAAGCATAATGTGCGATTTTCAACATATGCTGTTCCAATGATCATTGGAGAAATTCGTCGCCATCTGCGTGATCATCATGCGTTACGTGTTTCTCGTTCTCTTAGAGATATTGCATATAAGGCGATGCAGGCAAAAGAGCAATGGATAACCGATAATTTGCGAGAACCAACGATTGAAGAAATTGCTGAAATGATTGACATGAAAAAGGAAGATGTTCTTTTTGCTTTAGATGCCATTCAAGACCCAGTTTCATTACAAGAGCCTATTTATTCAGACGGTGGAGACGCTGTTTATATGATGGACCAATTACGTGATGATGATGTATCAGAGGATCAATGGGTTGCCTACGTGTCGGTAAAGGAAAGTTTGCAAAAGCTCGATGAACGTCAACAAATGATTGTTGCAAAGCGTTTTTATTATGGTGAAACACAAACTGAAATTGCGAAAGAATTAGGAATTTCTCAAGCGCAAATTTCACGACTAGAAAAAAATGCGATAGAAACAATGCAGAAAGATTATAAGTAAAAGACAATGCGCATCCGAACTCTGGGGTGCGCATTTTATTTATTAAACAAAATGCAGGTGATTTCCGTTCCGACTGGTCACTATAAAGTAAAAGGATTAACACACAGTTTGTGCAGGAATCCTTTTTCGCTTATTAGAAGGTGGATGTCGATAAAATTCAGAAGATAGGTGATAAAACGTAAAAGTTTATCGATAAAAATTAAAAGTTCGGCGATAATTCTTGAAAGTGTTCCGATAAAACTAAAAAGTTGGATGTCATTTTGTTAAAACGTATATCATATGAATTTGTTTATTTCCGTTCCGATTGGGCGCCCCTTGGGGAATGGAAAGCGACCCCTCCTTTTGCCAAAAAGCCATACTTAATTTAATATGACATAGCGCTACAACATCGACAAAGATTCCTTGATCATTTCATGTTCATTTAAACAATAATAAACACATAAATATAAAGGGAGGGAAAACATAGTTTGTTGAGATAAAAACGATGTTGAGAGTAATTGATTTAGGAGGGATAAAATGCGTTTCTCGATGTTGCAACAAAAAGAAGTAATTGAAGCAGGCAATGGACGTTTTTTAGGATTTGTGGTAGATGCAGAGGTTTCAAAAGAAACAGGCTATGTAACAGCCTTTATGATTGCAGAACCACGTAAATACCTGGGACTTTTTCGGGGAGAAGATTCTATAAGGAAAGTGTATATGAAAGATGTACTTGTAGTGGGAAAGGATGTCATCTTAGTTAAAGCATTATCCTAAATGGTGAAATTATTTTCAATCGAAAAAGCCAAGCTATTGGAAATAGATGAATGATGCAAATGTACTTTCACATAGGTCAGGCTATTCATTGATAATTCAAGCATAGCTTGTTACAATAAAGGAAACTATTGTTGTAAAGTTGGGAAAAACAGTGACTAAAATCTTAACAAATTTAAACAAAATTAATGATCTAATACATGTAGCAAAAAAACGTGCAAATCGTGAAACAGAGAGAGTTCAAATTATTGCAGTAACAAAAGAGGTTTCAGTAGAAAGAACGCAAGAAGCAATTGATGCAGGACTTATTCATTTAGGAGAAAATCGACCTGAGGGATTAAATCGCAAAATTGAAGCGATTCAAGCTAATGTACATTGGCATTATATAGGATCTTTACAAACACGTAAGGTAAAGCAGGTCATTAACAACATAGATTATTTACATTCATTGGATCGTCTGAGCTTAGCAGAAGAAATTGAAAAAAGAGCAGACAAACCTGTAAAATGCTTTGTACAAGTTAATGTATCAGGGGAAGAATCGAAACATGGTTTATCGTTTGAAGAAGCCCTTCCTTTTATTGAATCATTAAAAAATTTTACGAAAATTGAAGTTGTTGGTTTAATGACAATGGCACCAAATACAGATGACGATGCTATTATTCGCTCTGTTTTTAAGCAATTAAAACAATGTCAACAGCAAATAGCCGAGCAAGGATTCGCACACGCACCTTGTACCGAGGTATCAATGGGCATGTCTAATGACTTTGAAATTGCGGTAGAGGAAGGGGCTACATTTGTACGAGTCGGAACGGCTCTTGTTGGAAATGAAAGAGGGGAACAGGATGAGCATGAAAAATAAAATTAAAAACTTCTTTTATCTAGAGGAAGAATTAGAAGAAGAAATCACGCAAGCTCCTATTCAACAGCAACAACCCGTACAACATCAGCAACCGATTCAGTCAGTGAAGCCTAAAAAAAGTATCAAAGAACGAAAAGCTCAGGTTCATGAAATAGTTCCACAGAGTAATGCTTCAAATAATATAGTAAGTTTACAGGCAGCTATGAATTCTAAAGGTGCAAAAGTTGTATTAGTGGAACCTAGAGTTTATGCTGAAGCACAAGATATCGCTGAGCATTTAAAAAACAAACGTGCAACAATCGTTAATTTACAGCGTATAGAACGAGAGCAAGGTGTGCGCATTATTGATTTTTTAAGTGGCACAGTTTATGCACTTGGCGGTGACATACAAAGAATCGGTAAAGACATTTTCCTATGTACACCTGAAAATGTAGAAGTGTCTGGCGAAATTTCAAATTTTATTTTAGACGATAATTAATAGCGAGGATTGTAATTTATATGATGTTATATTCTATTTTGTACTTTGTTGATAAAGCATTTAATATATACTCATTTATGTTAATCGGATATATATTAATGTCATGGGTGCCTGCTGCACAAAATTCAACAATTGGTCGAATACTTGAAAAGGCGTGTGAACCATATTTAGGTATTTTCAGGAAATTCATTCCGCCCCTTGGTATGATTGATATTTCACCAATTGTGGCAATATTTGTGCTTAATATTATAAAAAATGGGCTTTTTATTGTTATTCAATATATATACAATATGTTAGGTTAACAAAAATCCTCACGAATGGTGAGGGTTTTTTATTTATTTGGGAATACTACATACAAACCTTGAACGAATTGAGAAAGCTATGCATTGTGCTTGTAGAAACAAAAGTGATGGATAGAACTGACAAAACACCGGATAGAAGAGTCGAAGTGGATAGGATCAACGAAATGAAGGATAAAAGAACCGAAGTGACTAATAGAAGAGTCAAAACGATGAATAAATAAGTCGTAAAAATAACAATAAAATAGAATTAGTAGATAATAGAGGGTGAGAGTATTATGGAGCATTTAATTCAGCATTTTAGGAAAGATGAACAGCCTTTTATTGAACAGGTTGTGAGTTTGCAGCGTGAGGTGGAGGATCGATATGCTCCAAAGCTTACTGATTTTCTAGATCCTCGACAGCGATTTATTGTGACATCCATTATTGGACAGTATGACACATTAAAAACAGTTAGTGCCGGGCTCTTTGATAAAGCAGAAAGACAACGTATGCTAATCTATCCAACATATTACGAACCAGTTGAAGAGGATTTTCAGCTTACGGTTTTTACGATTCAATACCCTGCAAAATTTGTACAATTACAGCATCCAGATGTTCTTGGAGCATTATTATCTTTAGGACTGAATCGTGGCAAATTTGGCGATATTCGTGTAAATGAATACCAAATACAGTTTGTTGTAGCTAATGAGGTTTCAGAATATGTACGTTTACATTTAACAGGTATCGGCAAGGTAAAAGTGCATGTAGAATCAATAAAAGAGAAGGAGCCCCTTCTTGAAAATGAGGAAGAATGGCTGGAAGAGTTTCATACTGTTTCCTCTATGCGTTTAGATGTTGTCATTGCCACCGTTTTAAAAATGTCTCGTCAAAAGGCGCAGGCATTAATTACGGGTAAAAAAGTCCGTGTCAATTGGACTGAGAGAGATACAGTTGCATTTGAATTACAAGAAGGAGATATAGTATCAGTACGCGGAAGCGGTCGAGTAAAAATTAGTATGACTGAAGGACGGACGAAAAAAGATAAAATTCGATTGCAAGTCGGTCGATTGGCCCAAAAAAGCTGAAAATCAAGTAATTTTCATTAATTTTTACTGCTAAGTTGTCGGAACAATTGTATAATAGGAAATACGAATGTACATGTAAAGGAGAGAAGGATCGTATGCCATTATCACCTATTGATATACATAATAAGGAGTTTACAAAATCCTTCAGGGGTTATGCTGAAGATGAAGTAAATGAATTTTTAGATCAAATTATTAAAGACTATGAAATTTTACTGCGTGAAAAAAAGGATGTCGACAAACAACTAGAAATGGCTTTAGAACAAGCGAGACATTTTAACTCCTTAGAGGAAACGTTACAAAAATCGATTGTTGTAGCTCAAGAGGCAGCTGATGAAGTGCGAAGAAATTCGCAAAAAGAGGCAAAGCTTATTGTAAAGGAAGCAGAAAAGAATGCTGATCGTATTGTCAATGAGGCTTTAACGAAAGCTCGTAAAGTAACAATTGAAATTGATGAGCTAAAGAAACAATCAAAGGTATTCCGAAATCGTTTTAAAATGCTTGTTGAGGCACAACTTGATTTACTGAATGCAGATGACTGGGATCATTTGCTGCAATATGATATTGATCTTACTGAAATTCAATCGTCTGTTGATGAAGCACAGGAATCCGATCAAGTTTAACTTCTTTCAGCTAGTGTTAGGTACACCTACTGAAATAGAGGAACTCAGGCTAAGAACTTCACTTCCTGTGAAAAATACCTGAGTGACCAACAACATGTTGTTGTTGCCGCTTCGCTTTCGTACAGACAAAAACATGTTGCTGTCGCTACGCTTTCGTACAGAGCCGAATCATAATGGATATGCTCATTTTTGTAGTAGTGTAGATCGTTAATAAGTGAAGCTTGACGTGATTGTTTGATTTTCATATACTAATGGAATAGTAATTATTTTGAACAGATATGCATACAGGCAGAGATGAAGACAGTATTTGTTAGGCGTAGTAAAGCGATTTGGGGATAGTGTGAGCCCAAACAAGCAAATAACAATGAATATCACTTCTGAGCTAAATAACTGAAAGAAGTAAGTTATTTCGTGATGCACGACGTTAACGTGCTTAAAGTGGTAGTACAATTTTGTACTACAATTAGGGTGGTACCGCGAGTATAAGCTTCTCGTCCCTTTGAGGGATAGAGAGGCTTTTTTTATTTGCTTAAATTAGCATTTCAGAATAAGAAACTTTGTCTTCTAAGTGTTCATTGTTAAAATGTTTCAGATTTGCTAATAACTGTCTTATGTGAATGAGCGCCTTAGTGCATTTGTTCTTTGTTTGTAAAAATTAAGGAGGAATTGAAAAATGGTCGAATATAAAGATACTTTATTAATGCCAAAAACAGATTTCCCAATGCGTGGAAATTTACCGGCAAATGAACCGAAGATGCAAGAAAAATGGGATGAAATGGACATTAACAAATTACAGATGGAGCGCACTGAAGGACGTCCAGAATATGTGCTACACGATGGTCCTCCTTATGCAAATGGTGATATCCATATCGGTCATGCTTTAAATAAAGTGTTGAAAGATATGATTACACGTCATCGCTCTATGTCTGGCTACCATGTAAACTACATTCCCGGCTGGGATACACATGGTTTACCAATCGAGCAAGCACTTACAAACAAAGGTGTAAAGCGCAAAGAAATGTCTGTTGCTGATTTCCGTAAATTATGTGAAGAGTATGCTTACGAACAAATTGACAATCAACGCACACAATTCCGCCGTTTAGGTGTTCGTGGTGATTGGGAAAATCCATATATTACATTAAAACCAGCATTTGAAGCACGCCAAATTGAAGTATTCGGTAAGATGGCGGAAAAAGGCTATATTTATAAAGGCTTAAAACCAGTATACTGGTCTCCATCATCTGAATCAGCGCTTGCAGAAGCTGAAATTGAATATAAAGATATAAAATCTCCTTCTATTTATGTAAGCTTTGCAATCAAGGATGCTAAAGGTGTAGTACCAGCAGATGCTAAATTTATCATTTGGACAACGACACCTTGGACTATTCCAGCGAACTTAGGGATTTCAGTAAACCCTGAATTTACCTATGTTGTTGTAGCAGTTACAGATAAAAAATTCATCATTGCGAAAGAATTATTAGAAACAGTTGCTAGCGTACTTGAGTGGGAAACATATGAAGTTGTACAGGAAGTAAAAGGTGACGCATTAGATCGTATTGTTGCACAGCATCCATTCTATGACCGTGAATCTCTTGTGATGGTTGGAGAACACGTAACGGCTGAAGCGGGTACTGGTTGTGTTCATACTGCGCCTGGTCACGGGGAAGATGACTATTATATTAGTAAGCAATATGATTTACCAATTCTTAGCCCAGTTGATAATAGTGGTTGCTATACTGATGAAGCACCTGGTTTTGAAGGTGTATTCTACAATGATGCAAACAAATTAATCACAGAAAAATTAAAAGAAGTAGGCGCATTAGAAAAGCTTAACTTCTTTACACACTCTTATCCACATGACTGGCGTACGAAAAAACCAGTTATTTATCGTGCAACACCACAATGGTTTGCGTCAATAGATGCATTCCGTGAAGAGTTATTAGAGGCTGTAAAATCAACAACATTTACACCTGCTTGGGGTGAAACACGCCTTTATAATATGATTCGTGACCGTGGAGACTGGGTAATTTCACGTCAGCGAGCATGGGGTGTTCCAATTCCAATTTTCTATGCTGAAAATGGAGAGCCAATTATTACGCAAGAAACAATCGCCAATATCTCTGCATTATTCCGTGAGCATGGATCAAATATTTGGTTCCAAAAAACTGCAAAAGAATTATTACCTGAAGGTTTCACACATCCCGGTAGCCCGAACGGTGAGTTTACAAAAGAAAATGATATTATGGACGTTTGGTTCGACTCAGGCTCTTCACACCAAGGTGTGTTAGTAGAACGTGGTATGAAATATCCAGCTGATTTATATTTAGAGGGCTCTGACCAACATCGTGGATGGTTTAACTCATCATTAATTACTTCGGTAGCTATTAATGGCTATGCACCATATAAAGGACTATTAACGCATGGTTTCGTTTTAGATGGTGAAGGTCGTAAAATGAGTAAGTCATTAGGGAATGTAATAATCCCTAAAAAAGTGATGGATCAATACGGTGCAGATATTCTTCGTTTATGGGTTGCTTCTGTCGATTATACAGGCGACGTTCGTATCTCAATGGATATGTTAAAGCAAGTATCCGAAGTTTATCGCAAAATCCGTAACACATTCCGTTTCTTACATGGTAATGTAGCTGATTTCGATCCGTCGAAAGATCGTGTAGCATATACAGAGCTTCGTGAAATGGATCAATACGTTTATATGCGCCTACAAGATGTCTTAAAAACTGTAAGTGCTGCATATGATCGTTATGATTTTGCAGCTGTTTATCATACGGTGAATAACTTTGTTGCAGTAGAATTATCTTCATTCTATTTAGATATTGCAAAAGATGTAGTATACATCGAAGGTAATGACAATAAAGATCGTCGTGCGATGCAAACAGTTATTTATGATACATTGATGACATTAGTAAAAGTGATGACACCAATTATCCCTCATACAACTGACGAAATGTGGTCTTACTTACAAGCACAAGGTCTTGTAGAAGAGGAATCTGTACAATTAACAGACTTCCCAGAGGTAGATGAACAGGAAAACTTCGAAAGTCTACGTGCTAAATGGGTAAAAATTATTGATGTTCGTGATGATATTTTAAAAGCATTAGAAGAAGCTCGTAATGCAAAAACAATTGGTAAATCGCTTGAAGCTAAAGTGACAGTTTATGCGAAAGAGGATGTGGCAGCATTATTGAATGATGCAAGCATTGACTTCGCACAACTTTCAATTGTTTCTACTTTTGAAGTAGCACCAATAGAAGCTGCACCTACTGATGCATTAGCTCTTGAACATGCATCGATTGTTGTAGAGAAAGCAACAGGTGAAAAATGTGAGCGTTGCTGGTCAATTTCTGAAACAGTCGGCACAAATGAAGCACATCCAACAGTGTGCGCGCGTTGTGCAGAGGTTGTAGAAAAATATTACGTTTAATATAAACTAAAAATCTATATTATACCGAGGCATAATTGATCATATCAATAACCTCATGTAAACAAGCAAACACCCTTAAGCTATTTCTATTACTTATGAAGTGATAGGAATAGCTTTTTTTGTTCTATAAAAATGGAAAGTGGCAGATAGGACGATCAGAGTGATGGATAGAACTGACAAAGTGACGGATAGGAAAGGCCGAAGTGAAAGAAGAGCTGAAGTGAAGGAAAGAAAGAAGAGAGACGGATAGAAGAGTGAAATTGACGGATAGAACTGACAAAGTGATGGAAAGAAAGGCGAAAGCGACGGAAAGCAGAGCCGAAGTGAAGGAAAGAAAGAATAGCGATGGATAGAAGAGCGAAAGTGACGGATAGAACGGTCAGAGAGATGGATAGAAAGATAAAAACGATGGAAAGCAGAGCCGAAGTGAAGAAAAAAAGAAGAGAGACGGATAGAAGAGTGAAAGTGACGGATAGAACTGACAAAGTGATGGAAAGAAAGGCGAAAGCGACGGAAAGCAGAGCCGAAGTGAAGGAAAGAAAGAATAGCGATGGATAGAAGAGCGAAAGTGACGGATAGAACGGTCAGAGTGATGGATAGAAAGACAAAAACGATGGAAGGCAGAGCTGAAGTGAAGGAAAAAAGAAGAGAGACGGATAGAAGAGTGAAATTGACGGATAGAACTGACAAAGTGATGGAAAGAAAGGCGAAAGCGACGGAAAGAATAGCCAAAGCAGCGGATATCTCAGTGAACGCCCTTAGTAAAGCCCGAGTCGTAACGAAAATCAACCTCACATAATGGTGATGACTTATATTTTCATGCTATATTAGTTATTCTGAGATGGGCTGTTATGGTAGAATAGGTTAGATGTTGAGCGAACGGAGGAATGTCTGTGTATAAATATTATGGATTGGCCGCATTCGTGATTCTTTTAGATCAATGGACAAAATGGCTAATTGTAAAAAATATGGAGTTACGTGAACGGATTTCTGTATGGGATCCATGGTTTGGGATATTGTCTCATCGAAATAAGGGAGCAGCATGGGGTATGCTAGAAGGACAGATGTGGTTATTTAGCATTGTCACAATAGGTGTTATTTGTGCCATCCTTTATTTTTATCATAAAGAAGCCAAGGGTAAACCTATTTTTCAAGTAGGCTTAATGCTTTTATTAGGCGGAGCTGTCGGTAATTTTATTGATCGTTTATTTAGAGGCGAAGTGGTTGATTTTGTGAATGTACTAATTCCAGTCATTAATTATGATTTCCCAATCTTTAATATCGCAGATGCAGCTTTAACGATTGCGGTAGTCGTATTAATGATTGGTTTAATCGTTGAAGATAAAAAAGAAAAGAGACAGGTGAAACAATGACGCAAGTATCATATACAATGGAAGAACAGCAACAGGGAGAGCGCATTGACAAGGCACTTTCTAACGTGCAATCAGAATGGTCGCGCACACAAATTGGGAATTGGATTACTGAGGGTATTGTCAAAGTAAATGGCGAATCTGTAAAGGCAAAGTATAAAGTTAAAGTCGGCGATATTGTAGAAATTGATGTCCCAGAAGCAGAGCCATTAGATGTTATTGCTGAAAAATTAGACATTGATATTGTCTACGAAGATGCAGATGTTCTTGTGGTGAATAAACCAAAGGGTATGGTTGTACATCCAGCGCCTGGACATATGACAGGTACTCTTGTAAACGGCTTAATGTATCATTGTAATGATTTATCAGGCATTAATGGCGTTATGCGTCCGGGAATTGTCCATCGTATTGATAAAGATACTTCAGGATTATTAATGGTCGCTAAAAATGATGTGGCCCATGAATCATTAGTGAATCAGCTAGTCAATAAAACGGTAACACGTAAGTATACTGCACTTGTGCATGGACATATTGCTCATGATAAAGGAACAATTGATGCTCCTATTGGTCGAGACCAAAAAGATCGTCAAAAACAAGCGGTTGTCGACAACGGTAAACATGCAGTAACCCACTTCCAAGTTATCGAACGCTTTGGCGATTATACACTAGTGGAATGTCGTTTAGAAACAGGACGAACTCATCAGATTCGTGTGCATATGAATTATATCGGCTATCCACTCGTTGGTGATCCAAAATATGGGCCAAAGAAGACATTAGAATTTGGTGGACAAGTACTGCACGCAGGTATTTTAGGCTTCGATCATCCTACATCAGGTGAATATTTAGAGTTTGAGGCACCACTTCCTGCTGATTACGAACAATTATTAAATGATTTAAGAAATAGGCATTGACGTTTAGTAAAAGAAGGTCTATACTAACGAAAGTGAATGAACTACTAAACAAAATATTCACCTTTAATGGCAGTCCAGAGAGGCTGAGAAGGTACATGTGATAGTGTTGCAAAAATTTGTGCTGCAAATTTTTCAACATGCTTTTTAAACACGTATTCAACCCTCTCAGGCTATTCGCCTCGAGAGGTTTTTTTATGGACACATGACCAACAATAGATAAAGAGAGGAGGAGGAAACTTACATGACGCAAAATGAACTATTAGACGGCCCGTCTATGGCAAGGGCATTGACACGCATTGCCCATGAGATTATCGAACGTAATAAAGGAATCGACGAATGTATTTTAGTTGGCATTAAAACAAGAGGTGCTTTTCTTGCAAAACGCTTGGCAGAAAGAATTGAAAAAATTGAAGGTAAACCAATTCGTACTGGGGAGCTTGATATTACCCTTTATCGGGATGATTTATCGACAAAACATGAAAATGAACAAGCGCACGTTGAGCAAGTAGATATTGATTATGTTGTTGCTAATCAAAAGATCATTCTAGTTGATGATGTCTTATATACAGGGCGTACAGTACGCGCAGCGCTAGATGCGATCATGGATTTAGGACGACCTGCTCAAATTCAACTTGCAGTTCTTATCGACAGAGGTCATAGAGAGCTTCCAATAAGAGCTGATTATGTTGGTAAAAATGTTCCGACATCTGGAGTAGAGCGTATTGTCGTGAATTTACAAGAGGTAGACGGAGAAGATTACGTCATTATTTTTAAAGAAGACTAACTATAAAGTGAGGAAACAATATGTCAAATGCTGTATTAGATATTAAGGATAAACCGACCCCAGTCCAACTGGTGACATTAAGTTTCCAACATATGTTTGCCATGTTTGGGTCAACAATTTTAGTCCCGCAGTTGGTAGGACTGAGCCCAGCTATCGCCCTTTTAACGAGTGGAATTGCAACCTTATTCTTCTTACTGATTACGAAGTTTCAAGTGCCAGCATATTTAGGGTCATCCTTTGCATTTATTGCCCCAATTATCCTTGCGACAAAAACTGGCGGCGTAGGAAGTGCAATGATTGGTGCTATGGCAGTCGGGATTACATATGGTATTGTATCCCTTGTCATTTGGAAAAGTGGCTATAAGTGGATCATGAAAATTTTGCCGCCGATTGTAGTAGGTCCTGTTATCATGGTAATTGGTCTTGGATTATCAGGCACAGCGGTTAATATGGCGATGAATGTAGACGGTGAGTATAGCTTTTTACACTTCTCAGCAGCGTTAGTAACATTATTTACAGCGATTATTTTCACGATTTTCTTTAGAGGGATTTTAAGTACAATGCCAATCTTAATTGGCTTAATTGTTGGGTATGTATATTCAATGATCATCGGTATCGTTGATTATTCACCAATTGCTAAAGCAGATTTCTTTGCACTCCCTGACTTCTTAATACCAGGTGTTCACTATGACTTTGAAATTACAACAAAACTACTACTGACAATGGTGCCAATCGTTATCGTAACCATCTCAGAACATATTGGTCACCAATTAGTTTTAGGTAAAGTTGTCAATCGAGATTATATTAAAGAACCGGGTTTACATCGTTCTCTATTAGGGGATGGACTTGGAACATTCATCAGTGCATTGATTGGTGGTCCACCGAAAACAACTTACGGTGAAAACATCGGCGTTCTTGCTATCACTCGTGTTTACAGTGTGTATGTAATTGCAGGTGCAGCAGTTGTAGCAGTATTACTTTCATTCTTCGGGAAAGCAATGGCAGTTATTGCAACGATTCCAACATCTGTACTTGGTGGGGTTTCTATCTTACTCTTCGGTATCATTGCCGCTAGTGGATTAAGAATGCTAGTTGATAATCATATCGACTTCGGAAATAGTCGTAACTTAGTGATTGCCTCTGTTATCTTAGTAATCGGCATTGGTGGCGCGAAGTTTGTAATTTCTGAATCACTAAGTATCGAAGGTATGGCATTAGCAGCGATTATCGGTGTTCTTTTAAACGCCATCCTACCAGGTAAAAAAGAAGCGGATATACCAGTATCATATAAACAAAATGAAAATTCATAGTAGTACCTTTTAATGAATTGTCCAGAGAGGCAAAAAAAGGGAAGTCGTGGACAGGTTAAGCGTAGGAATGTACCCTGCTTTAGTTTGTCACGCCTCCTTATGCCTCGTTGATGACATCAGCGGGGCTTTTTTATCGCAATTACGCCTTGGCGTAATTGATTTAAGAGAACGTCATACATAGACGTTCATGACACACAACTCAATGGAGGTCACATGATGAAGAACTTATTATCGATGGAACATTTAACAACAGAAGAAATCAACCACATCCTAGATCGTGCTCAAGCTTTTGAAAATGGTGAAGCATCATCGTTATCTCAAACTTACAACATTGCAAACTTATTTTTTGAACCAAGTACCCGGACAAAAACGAGCTTTGAAATGGCCGAGCGCAAAATTGGCTGTAACGTTATCCCATTTGATGCTGGTTTTTCGAGTGTTACAAAAGGGGAAACAATGTACGATACTGTTAAAACGTTAGAGATGATAGGCATGGATGCAGTTGTCATTCGAGCAACTGAAGATGAATATTACAATGAGCTTCTGGAAGGCATAAATGTTGCAATCATTAACGCTGGTGATGGGGCAGGCCAACATCCATCACAATCATTACTGGATCTTTATACAATCAAAAAAGAGTTTGGTTCATTTGAGGGGTTGAATGTGACAATCGCTGGAGATATATCTCATAGCCGTGTAGCAAAATCGAATGCGTCCGCATTACAACGCCTTGGGGCAAATGTTCATTTCCTTTGTCCAGAAGAGTGGGGAGGCGGTTTCGAAGCACATCATTCTTGGGATGATTTAATCGAAATAAGCGATGTTATTATGTTACTTCGTGTACAACATGAACGTCATAAGGTTAATAAAAGCTTCTCAAAAGAGAGCTATCATACAGAGTACGGTTTAACGATTGAACGTGAAAAACAAATGAAGGAAAGAGCGATTATCATGCATCCAGCACCGGTCAATCGTGATGTAGAAATTGCTTCAGAGCTAGTAGAGTGCGAGCGTTCTCGAATTTTCGAGCAGGTTCGAAATGGTGTATATACACGCATGGCAATTGTCGAAACAATTTTAAAGGGGAGAGAATAACATGACAAAGGTTCTTCAAAATGTACAAATGTTAAATGAACAAGGCGAGCTACAAATTGTAAATATCGCTATGGCAGAAGGCAAAATTACTGCAATCGGACAAGATGTAACTGTAGCAGACGCTGAAATTATTGAAGGAAATGGTTTTGTTGTTGCACCAGGCTTTGTCGATGTCCACACTCATTTACGTGAGCCAGGCTTTGAACATAAAGAAACAATTGCTACTGGTTCAGCTTCAGCAGCAAAAGGCGGCTTCACAACAATTTGTGCGATGCCAAATACAAAACCAGTACCAGATTCTGTAGAAAACATGCAGTTGATTAATGGTCTTATTAAAGAAAGTGCAGCTATTCGAGTGCTTCCATACGGATCACTTACAAAGGACATTTCAGGTGAAGTTCGTACAAATATTGAAGAATTAAAAGCACATGGAGCTGTTGCATTTTCAGATGATGGTGTTGGTATCCAGCTTGCGTCAACAATGTATGAACAAATGAAGGATGCAGCACAGCATGATATGGTAGTTGTGGCGCACTGTGAAGATAACTCATTAATTTACGATGGTGTCATGCATGAAGGAAAGCGTAATAAAGAGCTTGGCCTACCAGGAATTCCATCGATTTGTGAATCTGTTCAAATTGCGCGTGATGTGCTACTAGCAGAAGCAGCTGGCGCACGCTATCACGTTTGTCATGTTTCAACTAAGGAATCTGTACGTGCAGTACGAGATGCTAAAGCGGCAGGCATTCGAGTAACTGCTGAAGTTTGTCCGCATCATTTATTACTTGAAGAAATGGATATTCCATCAGATGATGCAAACTGGAAAATGAACCCGCCATTACGCGGTGCAGATGATAAAGACTCTCTACATGCAGCGCTTCTTGATGGCACGATCGACTGTATCGCTACAGATCATGCACCACATACAGTGGAAGAAAAATGTTGTGGCATGGTTGGAGCACCGTTTGGCATTGTAGGTTTTGAAACAGCATTCCCACTACTATACACTCAGTTCGTAGAAACAGGGAAATGGACGTTAAAACAGTTGATTGACTGGATGTCAGTAAAGGCAGCACAAATTTTTGATCTACCATATGGCACATTAGAAGTTGGATCTTCTGCAGATATGATTTTAATAGATTTAAATAAAGAACAAACAATTGATGCAGAGGGCTTTGTATCAAAAGGGCGCAATACACCATTCAATGGTTGGGTTGCAAAAGGATGGCCAGTCCTTACAATTTTCGAAGGCAATATCGTATACCAGGAGGCAGAGTAATGAAAAAACGTTTACTTATTTTAGAAGATGGCACAGTATTTACAGGTACAGCGTTCGGTAGCGAGCGAGCTTCACAAGGTGAGGTTGTATTCACAACAGGGATGACAGGTTATCAGGAAACAATTTCAGACCCTTCATTCTACGGACAAATCGTAACGTTAACTTATCCTTTAATTGGTAATTATGGTATTAACCGTGATGATTTTGAATCGATCACACCAGCTATTCGTGGATTTGTAGTTCGTGAATTAGCAAAAACACCTTCAAACTTCCGCTGTGACTTAACAGTTGATGAGTACTTAACATCAAAGGATATCCCAGGGATTGAAGGAATCGATACACGAAAATTAACTCGTATTATTCGCAGCAAAGGGTCAGTAAAGGCTATTTTAACAGCGGCTGATGAAGAAGTGGATGTGGATGAAATCGTAGCAAAATTACAGGCAACACCAGCGATTACTCACCATGTACGTGAGGTAACGCCGAAAGCAGCTTACCCATCACCAGGTCGTGGCAAACGTGTAGTTTTAATTGACTATGGTATGAAACACGGTATTCTTCGTGAGTTAAACAAACGTGATTGTGATGTGCTTGTTGTACCTTACAATACGCCAGCAGAGGAAATTTTAGCGTGGCATCCAGATGGAATCATGCTTTCAAACGGTCCAGGTAACCCTGAAGATGTACAAGAAGGTATTGAAACAGTTCGTAATTTAATCGGACAAGTGCCGATGTTCGGTATTTGCTTAGGCCACCAAATTTTCTCTTTAGCAAGTGGTGCACGAAGCTTCAAATTACCATTCGGTCACCGCGGTGGAAACCATCCAGTAAAAGATTTACGTACTGGCCGTACTGATTTAACATCTCAAAATCACGGCTATGCAATCGATATCGATTCATTAAAAGATACAGATTTAGAATTAACACATATCGCATTAAATGATGGTACTTGTGAAGGTGTGCGTCACAAGAAATATCCAATCTTCACAGTGCAATATCACCCAGAAGCATCACCAGGACCAGAGGATTCAAATCACTTATTTGATGAATTTATCGAAATGATGGAAGTAGAAGCAGGGAAGGGGAAACAACATGCCTAAACGTACAGATATTGAAACTATTTTAGTAATCGGATCAGGTCCAATCGTGATCGGACAAGCAGCAGAATTTGACTACGCAGGAACACAAGCTTGTCTTTCATTAAAAGAAGAAGGCTATCGCGTTATCTTAATTAACTCAAACCCTGCGACAATTATGACAGATACAGAAATTGCCGACAAAGTATATATTGAGCCAATTACACTTGAGTTCGTATCACGAATTTTACGTAAAGAGCGTCCAGATGCCATCCTACCAACACTTGGTGGTCAAACGGGTCTGAATATGGCGATTGAATTAGATAAATCAGGAATTCTAGATGAACTTAGTATTGAAATTCTTGGTACAAAATTAGAGGCTATCCATAAAGCAGAAGACCGTGATTTATTCCGTAATTTAATGTATGAGCTAGGGGCACCAGTACCCGAATCAGATATTATCCATAACTTAGACGAAGCGAAAAACTTTGTAGCGAAAATTGGCTACCCAGTAATCGTTCGCCCTGCCTTCACACTTGGTGGTACAGGCGGCGGTATTTGCTACAACGATCAAGATCTGGAAGAGATTGTGACATCTGGTCTAAAATATTCTCCAGTAACACAATGCTTACTAGAAAAATCAATTGCGGGTTATAAAGAAATCGAATATGAAGTAATGCGTGATGCGGCAGACAACGCAATCGTTGTATGTAACATGGAAAACGTTGACCCTGTTGGTATTCATACAGGTGACTCCATCGTAGTAGCACCTACGCAAACACTTTCAGATCGTGAAAACCAAATGCTACGTAATATCTCTTTAGATATTATCCGTGCACTAAAAATTGAAGGCGGCTGTAACGTACAATTAGCCCTTGACCCATACAGCTTTAATTATTATGTGATTGAAGTAAACCCTCGTGTATCACGTTCATCAGCGTTAGCGTCAAAAGCAACAGGCTATCCAATTGCAAAGCTAGCAGCAAAAATTGCAGTCGGTTTAACGTTAGATGAAATTAAAAACCCGGTAACAGGCTCTACGTATGCTTGTTTCGAGCCAGCTCTAGACTACATCGTAGCAAAAATTCCACGCTGGCCATTCGATAAATTCGAATCAGCAAAGCGTAATCTTGGTACACAAATGAAAGCGACTGGTGAGGTAATGGCACTTGGTCGTACGTTTGAGGAAGCTATGCTAAAAGCGGTGCGCTCTCTTGAAACAGGTCAAGTTCACTTAGAGCTTAAACATGCAGAAGAAAACTCTGATTCTTGGATTGAAAAACGTATTCGTAAAGCAGGTGACGAGCGACTATTCTTCATCGGTGAAGCACTGCGTCGTGGTGTGACAATCGAACAAATCCATGAGTGGTCTGAAATCGACTTATTCTTCTTAAATAAATTCAAAAACATCGTAGATATGGAGCAAACACTTGCTGACAATAAAAACGATAAAGACGTATTACGTACAGCAAAACGTCTAGGCTTTGCGGATAAGAAAATTGCAGAGCTTTGGGAAACAACACCAGAAGAAGTTTACGCATATCGTAAAGAACATGGCATTATCCCAGTATATAAAATGGTTGATACATGTGCAGCAGAGTTTGAATCTGAAACACCTTACTTCTATGGAACGTATGAGGAAGAAAACGAATCCATTAAATCAGACAAGCCATCAGTTGTTGTACTTGGCTCAGGTCCAATCCGTATTGGTCAAGGAGTAGAATTCGACTACGCTACAGTACACTCAGTATGGGCAATTCAAGAAGCTGGTTACGAAGCAATTATCATTAATTCAAATCCAGAAACAGTATCAACTGACTTCTCGATTTCAGATAAATTATACTTCGAGCCATTAACGATTGAGGATGTTATGCATATTATCGACCTGGAGCAACCAATCGGTGTGGTTGTTCAATTCGGTGGTCAAACAGCCATTAACCTTGCTGATAAATTAGAGGCAAATGGCGTGAAAATTTTAGGTACATCCCTTGAAGATATCGACCGTGCAGAAAACCGAGACAAATTTGAGCAAGCATTGCGTGATATGGACATTCCACAGCCACAAGGTGAAACAGCTATCTCAACAGAGGAAGCAATTGCTATAGGTGAACGTCTAGGCTTCCCTGTGTTAGTTCGTCCGTCATATGTACTAGGTGGACGTGCGATGGAAATAGTCTACAACCAAGAAGAATTACAACACTATATGGAAAATGCTGTAGAAGCATCTCCTGATCATCCAGTATTAGTTGACCGCTACTTAACTGGTCAAGAAATCGAAGTAGATGCAATTTGTGATGGTGAAAATGTTTTAATTCCAGGTATCATGGAGCATATCGAGCGTGCAGGTGTTCACTCTGGTGACTCCATCTCTGTATATCCACCACAAAAATTAACTCAAGTTCAAAAAGATACTTTAGTGGATTATACAACTCGCCTTGCAAAAGGTCTTGGAATCATAGGCTTAATGAACATCCAATATGTTATTTCACAAGGTGAAGTGTATGTCATCGAGGTTAACCCACGTTCATCTCGTACAGTACCGTTCTTAAGTAAAATTACAAACATCCCAATGGCGAATATTGCAACAAAAGCGATTCTTGGTAAATCAATCATCGAACAAGGCTATCCAACAGGTTTAGCAGCTGAACAAAAAGGTGTGTTCGTAAAAGTACCAGTGTTCTCATTCGCTAAATTACGCCGTGTAGACATCACTTTAGGACCTGAAATGAAATCAACAGGTGAAGTAATGGGGAAAGATGCAACATTAGAAAAAGCACTTTACAAAGGCTTAGTTGCAGCAGGTATGGAAATTCGCACAGAAGGGACAGTATTGTTTACTGTGTCCGATAAAGATAAAGAGGAAGCAATTGCACTTGCAAAACGCTTCTCAACAGTAGGTTATCGTATTGTCGCTACTGAAGGTACAGCCAAAGCGTTTGAAGCAGCAGGCGTACGCACAGATGTGGTTGGCAAAATCGGTGCAAAAGGTCAAACATTAATCGATTTAATACAAAACGGGGAAGCGCAGCTTGTTGTCAACACTTTAACGAAAGGTAAGCAACCGGCACGTGATGGCTTCAGAATCCGTCGTGAGTCTGTAGAAAACGGCGTACCTTGCTTAACTTCATTAGACACAGCAGAAGCGATGGTCCGAGTTATTGAATCAATGACATTCACAGCAGAACAAATGCCAAAAGCGGAGGTAGTACACTAATATGATTCGTCAAGAGAAAATGACGGTCGTCTCTCAAAAGCAAATTGCGACAAACATTTTCGAATTGACACTTCGTGGTGAACTGGTTCAGGATATGACTCCTGGCCAGTTTGTCCATGTAAAGGTGTCAGATTCATTGGAGCCGCTTTTACGTCGACCAATAAGTATTGCAAATATAGATAAAGACAATAACGAGTTTACGATGATTTATCGTGCGGAGGGTCGCGGAACAAAAGTTTTAGCGACGAATCGTGAAGGACAGCTTGTCAATGTACTCGGTCCAATTGGAAATGGATTCCCTGTAGACGCTGTAAAAGAGGGAGGTACAGCTCTTTTAGTTGGCGGAGGAATCGGTGTACCACCGTTACATGAGCTATCGAAGCAATTGAAGGCACGTGGTGTTAAAACAATTCATGTGCTAGGCTTTCAATCAGAAGATGTATGCTTTTATGAGGAACAATTCAATGCCCTTGGAGAGACGCATTATGTAACAGTTGACGGCTCTAAAGGGACAAAGGGCTTTGTCACGAATGTTTTAGAGTCACGAGCACCTGAATTCGATGTCTTTTATTCTTGCGGTCCGCTACCAATGTTAAAAGCACTTGAAGGCTTTTATCCAGACAAAGAAGGGTATTTATCATTTGAAGAGCGTATGGGCTGCGGTATCGGCGCTTGCTTTGCTTGTGTATGTAAAACAACGGATCAAGTAGCAAAAGACTATGTCAAAGTATGCTCTGACGGTCCAGTTTTCCCGAAAGGTACGGTGGCATTATGAGTCGATTAACTATCCAATTACCAGGCCTAGATTTAAAAAATCCAATAATGCCAGCTTCCGGCTGCTTTGGCTTTGGTCGTGAATATGCCCAGCTTTATGATTTATCAAAGCTTGGCGCTATAATGATTAAAGCTACGACTGTCGAAACGCGTCCTGGCAATCCAACGCCACGTGTAGCTGAAACAGCAGCAGGGATGTTGAATGCAATTGGCTTACAGAATCCCGGCATTGAAAAAGTAATGAATGAAGAATTGAAGTTTCTAGAAGCGTATGATGTGCCAATCATTGCAAATGTTGCTGGTACGGAAACAGAAGATTACGTGGAAGTAGCACGACGTATTTCAACTTCACCAAATGTTAAAGCATTAGAGCTTAACATTTCTTGCCCGAACGTCAAGTGTGGTGGTATTCAATTTGGTACAGATCCTGCAACAGCACGCGAGCTAGTGAAAGCTGTCAAAGCCGTTTCTGAAGTCCCTGTATACGTAAAGCTATCTCCTAACGTAACGAATATCGTAGAAATTGCACAAGCTGTTGAAGCGGGCGGTGCAGATGGCATTACAATGATTAATACACTAATCGGTATGCGTTTAGACGAGCGTACAGGTAAGCCAGTGATTGCCAATGGTACAGGTGGCCTGTCTGGACCTGCTGTAAAGCCCGTTGCAATTCGTATGGTCTATGAGGTATATAAGGCAGTCAATATTCCGATTATTGGGATGGGCGGCGTGACAGAAGCGCAAGACGTTATCGATTTTATGTCCGCTGGTGCATCTGCCGTTGCTGTTGGGACAGCAAACTTTGTAGATCACTTCGTTTGTCCAAATATTATTGATGAATTGCCAGCAAAGCTCGATAAATTAGGAGTAAAACATATTTCAGAAATTATCGGAAGGAGCCATCGTTCATGAATACAAAACCGATACTTGCCCTAGATTTTCCTGGAGAAGCAGAAGTTTTTAGTTTTCTAAAGCATTTTAATGAGCCTCTTTTCGTGAAAATTGGTATGGAATTATATATGCAGGAAGGGCCAGACATTGTACGTAAGGTAAAGGATCTAGGCCATGATATTTTCCTTGATTTAAAGCTACATGATATTCCTAATACAGTTGGCTCTGCCATGAAGGGCTTAGCAAAATTAGGTGTAGATTTAGTCAATGTACATGCGGCGGGTGGCCGTCCGATGATGGAGGCAGCACTTGAGGGGCTTGAAGCAGGTACACCAGCAGGACGTGAACGTGCGGCATTAATTGCCGTAACACAGCTAACATCTACAACAGAAGAACAAATGCAGGCAGAGCAAAAAATTACTTTATCTTTACAAGAGTCTGTATTACATTATGCAAGCTTAACAAAACAAGCTGGCTTAAATGGTGTTGTTTGCTCCGTACATGAGGCAAAGGCTATTGCAGAATTGTGCGGTGAAGAGTTCTTACGCGTGACGCCTGGTATTCGTTTAGCAGGTGGTGACGCACACGATCAGAAACGCATTGCAACACCAGACGGCGCAAAACGTGATGGTTCGTCGTTAATCGTCGTTGGACGTGCCGTTACAGGTGCACAAGATCCAGTAGCAGCATATAAAATCGTAAGTGAATTATGGGAGGCATAAATTATGACATTACAAAATGAAATCGCACACGCTATGTTAAAGGTAGGCGCAGTAGAATTAAATCCAACAGACCTATTCACATGGGCTTCAGGCATTAAATCCCCAATCTACTGTGATACACGTCTGACAATTTCTGACCCTGTAATTCGTAAGCAATTAGCAAATGGTCTAGCATCTGTTATTAAAGAACACTTTGGTTCAACAGAAATCGTAGCAGGAACAGCAACAGCTGGCATTCCACATGCGGCTTGGGTAAGTGATATTTTAGAATTACCGATGGTTTATGTACGCTCTAAAGCAAAAGAGCATGGTCGTGGCAACCAAATAGAAGGAAAATACACAGCAGGTCAAAAAGTCGTTGTAGTAGAAGACATTGTTTCTACAGGCGGCTCATCCATTACAGCGGTAGAAGCCTTACGTGCAGCAGGCTGTGAAGTTTTAGGTGTTGTTTGTGTCTACACATACAACCTCCCACGTGCTGAGCAAGCATTTGATGAGGCAGGTATTAACTATGTATCGCTAACAAACTTTGATTTTTTAATTGAAGCAGCTAACGAATCTGGTGCTATTAAAGAGGCAGATATTCCATTCCTTAAAGAGTGGCATGCTAAATTAAAGGCTGGAGAGCTATAATTTCTAAAGATGGGGCTGGGACATAACTAAATGGTTCCTTCATAAAGCAGAGTAATCTCTAAATTAACAAAACAAAATAAATAGAAAAACCGAACTATTTCGAAACACTTCATAAGCGTTTTATTGGATAGTTCGGTTTTTTTTTGTTGGCTGAAACTCTTTTGTCCCAGCCTCATCTTTTTCAAAATTGAACACTAAAACCTTTGAAATTATGAATTCCTGTTCCGAATTTTATAAGATCCTCAGACCTCAACAGTTCAACTGCTTTTTTTATTCCTAATCAATTATGACTTGGCATAATTGCGTCCGGAATCGGCTTTGTGCTTGCACAAAGAACTCCTTCCTGATTCCGTGACATCCGCCGGAGGCTTTTAACTTCTTTCAGCGGGTGTCCAAACGCCTGCTGAAAGAAGTTAAAATAGAGGGATCGAGCCCTAAGGTATTATGAGATCCGTAAACTTTGGAAACGTTAGGTACATTAGCAATTTTCTCTAATGAATTTACTAAATCTACTGGATTAGTTGTAGGGAAAAAAGCGTAAATAGGAGTTTTATCGTAAAGTAAATCACCAGTAAATAAATACCCCGTTTTCTCATCAAAAATAGCAATATGCCCTGGTGAATGGCCAGGTGTATGCAATATAGTCAATTTTCTATTCCCAATATCAATAATATCTCCATCTTCTAAAACACCTGAAGGCTGCCCTTGAAAAGGTAGATATGTTTCAGGATTAAATGTATTGGGAGTGGGGATCGTTATATCACGGCTAACATCTTTTCTTATCTGTTCAATGGATAATTTTTTTATGCCATTTATCAACCAATCAGCCTCTTCTTTATGAACATAAATGTGTTCAAATTGCCCATGGCTACCAATATGATCCCAATGAACATGAGTAGTGAGGACGGTAATAGGTAAAGATGTTAGTTGATTACAGATTCTTTTTATATTATCGATACCTAAACCAGTATCAATGAGAGCGGATCTATCTTTCCCAATAAGTAAAAATGAGTGAACTTTTTCCCAATGTCCATATTCGCTTATTGCATACGTTTCTTCATTGATTTCTTCTACAGTAAACCAAGAATCTTTAATAGTAATCATTTAAATACTCTCCTTTTAAATTAATAGTAATCTATTTTAATAGACTTTTATTCGATTATTTAGCATATTTTAAATTTATTTCCACATATACTATATTGAAAGCGAATTATTTTTTAGAAAAAACATATTAAATGTAATTAAGAGGTACGTAAACAGTTAGGAAAAACGAAATAAAAAAATTGCTTTTTCAGTGTAGCAATAATGATTTTTTATTTTTAACACTTTAAACGGAAAAACTATTTGTTAAAAATAATAATAAAAAAATTTAAATATATTTATATGAATAAGAATTAATAATAAATAACCATTTTATAGAATTAATCAGTTTGTGAATATTATATTCGAATAATAAAAATAAAGGGGTGTATTTAGAGAGTAAAAAAAGAAGCAAACAATTAAGTAAAGAAAAATTCATGTTTATAAGATTGTTTAGTTAAGATGTATGGAGTTGATTTATTCATACTCTTGTAATTTTTTGAAAAAATCACTTGATTTAATGGGTTATATCCGGATAAAATAATATCACGATTAATTTTCAGATAATTCCAACGATGTTTTATCTATCTGGAAAAATAAAAAGTGTTAAAGATATGTAAAAATATAATATGGAGATATAAATGGGAATTGCTAATGAGAAATAATTCTGAAATAACTTTTAAAGCTAAGTATAATTATTTTTCAGAATATTGAATATGGGAGGGGATTGTTTGAATACAGCAAATGACTTATTAACCATTAGAAATTTGACTACAAGTTTTCGCATAAAAGAAACTTACCACGCAGCTGTAGATGATGTCTCACTTTCGCTTAAAAAGAATGAAGTATTAGCAATCGTTGGGGAATCGGGTTGTGGTAAAAGTACATTAGCAACTACCATTGTGGGCCTGTACAATACTGTAAACACAAAAGTTGCAGGTAAAATCCTTTATAATAATCAAAATTTAACGCAACTTAATGACGAGCAATTTAATAGGTTGCGTGGCAATCATTTTGGTTTTATTTTTCAAGATCCCCTTTCAGCTCTTAATCCATTAATGCGTATTGGAGAACAGATTGCAGAGGGGCTAATTTATCATACAAAGCTCTCCAAGCAGCAACGCGAGGAGAGAGTATTAGAGTTATTGAATCAAGTAGGCATCGTTAAACCAGAGCGTGTGGCAAGACAATTTCCACATCAATTGTCCGGAGGGATGCGCCAGCGTGTCGTGATTGCTATTGCATTGTCGTGTAAACCATCTATTTTAATTGCGGATGAACCGACAACGGCTTTAGATGTTACTATCCAAGCTCAAATACTTGACCTTTTAAAAGCACTACAGTCAGAAACAGAAACAGGTATTATCTTAATTACCCATGATTTAGGCGTTGTGGCAGAAATGGCTGATCGAGTGGCAGTTATGTATGCAGGTGAAGTAGTAGAAGAAGCACCTGTTCAGGAATTATTTAATAATGCTAAGCATCCTTATACTCGTTCTTTATTGAATTCTATTCCACAAACGCATAGTGAAAATGAAAGACTTGAAGTTATTCAAGGTATGGTGCCATCGCTGATGAATTTACCTAGAGAAGGCTGCAGATTTTCAGCGCGAATACCGTGGATAGATGCATCTGCACATGAAAGAAAACCACAATTGCATGAGATTGCACCAGGACATTTTGTTAGATGTACCTGCTGGAAACACTTTCATTTGGAAGGTGAAGAAGGAGGCGGGGCTGTATGAGTTTTATGCAAATTAATGATTTAAATGTTCATTACCCAATTCGAGGGGGCTTTTTTAATACAGTAATCGATAAGGTATATGCGGTTGATGGTGTCACAATGGAGTTTGAAAAAGGGAAAACATACAGTTTAGTAGGAGAATCAGGTTCTGGAAAATCGACAACAGGGAAGGCGATTATTGGTTTAGAAAAAATCACTTCAGGTCAAATTTTCTATGAAGGTGAGAATGTTACAAACCAGCGCAGAAATCGTTATTCAACTTATAACAAAGATATTCAAATGATTTTTCAAGATGTTCATTCAAGTATGAATCCTAGAAAACGTATATTAGACATTTTAGCAGAGCCTATTCGCAATTTTATGAAGCTTAGTGATCAAGAGGAACGTAAGCGCATTAAAGAGTTACTAGCGATAGTAGGTATGTCTGAAGATGTGTTATTAAAGTATCCACATGAATTTTCAGGTGGTCAAAAGCAACGTCTTGGAATCGCGCGTGCCGTTGCTTGTAATCCCAAAATGATTATTGCTGATGAACCTGTATCTGCACTGGATTTATCTGTACAAGCTCAGGTGCTAAATTTTATGAAAGACATTCAGAGTGAATTTGGACTTAGTTACTTATTTATTTCACATGACCTTGGTGTCGTGAAGCATATGTGTGATCACATAGCTATCATGTACAAAGGACGCTTTGTTGAAACAGGCACTCGACATGATATATACATGAAACCACAACATATTTATACAAAGCGCTTGTTATCAGCTATTCCAAATATTGAGCCAGAAACACGTTTAGAGCGTAAAATAGTACGTCAAAATGTCGAGGCCCATTATCAAAAAGAACAGTATAAATATTATGACGAGCATGGAAAAGTATACCCATTAAAATCCATTTCGGACACGCATGAAGTAGCGATGTCTGACATAGAAAGGGAGGGTATATAAAATGTGGAAAACAATTGTTAGACGTATATTACTGATGATTCCTCAGTTATTTGTATTAAGTCTGTTTATCTTCATATTGGCAAAACAAATGCCAGGAGATCCATTTACGGGGCTTATTACACCAGAGACAGATCCTGCAAGGATTGAGGAACTTCGTATAAAAGCAGGTTTTTATGACCCTTGGTATGTTCAATATTACCACTGGATTACAAACGCTTTTCAAGGTGATTTCGGACGAAGCTATACATATAAAATTGCTGTGTCCACACTTATTGGTGAGCGCGGATTAAATACATTCTGGCTTTCATTACTCAGTGCAATACTTGTATATTTGATTGCGATTCCATTAGGGGTGTTGGCAGGACGCTATCAAGAATCCTTTTTAGATAAATCTATCACCCTGTATAGTTTTATAAGTTATGCCATTCCAACTTTCGTATTATCACTAATTTTTGTATTTATTTTTGGCTATAGACTTATGTGGTTTCCAACTAGCGGGACAGTTGATGTAGGAGTTGAACCAGGAACAATGGCTTATTATTGGAGTAAAATCTATCATTTACTATTACCTGCTATTACTTACGGTATTTTAGGTACAACAGCCATTATTCAATATTTGCGCTCAGAAATTATAGATGCAAAAACACAGGATTATGTGAAAACAGCTCGAAGCAAAGGTGTCCCAATGCGAAAAGTCTATACTAGACATATTTTCCGTAATTCCTTACTACCAATCGCAGCTTTTTTAGGGTTTACAATAACGGGTTTATTAGGTGGCTCTATTTTTATTGAAACCATTTTTGGTTTCCCAGGAATGGGTCAGTTGTTTATCAATTCAATCATGAGTCGAGATTATAGTGTTATTACGGCGCTAGTTATGCTTTATGGCTTCTTAACATTATTAGGTAGTCTACTTTCTGATATTATTATGAGCATTGTTGATCCACGTATCCGCATAGACTAACTACTAAAATAATGTTTAAGGAGAGGTGAATTCAAATGGAACAACAGAATAATGAATTAGTCAAATTTGATAGCTCTCCGCCGACGGGAATGCAAGTCGTTTTACGAGAGTTTAAAAAAGATAAAGTAGCCATGATGTCCTTTGTTGGGATAACTTTTCTTATTGTTGTCATTTTAGGTGCTGCAATGTTTTTAAATCAAGAAGAAGTTTTAAAGATTAAACTGTTAGAGCGTTACACTGAGCCTGGTGTAAATGGTTATAGACTTGGAGCAGATGAAGCAGGCCGTGATATGCTTGGGCAACTAGTGATAGGGGCAAAGAATTCGATAGTAATTGCATTTGCCATTACTATCATTACTAGTGTCGCAGGGATAACTCTTGGCATTATCATGGGATATTACGGTGGTTTTGTTGATAATTTGTTTATGCGAATTATTGATTTCTTTATAACATTACCTAATCTAATGATTATTATTGTTTTTGTAACTATAATACCAAAATATGGTGTTATTGAATTAATTTTGATCATAAGTTTATTTCAATGGATGAGCACCGCGCGTTTAGTTCGAAGTAAAGCACTATCGGAGGGGCGGAGAGACTATGTAAGTGCATCTAAAACAATGGGGACTAGTAATTTCGTTATTATGTTTAAAGGAATTTTACCAAATTTAAGTTCTATTTTAATAGTTGAACTAACGTTGAACTTTGCTGGTAATGTTGGTATCGAAACAGGATTGTCCTTTTTAGGCTTTGGTTTACCGCCATCAACTCCGAGCTTGGGGACTCTTGTAAACTATGCTAGAAATCCAATCGTTTTATCAGAAAAATGGTGGGTATGGTTGCCCGCATCAATATTAATTTTAATCTTGATGCTTGGAATAAATTACGTCGGTCAAGCACTTCGTCGTGCAGCTGACGCAAAACAAAGAATAGGATAAAGGGGAGGATTTACTATGAAAAAAAATTGGTTAATACTATCCGTTATTTTGGCAGTGATGTTTGTATTGGCAGCCTGCAATAATACGGATAAAGATACGGCTAAAACGGATGATAGCAACAAAGACAAACCCGCACAAACAGATGATAAAAAAGTGGATACAGATTCACTTCCTATGGATGTAACAAACGAAGGGGATGTTATTAAAGGCGGTACTTTAAGGGTAGGTCTTGTAACAGATACGCCTTTCAAAGGGATTTTCTCTTGGGAATTATATGACGATAACTACGATTCAGAAATAATGAAATACACAACAAATAGTCTTTTTGCAACGGATGGAGATTTCCTGATAACTGATAAAGGTATTGGGAAATTAGATGTTGATAAGGACAATAAAAAGGCGAAGATTACTATTCAAGGCGACGTTAAGTGGTCTGACGGTCAACCTTTGACAGCTGACGACTTAATTTATCCATACGAAATTATTGGTCACCCTGATTACGACGGAAAACGCTATGACGACGATTTCAAAAATATTGTTGGTGCAGAAGAATATCATGCTGGAACAGCAGATACAATTTCCGGTATTAAAAAAATTGACGAAAAATCTATTGAAATTACGTTCAAGAAAGTGTCACCGGCTATTTTTTCAGGTGGTGATGGACTATGGGGGTATGCAGCGCCGAAGCATCAGATAGAGTCAATCCCAGTTAAAGATGCCCTAATTGCTTCAGATGAAGTTCGTAAAAATCCTGTAACACTTGGACCATTTAAATTTGACAAGATTAAAAATGGAGAGTCTGTTCAGCTTGTAGCAAATGAATACTACTATAAAGGCAAACCAAAGATAGATAAAGTGGTGATCGAGGTTGTTCCTTCAAGTTCAATCGGTGAAGCTATGAAAACGGGAAAATATGATATCGCAACTTCGTTCCCAACGAATCAATATGATAGTTTGAAAGGTCTTTCAAATATAGCGATTCTAGGTCGTCCTGAGTTAGCCTATTCTTATATAGGGTTTAAAGTAGGGAAATACGATAAAGCCAATAGTAAAAATATTTTTAATGAGAAATCAAAAATGAATGATGTAGATTTACGTCAAGCCATTGGCTATGCGATGGATATTGAATCTGTTGGACAAAGATTCTATCAAGGTCTACGTGTAAGAGCAAACTCATTAATTCCACCAGTGTTTGCATCTTACTACGATGGTACGTTAGAGGGTTATCACTATGATCCTGAAAAGGCTAAGGAATTACTAGATAAAGCCGGCTATAAAGATGTAGACGGTGACGGATTCCGTGAAGATAAAGATGGCAAGAAATTCTCTATTCATTTTGCATCAATGGCTGGTTCAGATACAGATGAAGCAATTGTTGAGTACTATCGCCAAAACTGGAAAGATGTTGGATTAAATGTTGAACTGACTACTGGTCGTTTAATTGAATTCAACAGTTTCTATGATAAAGTAGAGGCTGATGATCCAGAAATCGATATGTATATGGCTGCATGGGGAACAGGTACAAATCCGTCTCCAGTAGGTTTATATGGCGAGGGTGCAGAATTTAACATGAGTCGTTTCGTTTCTGCTGATTTAACAAAAATGTTAGAAGACATTGATTCGGAAGATGCAATGGATCCAAAATATCGTGCAAAAGCATTCCGTACATGGCAAGAATATATGAGTAAAACAGCAACGACAATACCAACGTTGTTCCGTACGGAAATCATTCCAGTAAACAAACGTGTGAAAAATTACAATGTTGATTATGCAAATGATACACAAGACAACCTTCAAGATATTGAATTAACAGCAGATGCACCAATAAAATAAGTTAATCACTGAAAAAACAGTCTTTCTTCATATATGGGAAAGACTGTTTTTTATAACTGATTAGAAATAAGCCCATTCATTACTAAAGATAAGCTCCGTCGGAACGAAATCAACCCTAAGTTACTGATAATGAACTTTATTAATTCTAAAAAATCCACCCATTGGAAAGTTCCAATAGGTGGAAATATAAGTTATTATCTATTAGCAACCCATGTTTTCACAAGATCAGCTGTACCATAAACGTAATGCTGATCGCCAACTTCATGGTATGTTGCGCTATCGTCAACTTCTGTATGCTTGTACGGAATACGTTGACGGCGTTTTTCTGACATTGGGTCAGGAAGTGGAATGGCTGATAATAATGATTTTGTATACGGATGAACAGGATGATTATAAATATCATCTGCTTTACCGATTTCCATAATTTTACCACGGTACATAACAGCAATACGATCACTAATGTATTTTACCATGGATAAGTCATGGGCAATGAAGAGATACGTTAAACCACGTTCTTTTTGTAGCTGTTTTAACAGGTTAACAACTTGTGCTTGAATCGATACGTCAAGTGCTGAAATAGGCTCATCGGCGATGATAAACTTAGGATCTAAGCTTAGTGCACGAGCAATCCCAATACGTTGTCGTTGACCACCAGAGAATTCGTGGGCATAACGGTTTGCGTGCTCTTTATTTAAACCAACAGCCTCAAGCAGTTGATTGATTTTCTCACGACGCTCGTTCTTATTTTTGTAAAGTCCATGAATATCAAAAGCTTCAGCAATGATTTCCCCAGCTGTCATACGAGGGTTTAAAGAAGCGTATGGATCTTGGAAAATCATTTGCATTTGACTGTTAAATTTCTTTAATTCACTTTTAGATTTTTTACCATGAACCTTTTCACCGTCGAAAATGACTTCTCCATCTGTAATGTCATACAGGCGAATAATTGAACGACCAGTCGTTGACTTACCGCAGCCTGATTCGCCTACTAGGCCGAGTGTTTCACCTTCATATACATCGAAGCTAATACCGTCAACAGCTTTAATAGGGTTACTAGGTGAACCGAAATGCTGCTTTAAATTTTTGATTTCAAGAATTTTTTTCGCAACCGTTTTAGTCATTTTCTTGTGCCTCCTTTGCTAAATACCCTTCAATACGTTTAGCAACCGCATCTGGAAGTGGAATTTTCGGTGCATCAGGATGCAACAACCAAGTTTTAGCAAAATGTGTTTCACTAACTTGGAACATCGGTGGTTCTTGTTCATAGTCAATTGCCATTGCGAATTCATTACGAGCCGCAAACGCATCTCCCTTTGGAGGATTAATAAGATCTGGTGGTGAACCAGGAATCGTGCGTAATAACTCATCTGTATCGTTATCTAAGTCTGGCATTGAGCCAAGTAGACCCCATGTATAGGGATGCTTAGGATTATAGAAAATATCATTTACAGTACCATATTCAACGATTTGTCCAGCATACATAACTGCCACTCGGTCAGCAATGTTTGCAACAACACCTAAATCGTGAGTAATGAAAATGATAGATGTTTTCGAATTTTTTTGGATTTCTTTCATTAGTTCTAAAATTTGTGCTTGAATCGTAACGTCTAATGCTGTTGTTGGCTCATCGGCAATTAGAAGCTTTGGATCAGCTGCAAGTGCGATGGCAATAACAACACGTTGGCGCATACCACCTGAAAATTCATGTGGATATTGGTTGTAACGTTTTTCAGGGAAGGGGATACCTACCTGCGTTAAAAGCTCGATTGCACGTTTTTTAGCATCAGCCTTTGATACTTTCTTATGTTGTAAAATAACTTCAGTTATTTGACGTCCGACCTTCATAGTCGGATTTAAGCTTGTCATTGGATCTTGGAAAATCATTGCAATTTCATTTCCACGTACTTTTGACATTTCTTTATCAGATAATGGAACTAAATCACGGCCATTAAATAAAATTTGTCCTGACTCATAAATACCAGGTGGCTGTGGAATTAGTTTCATTAATGCGTTACTCGTAACACTTTTACCAGAACCAGATTCACCAACGATTGCTAGTGTTTCACCTTCTTTTAAGTCAAAGTTTACACCACGAACCGCGTGAACAAGTCCTGCATAAGTTTTAAAGTTTATTTTTAAATCTTTTACTTCTAGAATTGTTTTATTCATTTTACGGCCACCTCCTTATTTACGTAGTTTTGGATCTAGTGCATCACGTAAACCATCACCAACTGCGTTAAACGCAAAGATTGTTAGTGAGATAAATATTGCAGGGAAAATCAAGCGCCATGGAGCACTAGTGAGGGCTCTCATTCCTTCAGTTGCCATCGTACCCCAAGAAGCATGTGGAGCAGGAACCCCAAGACCTAAAAAGCTTAAGAATGCCTCTGTGAAAATGGCTGATGGAATTGTTAAAGTCATTGTTACTAAAATAGCACCTAATGCATTTGGAATTAAATGTTTTAAAATTAAATGTCCAGTGCTTGCACCTAAAGTTCGAGCAGCCAGTACATACTCTTGGTTTTTAATGGATAATACTTCACCACGGACGATACGAGCCATACTAATCCAGCCTGTAATCGAAAGGGCAATAATCATTGGAACTAAACCAGGTTGTAAAACAACTAATAAAACAATTACAACTAATAAGTAAGGTACTGCTGTTAAAACATCGGCAATACGCATCATAATATTATCCACACGACCGCCTGCTAAACCAGAAATACTTCCCCAAAGAACACCTATAACTAAGTCAATAACAGCTGCTGTAATCCCGATAAATAGGGAGATACGAGCGCCAGCCCAAATACGAACGAACATATCACGACCTAAATCATCTGTCCCAAACCAAAAATCAGCAGATGGTGGGCTATTAAAGACACCAAGTTGATCGCTGTCTTTATATTGTGAAAACATTGGTACAAAAATGGCCATTGAAACAATGATTATCAACACGATCAATCCGAAAATTGCCAATTTGTTATGAGAAAAACGGAGCAATACTTCCTTCCAGAAGGAAACGGATTTATCAGCTAATTTATCAGTTGCTTCACTATTTCCACCGACAACTTTAAACATTTCTTTGTCAATTTGTTGCTGCGTCATTGTTTATTCGCTCCCTTCAATTTAATTCGCGGATCAATAAAGGTATATAGAATATCAACAATTAATACCGCAAATAATAGGATAATTGAATAGAACACTGTTGTTCCCATGATTACAGTGTAATCGCGGTTTGTAATACTTTGTACGAAGTGTTTACCCAATCCAGGGATTGCGAAAATATTTTCAACGATGAAGCTACCTGTTACAACAGCTGCAGTTAGTGGCCCAAGGTAAGTCACAACTGGCAGTAGAGCATTACGTAAAGAATGACGGAAGACGATTGTCCATCTCCCAATCCCTTTGGCACGAGCCATTTTTACATAATCACTATTGTTTTGTTCAAGCATACTTGAACGTGTTAATTTTGCTATAAAGCCCATGTGTGAGAAAGCGATTGCAAAGGCTGGTAGTATACTGTAGGCAAAGCCTTTCCAACCACCAACTGGGAATAGCTCTAGCTTATAGGCTAAGAAATACTGCATTAAACCAGCTAAGATAAATGAAGGTACTGAAATAAATATCACCGCAAAGGACGTTGCTAAATAATCCGGGAACTTATTATGATAAAGCGCGGCAACTACGCCTATTAATACACCGAAACCAATTGCTAATAGCATAGCTTCGATACCTAATGTTAAAGAAATTGGGAAACTTTCAGAAATAATATCATTTGTAGAACGCGCTTTATACTTCATTGACTCACCGAAATTAAAAGAGGCCGTATCGATTAAATAATCTTTATATTGAATATACCAAGGGTTATTTAATCCATACGTTTCGTTTAACTTTTCCTCAATTTGAGGAGGGAAATTACGTTCACTTGCAAATGGACTACCTGGAGCAAGACGCATTAAGAAAAACGTAGCCGTTACGATGACGAAAAGCGCGAGAAGTATATACATCAGCCTTTTCAGAATATAATTAATCACATAAAACTCCTCCTTCTATTTGTCAATTTTCAGACAAATAAATGCCTTCGTATTTTAAAAAGAGCTGACTCGCGCTAAAAGTGGCTACGAGGCAGCTCTTCCCTATAGAGCTTAAAAGTTAAAAAATTTAGCTGTGAAAATTATTCCACATCAACATATTTAAGTTTAATGTTTCCTAGAATATCTGGAGACATATTTTTAACTTTCTTATCAGCTACTGAAAGGTTAGTGTAGTAGTAGATTGGTGCAACTGGTAATTCAGAAACTGCAACTTTTTCAGCTTGTTTTAATAAATCTAAACGTTTTGCAGGATCTGCTTCAACAATAGAATCTTTTAAAAGCTTTTTGTATTCTGGATTTTCCCAGCCAGTATCGTTGTTACCATTAGCAGCTGTGTCAAACATTTCTAAGAATGTGTAAGCATCGTTGTAGTCACCAATCCAGCCCATACGACCAATTTGGTAATCTAATTGGTTAAGCTTTTCTAGATAAACTTGCCATTCAGAGTTATCAAGACCTACAGTAATACCAAGGTTTTTGCTCCAGCCTTCTTGGATATACTGAGCAATTGAAGCATGACCTTCACTTGTATTATATGAAAGGTTAAGTTTAATATCTTTTGGATCTGTAATACCAAGTTCTTTCATACCAGCTTCAAGTGCTGCTTTAGCACCCTCAACATCGTTATCTTTGAAGTAACCACGGTCTTGTTCAAAACCTTGAATTGCAATTGGAACCATACCTAAAGCAGGTTTTTGTTCACCTTTAGTAACATTGTCAATTAAACCTTGACGATTAATTGCTAAAGTTAACGCTTTACGAATGTTAGCGTTTCCAGTAATTTTATCAGTAGTATTGAATTTGTACCAGTAAACACCAGCATAGTCAGCGATTTTTAACGAACCATCAGCTTTAAAGCCATCGATTTGATCAAGAGCTACTGTTTGATATGGAGCACCTAAATAATCGATTTCTTTGTTTTTGAACATTGTTGCAGCTGTTGCTTCATTTTCAACCATACCAATATTTACAGTATCTAGGGCTACATTTGCAGCATCCCAATACTCTGGATTTTTCTTTAATACGACTGAATCGCTGTGTTTCCAAGTATCTAAAGTGAATGGACCATTTGTTACATAGTTTTCACCAGCATCTGTGTACCATTCGCTATTAGCTTCAACAACTTTTTGATTTAGTGGTGCATATGTTTTAAATGCAACTAACTCTAAGAAGTAAGCTGTTGGTTGTTCTAAAGTTACTACTAAAGTTTTGTCATCTTCAGCTTTAACCGCTACATCATCAGCAGAACCTTTACCTAGGTTGTAAGCTTCAGCACCTTTAATTGGGTAAAGTAAAGAAGCATACTCTGATAGGTTATCTGCATTTAATGCCCATTTCCAAGCATATTCGAAATCACCAGCTACTACTGGGTCTCCATTTGTCCATTTTGCATCACGTAATTTGAATGTGTAAGTTAATTGATCATCACTTACTTCCCATGATTCAGCCATACCTGCTGCTGGTTTTCCATCTTGATCTAAAACCATTAAACCTTCAAATACGTTTTGAAGAATTGCACCAGAAGTTGTATCTGTTGCAAGTGCTGGATGTAAAGATGGTGGCTCAGAAGTTACAACTACATTCAACTCTTTTGAAGTAGCTGTTGTTGAGCCAGAATCTTTTTTATCGTCTTTTGATTTGTCAGACGAATCTCCGCCGAAGCCACATGCAGCAAGAACTAATGAGAATACTGCAAGCACTGTTAGTAATAAAAACTTTTTGTTTTTATTCATGTAAATCCCCCTTATACAATTTTTAAGCCTTCTGTGAAGCTCTTATTTAATATACCAAAAAAATCATTGTGTACAAAATAAAAAAGATTCAAATTTATGTAGTATTATCTGACATCTAATAGAATAATAATTTTTTTCGATTTATCACATTAAAGAACGAAAGTGCTTCGATGATAAAAATTTGATGTTTTACTGTTCTGAATATCAAAAATAAAATAAAAATAAAGAAATGATTTACTATATAGAAAATTCCTATTTTTTTGATAATATTATTCGTTTTTGAAAAATGATTCCAAAGTCATAGATGTAATACCTTGAGGAATTTATCTAGATTTGTAGAAAATCTTTGTAAAACTAAGTGATTTAGTTTTTTATTTAGGTAATTTTTTGTAATTTTCCATCGTGAAACATGATTATTTTTATCTATTAATGATATATAAGAATCTTGTTTTGTATTTATCTAAGATTATTCATTTTTCGAGAGAGAAAAGAAAAAAGAAAGCAGAGATGTGAAAAAATGTGCATTTTTCGAGAAATCTTTGTATTGAATGAAATGTGGTTTTAGTAGAATAAATTTTTTTGAAATAATTTATAAGCTACTTGCATATACAACGATGTATAAAAAAAATGTTCCTTATATCCTTTATATGTATGAAGAGTTAGGATTATTCCAGACAGTAAAACATAACTGTTATAAGCACTCTTGTTCTGCTGTTTTGTGGAGGAATTCATTTGTCTTACGTAGATGGAAAGGCTCTGCATATAATTATTAAAACATTCTTATTATTGTCTAAGTGCGTTGGACTTTTGGCGTGAATGATAGAAAAAATATGATATAAAGCTTTTCTCTGGGGACTTTAAGGTTAAATGCTTCCATCAATAAAATGAAACTTAAGCAGTGGGGTTCCTTGATCCCCACTGCTTATGGTAGGTACACAAGCTAAGTACTCCGCATCCTGCGGAAACGCTTGTGTGACCAACATCGTGTTGGCCTCAATCGGGTTTTATGGATAAATCAAGCAGTGCATGAAGAATCCACTGCTTCAAGGTTTAAAGCTTAAATTGATTAATTTGTGTTTGTAAATCAAATGATTTTTCACTTAAATCTGTAGCAACTTGGTTTACTTGTTGCATTGTAGTAGCTTGTTCTTCACTAGCCTCAGCAACGATTTGTGTATGGGCTGCACTAGAAGATGCACCACTAGCAATTTCTGCGACAGATGCAGCAACTTGTTCCGCACTAGCAGATATTTCTTCTGAAGTAGCAGAAATATCTTCTATTTGATCTGTCATCGTATTGATAGCTTTTACGATTGCTTCGAAAGCTTGGCCAGCATCCCCGATAATTTTTAAACCATCTGTCACAGAATGTAGACCATCTTCTACAGCTTTTTCGACATTTTGTGTATCTTCTTGGATTTCCTGTGTTAAAGATACGATTTGATTGGCTGATTGCTTGGATTCTTCTGCTAGCTTGCGAACCTCATCGGCTACGACAGCAAAGCCTTTACCATGCTCACCAGCACGTGCAGCCTCAATTGCAGCATTTAGAGCTAACAAATTCGTTTGTTCGGAGATTGCTGTAATGACTGTAGTGATATTGCTTATTTCTTCTGATTGTTTACTCAATTTTTCTACGAGATTGTTAATCATATGGGTAGAATCATAGATTACGTTCATTTGTTGTTGAGCGTCATCAATTGTACTATTACCGTTATTTGCTAACTTGTTTGTTGTAACTGCACTTTCATGAAGTTGTTGAGTTGCCTCTGCTATACGTTGCACACCTACTGCTGTTTCATCCATTGCATGTGCACTCTCAGTGGCAGCAATTGTTGCAGCAGATGCGGCATTTGCTGTTTCGTTAATACGCTGTGTCACCTCATGAGAAGAAGCTGTAATTTCTTCAGTAGAGGCAGATAGCTCTTCAGCTGAAGCTGTTAAATGTTCAGCATTGTCTTGTATATGTGTTAATAAACTTCGTAAGCTACTTTTCATGGTGTTAAAGGCTAAAGAAAGCTGACCGATTTCATCTTTAGATTGATGAGAAATATCTTGATGGAATAATTCACCATCAGCAATGTTATTAGCTGCAATAACTATGGATTTTAATGGACGTGAAATTGCGCGCTGCACATATAACATTAGGAATATCCCAAGAATTAGACCAATGATGATTGCGATAATTGAGATTGTTTGTGAATCAGATACTGCTTGTTTGGACTCTTTTGTGACATTATCAAGTTGATTCTTTTGATAACTGATAATATTTTCGGATACTGCTAATAGTCCCTGGTTAGCTTGTTGAACCTCGCCATTAACTTTTTGTAAAGCTTCTTCTAATTTCCCGGCATCATGAAGTGCTAGTGCTTCATCAGTAGCTATATTAAATGCATCATTGTATGTATTTAGATCCTTTACATAAGAATCCATCTCAGATGAATCAGATTTTTTGGTCATTTCGGCTACATGCTCATCTAGCATTCCTGAATATTTTGTGAAGTTGTCTTTATTAGTAGCTATATCCTCGATAAATATTGCGCGAATGAAAAGACCTTGCATAGCTAGTTCAATTTGAATATTATCAGCTAACTCTACTAGGGCAGCACGATTATCTAGTGCATTTTCTAATTTTTTTTCAATGTTTGTAAACTGCATAAACATAATCAACAATGAAATGATTAAGGTGAGGACTATAATGGAAAAACCAAAACTTAATTTTTTGCCTACAGACATAGAGATACGCCCTTTCTGAAATGCTGTTTTATATTTAAATTTAGCCATTAAGAAAGATGGAAGTCAATAACTGTCGAAATAAACAGTTCAGATGATTCATCAATTTTTTTTAAAGTATTATAATGGGAGAATTGTCTGTAAAAATCGATGAGGAAAAGGGTATTTTCATCGCATTGTAGTACTGATTAATCAAAAAAAGAGGAATACGATACATTTCGTATCGTATTCCGAGCTTTAAGACTGTTTTTTTAACTGTAAAATGACAGTTTCATCTGGATCAATAAATAAAGTCTTTTGTTCAAAGTAAATAACAAAACCAGGTTTCGCACCGTTTGGCTTTTTTACCTGACGTATTTCTGTGTAATCTACTGGGACAGAAGAAGAGTCTCTAGCTTTTGAAAAATAGGCGGCCAAAGTAGCAGCTTCTCGTAATGTTGTGTCGTCTGGTGCACTTGAATGGATGACAACATGTGAGCCAGGAATATCCTTTGTATGCAGCCAAGTATCTGTACGCTTAGCGATTTTAAATGTTAGCATATCATTTTGTTTGTTATTCTTCCCAACAGATATGGCTACACCTGTTGAAGACACATAACGTTCAGGTTCAGGTTTGGCTTGTTTTTTCTTTTTTCGACCATGACGTAATTTTAAATATCCTTGCTCTGCTAATTCTTCACGAATTTCTTCTATATCACCAGGAGCAGCTTGTTGAACCTGCTGGGAAAGCATTTCAAAATACGATATTTCTTCCTTCGTTTTTTCTAGCTGTTCCTGAACCATAATAAGAGCATTTTTTGCTTTTGTGTATTTTGTGTAATAGCTTTGGGCATTTTCTATTGGTGTTTTACGTTCACTTACTGGAATAGTGACTTCCTCTCCGTCTTCACTATAGTAGTTAGTGACCGTTACTTCCTTTACACCTTTTTCAAAGGCGTAAATATTCGCCATTAGTAATTCTCCATATAGTTGAAGCTGATCGAGCCTTGAGGCGCGTTCATAGTCTTTATTTAATTTTTTTGTTTTTAATGTAAGCTTATCGATTTCATTTTGTAGCCAGCGCTCTAAATCTCCTGCCTGCTGTTTAACACGGTCGCGCTCTGCGCGTGCAAAGAATACGCGATCAAGTAGCTCGTGTACATTTGGATAAATTGTTACTTCTCCATGTAAATGCGTTAAAGCGATTGGTGAGAAGTATGTTTTATTATTTGCGATTACATACATCGGCTTTGTTCCACCATTATTAAAGGAAGCAATAAAGCTTCTAAAGCAATCTACACTATCTTTTGTGTTTGTTAATCGGAATAATAATTCCTCTGCATGTAGTGGGGAGAAGCCAACAAATTGTGAAACAACTTCCTTAATCGTTTTTGCTTCCGCGAAATAACTTGTCAGTTGTTCGTCGGTTACTGCAAGAGGGTGCCATTTATTCTGCGCAGGTGGTGCCATATAAGGCTGACCAGGTAACACTGTACGGAAACTATTCACGGAAGGTGGTAAATGTTTTAAGCTATCGACTATTTTTCCCTGCTCCTTATCAATTAACAAAAGGTTACTGTGACGCCCCATAATTTCAGCATGAATTTCCCTTACGATTGGGTCCCCAATTTCATTTTTACTTTCAATTTCTACTATTATAATGCGATCAAAATCGTGCTGTTTAATAGAAGAAATAAAACCGCCCTCTAAATGTTTTCGTAACAGCATACAGAACATAGGGGGTTCTGCTGGATTATCAATAGACTGCTCAGTAAGGTGAACACGTGCGTAAGAAGGATGAATCGAAAAAAGTAATTTATGATTGCTTCCGTTTGCACGAATATGTAGGATAACCTCCTGAGCGTTTGGTTGATGTATTTTCGTAATCCGACCTGTTACTAATTGTTGTAGGTCGGCAGTCATTGAATAAGTAAATAAGCCATCAAATGCCATATGAATTCCTCTTTCCAAAATATAAAGCATCTCGGTACTTTCGTATTTATTTTTTAACAGATGTATTGATTTGCCATTTTTATCCTCTCTTCAATTGATTAGAAGATGCCGATTTCCGTTACGGGCTACTTGCAGGTCACGTCCTGTGACAATGCCTTCTTGACCAACATTATGCTGTTGCTGTCGCTACGCTTTCGCACAGACAAAACCATTTTGTTGCTGTCGCTACGCTTTCGCACAGACAAAACCATTTTGTTGCTGTCGCTACGCTTTCGCACAGACAAAACCATTTTGTAGCTGTCGCTTTGCTTTCGCTACAGTTAAGATCTGTTGCTGCAGCTTCGCTTCCGCGCAAAAAACATCTGTTGGCCTTAGGGTCTCGTCTGTCTCGCTTTCCCGCGGGAATCAAGTAGCCCTTCGCTACAATCTGCTAAAAAATGGACGCTTATAAGCAAAATATCAATAAAAAACCTTTTATTACTCAATAACAAAACAATGTTTTCTAATCAACACACCAGTCTCATCTGTGACGTTAATCTCCAAAGAGTCGCTAAGTCTTCACACTAATCAACCTCAAACATGACAAATGTTTTACAAATGTCATCTCTAACTGTTGATGATGAGTTTTTCATATGTTTATCATAGCATTTTTTAGGTGAATATTAAAATATAGCTTCAATTGTGGTAGAATTAGCTTTTGCGTTATCTTCATTCAGCAAATTTTTTGTGCGAAAGCGAAGCGGTAGCTACATTGTTTATCTGCGCGACAGCTACAATTACGTCAAGGCGAAATTGGTCTAATTTTTTATGGAGAGGCGTCATAAATGACTGAGCTTATGTTATAATAATCCCAGTATGCAAAGAAAGGTGTGACGAACCTTGGTGCGTAGTATGACTGGTTTTGGCAGAGGTGTCACAACAACAAGAGACTTTCAATTAACCGTAGAAATGCGCTCGGTCAACCATCGTTTTTTAGAAATTCACGCAAAATTTCCGAAAGAATGGCTTGAAGCAGAAATTTTTGCAAAGAAACTAATTTCACAAGCTTTGTCACGTGGCAAAATTGATGTGATGGTATATGTTAAGGATTTGGAAAACGTCGAGCAATCTATTGAAATTAATTGGTCATTAATTGAAGCGTATCGAAAGGCAAAAGAACAATTAGCGAGTAAAGTACCACTAGAAGAAAAATGGACGATGCAAGAGCTACTATCGCTTGAACAAGCACTTGTACAGGAAAAACCACAGCTTACACCCGAGGATCTACTAAGTGCTGTTGAAAAAGCAGTTACGCGAGCAATTGAGCAGCTAATTCAAATGCGTGAGCGTGAAGGGCAAGAGTTGCAAGATGTTGTTGTACAATATAAAGAACAGTTAACGGAACAAGTGAATCAGATTCGTTCATTCGCTCCTCTTGCTGTTGAAAAATACCGTACACGATTATTGGAACGAATTGCTGAAGTGGCAGACGGTGCGTTGTTAGAAGATCGCTTACTTGCAGAAGTAGCGATATTTGCGGAACGTGTGGACATCACCGAAGAATTGGATCGATTAGATAGTCACTTTAATCAACTGGAGGAAACATTACAAGAAACAATTTCAGTTGGGCGTAAATTAGACTTTTTAATGCAGGAAATTCATCGTGAGATCAATACGATTGGTTCAAAAAATCAATCAACAGAGGCGGCCGTTGCGGTAGTTCAAGCGAAAACAATTTTAGAAAAGATGCGTGAGCAAGTTCAAAATATTGAATAGTATGCATCTGTTATAAATTAAGGGAGATATAGAGAATAAATGATAAAAGAACGCGGATTATTAATTGTTCTGTCTGGCCCATCTGGTGTAGGTAAAGGGACAGTGCGAAAAGAATTATTTTCTCAGCCGAATACGAATTATGAGTATTCCATCTCGATGACAACACGAAATCCTCGCGAAGGTGAAGTAGATGGTGTAGACTATTTTTTCAAGACACGTGAAGAATTTGAAGCGTTGATTGAACAGGGTGGCTTATTGGAGCACGCTGAATTTGTAGGGAATTACTATGGAACACCGTTAGCTTATGTAAATGAAACACTTGATGCAGGTCGTGATGTGTTTTTAGAAATCGAAGTGCAGGGTGCAGCGCAAATTCGTAAAAAGGCACCAGATGCATTGTTTATTTTCTTAGCTCCACCAAGTTTAACGGAATTAAAGGATCGTTTAGTTGGTCGAGGGACAGAAACAGCAGATGTTATTGCAAAGCGTATTGCAACAGCAAGTGAAGAGCTTGAAATGATGAGCCTATATGATTATGTTGTTGAAAATGATGAAGTGACAAATGCCTGTGATCGAATAAATGCGATTATTAAAGCCGAGCATTGTCGTAGAGAACGTGTTGAAAAAAGATATTTGTCAATGTTGAGAGGAGAATAAACCCATGTTATACCCATCAGTAGATACATTAAAAAAAGAAATCGATTCAAAATACTCTTTAGTAAGTTTAGCATCTAAACGTGCTCGTCAAATGCAAGAGGAACAAGGCACTGAACGTTTACACAAGTATGTTTCTCATAAATACGTAGGAAAAGCACTTGAAGAAGTAGCGGCAGGTGTACTTACGAAGGTATCACAGGATGAGTCAGCTGTGTACGAAGACGAAATCTAACATTGATGTAAAAAGCTTTTGCCAAATTAATGTTAAAGTCTGCAGTGGATTTATGATTATACAGAATGCCAAGAGCTCCCGAGGAATGTTCCTTTGGGAGCTTATCATTTGAAAGGAAGATATTGCACATGAATAAAAATATTTTACTTTGTGTTTCAGGTGGTATAGCGGTTTATAAGGCTGTAGCTCTAGTTAGTAAGCTTTCTCAGGCAGGTGCAAATGTTAAGGTTATCATGACAGCATCAGCAAGGCAATTTGTTAACCCATTGAGCTTTCAAGTGATGTCCAAAAATGATGTTTTTTTCGATACTTTTGACGAAAAGGATTCCAGCGTTATTGCCCATATCGACTTGGCAGACTGGGCAGATTTAGTGTTAGTTGCACCAGCTACTGCAAATGTCATTGGTAAACTGGCAAATGGCATTGCCGACGATATGGTAACGACAACCTTACTTGCAACCACTGCATCTGTTTGGATTGCACCAGCTATGAATGTGCATATGTATGAACATCCTTCGGTAAAGCGGAATTTGGCACGACTAGCATCTGATGGTTATCAATTTATTGAGCCTTCAGAAGGATTTTTGGCGTGTGGCTATGTCGGTAAGGGACGATTAGAGGAACCGGAGAAAATAACGGCAATTGTACAAGAGTTTTTTTCAGAGAAGGCTAGACCACTAGTAGGTAAAACTGTAGTTGTGACAGTAGGAGCGTTTCATATTCCTTTGGACGAGCAGCATGTTATTAGTACACAAGCAAATGGTAGGATTGGCTCGGCATTAGCACAAGAGGCGAAAGAACTTGGGGCAAATGTAATCCTTATAGATGAGAAAGAAGCAAGTGTGCATAAACTTATTGAACAACTTGAAGAATATAAAAACCAATATCCTCATGCATTTTTCATTCATGCAGCAAATACTCCTACGATTGAAGGAGCACCGATATTATCTGTAGAAGAAATGACAGCCGTAACTTTTGGACAAAAGGTTATTGGTGAACCAAAGTTATCTGTTGTATCTGATAAGTGGATTGATTTTAGTGACACGGCAGAAGTAAATGGGCGATTTTGGGATACGACAGATGCCATAAAATTTGCGAAAGAACTTTGGATGCATGTCATACAGGGTGAGGAGCAATGAGTTTTTTGATTGCAGAGGTCATAGTGGATGTATCAACATATCATGTAGATCGTCCATTTGACTATGAAGTGCCGATTGAATGGGTAAATATTATAGAAACGGGCTGTCGAGTAAAAGTACCGTTTGGACCTAGAAATGTTTTAGGTTTTGTAGTCGGATTAAAAAGTGAAACAGATGTACCATCTAACAAATTAAAATCTATTGCACAAATTTTAGATATAGAGCCTGTTTTAACAGAAGAAATGCTGTTTATGGCAAAATGGCTAAAAAATGAAACGATTTGCTATGAAATTGATGCCTTACAGGTCATGCTTCCATCAGCGCTTCGAGCGAAGTATGAAAAAATCATAACACTACAAGTGGAGAAAGAAGCTTTACCAGCAGAGGTCAATGCTATTTTTGGTAAGCGACAACAGGCTAATTTCAAAGAATTTGAGCGTGCTGAATTACTTCCCTTATTAAAGCAGCTTATAACTGATAAAATTGTAAAAATTGAAAATATCGTTAAGCAGCAAGGAAATGTGAAAGAAATACGTATGGTCAAAATTTCAGATAATCAGCAAGATATCGATAAGGCAATGGAAGGTGCAGCGAGAGCAGCCAAACAGCGACTGCTGATTGAATGGATGGCCAGACACCTTGGAGAGGTTCTTTTGCCACAGGAAATCTATGAGGAAACAGGTGTATCTTCTGCAGTATTACAGTCAGTTATTGACAAAGGTGCCGCTCACTTTATTCAAGAAGAGGTGTATCGTGATCCTTTTACTAAGGAAGTTTCCCGTACTCAATCTTTACAATTAACAAATGAGCAACATGATGCTCTGAAGGCTATTACCGGATCGATGGAAGAACAGACTGCGACAACCTTTTTACTACATGGTGTAACGGGAAGTGGTAAAACTGAGATATATTTGCAAGCAATACAAAAGGTCTTAGATGAGGGTAAGGAAGCGATTATGCTAGTACCTGAAATATCATTAACGCCTCAAATGACAGAGCGTTTTCGTAGTCGCTTTGGGGAGATGGTTGCTGTGATGCATAGTGGACTATCCGTTGGTGAGAAGTATGATGAATGGCGTAAAATTCAGCAAGGAAAGGTGAGCGTTGTTGTTGGAGCCCGTTCAGCTATTTTCGCTCCTTTTACAAATATAGGTCTAATTATTTTAGATGAGGAGCATGAATCAACGTATAAGCAAGAAGATTCACCACGCTATCATACAAGAGATGTAGCAATTTGGCGAAGTGAATTTTACAAATGTCCCGTCATTTTAGGTAGTGCAACGCCTGCACTAGAATCATTTGCTAGAGCTAAGAAGGGTGTTTATACTTTGCTATCATTAAAGCAACGGGCTTTGCATCAAGCATTACCAACCGTTTTTATTGCCGATATGCGAGAGGAGCTTCAAAAAGGAAATCGCTCTATGTTTTCTGAGCAGCTTGTTGACGCAATACGTGTAAGGCTTGAGAAAAAAGAACAAATGGTACTGTTTTTAAATCGTCGTGGCTATTCTTCATTTGTGCTTTGTCGTGATTGTGGCACGGTTGTACAATGTCCAAACTGTGACATCTCGTTAACATATCATCGCACAACAGAAAAATTAAAATGTCATTATTGTGGTTACGAGGAGCGGGTTCCACAAACTTGTCCGCAATGTCAAAGTGAACATATCCGCTATTTTGGTACAGGAACGCAAAAAGTAGAGGAAGAAATTTATAAGCTATTTCCTGAAGCGAGGGTACTTCGGATGGATGTGGATACAACAAAGCAAAAAGGTGCACATGAAGAAATTTTACAGGCTTTTGGAGAAGGGCAGGCAGATATTCTACTCGGCACGCAAATGATTGCTAAAGGGCTTGATTTTCCAAATATTACGCTTGTAGGTGTTCTAAGCGCTGATACATCACTCCATCTACCAGATTACCGTGCAGCAGAGCGGACATTTCAGTTATTAACACAGGTAAGTGGTAGGGCTGGTCGTCATGATAAGCATGGTGAGGTTATTATTCAAACGTATACCCCGGAGCATTATGCTATTGAGTTGGCAAAACTACAGGATTACGAGCCATTTTATGAACGTGAAATGTTTTTACGTCGTCGTTCGAGCTATCCACCATATTATTTTGTCGCGCTTGTTCAAATATCTCACGAGGATGTTATGCTGGCGGCAGAGTATGCCAGCCGTGCTGCAGATTGGCTACGAGGAAACTTATCAAATCAAGTTGCCATTATTGGTCCAACTACTGCAAGCATTAGCCGTCTCCAAAATAGATATCGCTATCAATGTTTGATAAAATATAAAATTGAACCAAATCTGATTCCGGTCTTACAGCGCCTTCTTGCGATGTATCGAGCGGAATGGATTAAACAGGGTATATTGATGACGGTAGATTTAGATCCGTCAACTATATAAATCACCGAAAGTTGGGCATGACATTTTCTTAAAGCGTATGTAATGTGATAAAAGGTTTAATGACAACTTAAGGTAATGATATGGAATCCAATTAGACAAGGTAATAAGCCTTAAATATAGAAATGAGGAACAGAAGATGGCAATTAAAAAAGTTGTAGAACATCCAGCAAAGGTACTGTCTACACCGTGTGCAGAAGTATCCGAAATTAATGATGAAATTATTACATTACTAGATGATTTATATGACACAATGGTTGAATATGATGGCGTTGGTATTGCAGCACCACAGATAAATGTAGGCTTACGTGTCGCAATTGTTGAGCTTGGTGAGGAACGAGATATTTTAGAAATGATTAATCCTACTGTTATTGAAACAGATGGAGCTGAAGTAGATATTGAGGGATGCTTAAGCTTTCCAGGATTATACGGTGAAGTTGAACGCCCTGACTATGTAAAAATTGAAGCCTGTGACCGTGAAGGACGCGTTTATGAGCTCGAAGCTGGAGGCTTTGATGCACGTGCAATTTTACATGAAATCGATCATTTAGATGGCGTGCTTTTCGATTCAAAAATTAAACGCATTGTCACAGAAGAAGAACTTGAAGCAATGTATGCTGAAGAGGAGGAATAGCATGACGTCAATAATTTTTATGGGAACACCTGATTTCTCCGCGCCAATTTTGCGTATGCTACACCATGAAGGCTATGATATTAAAGCTGTAGTTACGCAACCAGATCGTCCGGTTGGTCGTAAACGCGTTCTTACACCACCACCTGTAAAGGCCGCAGCTATGGAATTAGGCTTACATGTTATACAACCGGAAAAGCTACGTGGTTCTGAGGAATTACAGCAAATTCTTGATTTACAGCCGGATCTAATTGTAACAGCGGCTTTTGGACAAATTTTGCCGAAAGAATTATTAGATGCACCATCCCTTGGTTGTATTAACGTCCATGCATCACTTTTACCGAAATATCGTGGCGGTGCACCAATTCACCAAGCAATTATTGATGGTGAAAAAGAGACTGGTGTAACCATTATGTATATGGAGGAGAAGCTTGATGCAGGTGATATTATATCTCAGAAGGCTATCCTAATTGAAGAGGAAGATCATACAGGCGGACTTTTTGATAAGCTAAGTGTAGTAGGCTGTGAATTATTAAAAGACACACTTCCTTCTATTATAAATGGAACAAATAATCGTATAGTACAGGATGAAGCACAGGTAACCTTCGCAAGTAATATTTCGCGTGAACAAGAACGTATCGATTGGACAAAGGATGCTACAACTTTATACAATCAAGTGCGTGGCCTTCATCCGTGGCCAGTTGCTTATACAACATTTGAAGATGGAAACTTCAAAATTTGGTGGGCAAAGGTTGGAAACACAAAGCATGATGCTATTCCTGGTACAGTTGTTACGATTTCAAAGGATCATTTTGAAGTTGCAGCTGGAAATGGAACAACACTTGCCCTGTATGATGTACAACCCGCTGGTAAAAAACGCATGACAGCAGAGGAATATTTGCGTGGTACAGGTTCTAAATTACAGATCGGGGACCAGTTTAAATGAGTAAAAAAAGCGTAGTAATTTGGGATGGAAATGTTCGTGATGCTGCACTTTCTATTCTTTTAGCAGTAGATAAAAATCAAGCCTATAGTAATTTGCTTTTAAACGAAACAATAAAGCGGCATAAAATCGAAGCGAAGGATCGCGCGCTGTTAACTGAAATTACGTATGGCACTCTTCAATATAAAATGACACTCGACTACTATTTAGAGCCATTTATTCGTGGTTCAGTGGATCATTGGGTGCGCTGGCTTTTACGTTTATCGTTATATCAAATGCATTATTTAACTCGTATACCACCACATGCAGCGGTAAATGAAGCTGTTGAAATTGCTAAGCGTCGAGGTCACCAAGGCATAGCTTCAATGGTCAACGGTATTTTACGATCTATTTTACGTCAGGGTGTAGCTTCTACTGATGCAATTAAAGATCCAATCGAGCGCCTTGCTATTGAAACAAGCCATCCAGAGTGGTTAGTGCAACGCTTTGTCGATAACTATGGTTTTGATGTAGCAAGTGAAATGTTACATGAAAATAATATACCTCCAGTACAGACAGTCCGTGTAAATACGACAAAAGCGAGCATTGAGGAAGTGATTGCCAACTTAGAATCAGAAGGCTTAACTGCTAACAAGAGCGACTTGATGCCTGAATGTTTACATGTAACAAATGGTCAGCCAGCTCGAACAAGGGCATTCCAAGAGGGGCTAATTACTATTCAAGATGAAAGCTCAATGATTCCAGCAAACGTCTTGCATCCATCTCCAGGCATGCGTGTTTTAGATATGTGTGCGGCACCAGGTGGAAAAACAACACATTTAGCTGAGATTATGAAAAATGAAGGCTCAATTTTAGCGACCGATCTTCACCCACATAAATTAGATTTAATCGACCATAATACAGATCGTCTAGGAATTGATATAGTAGAAACTGCGCCTATTGATGGTCGTAAAGCACCTGATTTTCTACAACCAGAATCATTTGATGCTATTTTAGTCGATGCACCTTGCAGTGGTTTAGGTGTCATGCGCCGCAAGCCAGATATTAAATATACAAAGCGAGAGGAAGATATAGAAAACCTCCAAAAAATACAATTGGCTTTACTAGATGCTGCAACAAAAGTATTGAAAATAAACGGCAAGCTTGTGTACAGTACATGTACAGTCGATAAAAAAGAAAATGAAGGCACCGTAAAAGCCTTTTTAACAGTGCATCCAGAAATGGAAGCGATACAACTAGAATCTTTACCAACAAAATTAGCGGAAAAGCAAGCAAATGGCATGCTTCAAGTCTTTCCACAAGACTTTGGCTGTGACGGTTTCTTCGTTGCCGCCTTTCGTAAAAAAGGAGGATCCAACTAATGGTGGATCAAGAGAAATTTGATGAGCGCATTAACGACTTGGTTGAAGAAGCAGAAGACAAGCCTGTTCGACGAGCAAAAAAGGAAAAACCAAATTTAAAAGAATCGGTATATTCATTACAACCGAAACAGTTAGAAGAATGGTTAAAAGAAAATGGTGAAAAACCGTTCCGTGCAGCACAGATTTTCGATTGGCTATATAATAAACGTGTAAAGACATTTGAAGAAATGTCTAACCTTTCAAAGGGATTACGCGAAAAGCTTGAAGCAAGTTTCGCATTGACGACATTGTCAACAATTATTCAACAAGAATCTAAAGATGGAACGATCAAGTTTTTATTTCAATTACAAGACGGCTATTCCATTGAAACTGTATTAATGCGTCATGATTATGGAAACTCTGTTTGTGTTACTACACAAGTAGGTTGCCGCATTGGCTGTACGTTTTGTGCCTCAACGTTAGGTGGTTTAAAACGTCACTTATTAGCGGGAGAAATCGTAGAGCAAGTTGTAAAAGTACAACAGACTTTAGATGAAATGGGCGAGCGTGTGTCTCATATCGTCATTATGGGTATTGGGGAACCTTTCGATAATTATGATGCGATGATGAACTTCTTAAAAGTTATTAACCATGAAAAAGGGTTAAACATTGGTGCACGTCATATTACCGTATCAACATCAGGAATTGTTCCAAAAATTTATGAATTTGCTGATGAACAGCTACAAATCAATTTTGCAGTATCTTTACACGCACCAAACCAAGAGGCTCGTCAAAAACTCATGCCAATTGCACGTGCATACAAATTGGATGAATTAATGGAAGCCGTACGTTATTACACAAAAAAGACAGGCCGACGTGTTAGTTTTGAGTACGGTTTAATGTCTGGTGAAAATGATTCAGTTGAAATCGCAGAAGAATTATCTGCATTAATAAAAGGAATCAAATGCCACGTGAATTTAATTCCTGTAAACTACGTACCAGAACGTGATTACGTTCGCACATCTCGTAGTCAAATTTTTGCTTTTGAAAAAACATTAAAGAAGAATGGTATTAACGTAACGATCCGCCGAGAGCAAGGTTCTGATATCGCTGCTGCGTGTGGTCAATTACGTGCGCAAGAGAGATCTGAAGAAACGAGGTGACCAGTGTTGAAATACACAGTCGAGAGTGATATTGGGTTAAAACGAGCAATTAATGAAGACCGTGCTGCATTTTTTGAACGTCCAGATGGGCTTGCACTAGCACTTGTAGCGGATGGCATGGGTGGTCATAATGCTGGCGATGTAGCGAGTGATATGGCGATGAAACAAATGGAATCCGCTTTTTTACAGGAAGAGGTACATCATTTTGCATCAACAACATCAAAAAGAGAGTGGTTATTACAAGCAGTCAAGCAATTGAATAAAAGTATATATGACTATTCTTTATCACATGAAGACTGTAAAGGAATGGGCACGACGTTTATTGCAGTGTTAATTGAAAAAAGTCATTGCTTTATCGCACATGTAGGCGATAGTCGTGTGTATTATTTCTTTGAAGATGGTGCACAACAAATAACAAGAGATCACTCATATGTAAATGTTCTCGTTGAAAATGGTGAGATTAGTGAAGAGGAAGCGTTAACACATCCGAAGAAAAATTTCATCTTAAAAGCTGTAGGTACAGAAGAAACGATTGAACCAGACTTTTATGAGATAGACTTAGCATCAGAATCGTATTTACTCATTTGTTCGGACGGTTTAAGTAATAAACTCACAGTGTATGAAATGGCATCAATTATTATGTATCCAGATTCAATAGAGGAAAAAGGACGGAAACTTGTAGAATTAGCAAATGCAAGCGGGGGGGAAGACAATATCTCCCTCGTGCTACTCACAAGGCAAGATGAGGAGGTGTAAGTATGCTTGTAGGTAAACGAATTAGTGATCGCTATAAAATTATAGAGCTCATTGGTGGCGGTGGTATGTCTAATGTTTATTTGGCACATGACATGATATTAAACCGTGATGTAGCGATTAAAATATTACGATATGATTTTACGAATGAAGATGAATTACATCGACGTTTTCAGCGTGAGGCACTTTCTGTTACAAGCCTTACACATCCAAATATTGTTAGTATTTATGATGTAGGTGATGATGGCGATCTGCATTATATTGTGATGGAGTATGTCCAAGGGAAAACATTAAAGCAGTACATACAGGAATTTGCACCGATTTCTCCTGCCAGAAGTGTGCATATTATGAAGCAACTAACATCTGCTATTGCCAATGCTCATGAAAATCATATTATCCATCGTGACATTAAACCCCAAAATATTTTAATGGATGCTGAAGGTAATGTGAAAATAACTGATTTCGGCATAGCAATGACACTTAGTGCGACGTCATTTACACAAACAAATTCTGTGCTTGGAACAGTGCATTATTTATCACCAGAGCAGGCTCGTGGCGGTACAGCAACAAATAAATCTGATATTTATGCACTTGGTATTGTTTTATATGAATTATTAACAGGGGAATTGCCATTTTCAGGAGAGTCAGCTGTTTCGATTGCTCTAAAGCATTTACAGGCTGAGACACCGTCTGTGCGTGCCTTCGATGCCACAATTCCACAAAGCTTGGAAAATATTGTGCTGAAGGCTACAGCAAAAGACGCATCTCATCGTTATGCAACTGTAGAAGAAATGCAAGAAGATTTAGAGACGGTTTTATCGCCAAATCGTATTAATGAACCTAAATTTGTAATACCAGTAGATAATGATGTTACAAAGGCTATTCCGATTATAAAAGAGCCGGTTATACGTAAGGACGAAGATTTAACGCAGACTAGAGCAATTGAACCAATTGCACAATCAAAGCCGAAACCCGAAGTTAAGAAATCTGTTGACAAGGTAACTCCTGTAAAGAAAAAGAAGAAATGGCCAATATTTGTTGGGTTAGTTTTAGCAGCCATCGCTATTTTCCTATATTTATTATTTGCAACAGAGTTATTTAGCCCCAAAAAAATCCCTGTTCCTTCTGTAGCTAATATGACAATTGAGGAAGCTACTAAGACGTTAGAGGCTGAGGGCTTCACTGTTGGTGAACAAGAGAAGCGTTATGATGAGGTGATAGAAAAGGATAAAGTCATTGAAACCAACCCTGCAGAGGAGACGCTTCGTGCAAAAGGAACAGAAGTAGATTTAATCGTCAGTCTTGGGGTAGAAATGACGAAAGTAGACAATTATATTGGGCGACCAATTAGCCAAGTCGAAGCATTGATAAAAGATACATTTGCTAATATTACAATTAACGAAGTGTACTCATCAGAGCAGCCTGAAGGATACATTACTAAACAAGAACCAGAGGCAGGTATAGACGTAATTGCCAAAGATACAACCATTATTTTTACGGTTAGTAAAGGTATAAGAATGGTTAGGGTGGATAATGTAGTGAACTATACGAAAGCTCAAATGGATGAGTATGTTAAAAGAGTTGGCTTGACATGGCGTGTTGTTCGTGAAGAATATGATGCTACAATCCCAGCTGGAAGTGTTAAATCACAATTGACAAAAGAAGGAACTCAGGTTGAAGAAGGCTCAGCAATTGCCGTTATTTTAAGTAAAGGCCCTGCTGAAAGGCCTGATAAAACTTGGGTGGAAACTGTGCCAATTGAATATAAACCAAATGAGGAAGGTTTAGAGCAAACAATTCGAATTGATATTCAAGATAAAAACCATAAAATGTTAGAAACAGTTGATAAATTTACTATTACGGCTGATACAGAATACCAAATAAAACTTGTTATTGGAGATGGTCAGGATGTGGCCTATAAAATTATTCGTGATTCAGAAATTATTGATGAAAAAACATTCAACTACAATGATGTCAAATAAGGGGGAATTGGATGGCGCAAGGCCAAATTCGTAAAGCATTAAGCGGTTATTATTACGTATATGATGGAAAACAGCTTATACAATGTCGAGGACGTGGGGTTTTTCGCAATCGCGGCGAATCCCCTCTCGTTGGTGACATGGTAGAATATACACTGGAAACAGAGGGATCAGACGGTACCATTCAAAAAATTATGGATCGGGAAAATGAATTAGTACGCCCTCCGATTGCGAATATAGATCAAGGTATTCTAGTGTTTTCTGTAAAAGAACCTAATTTTAATACCATTTTATTGGACCGATTCTTAGTTGTTTTAGAGTCGTTTCATGTACATCCGATTATTTGTTTAACAAAGATGGATTTGCTAGAAGATCATGAACGAGAGGAATTACAAAGTTATATAGAAGATTATGAAAGTATAGGCTATACTGTACTACAAACCTTTAAGGGCGAGGAAGAATTAGTTGAACGTCTGCAACCCATACTAAAGGGAAAAACTTCTGTATTAGCAGGACAATCTGGAGTTGGAAAATCTACATTGCTTAATACCTTAATTCCGGATTTGAATTTAAAAACAGGCATTATTTCACAAAGTTTAGGGCGTGGAAAGCATACGACTCGCCACGTTGAATTAATCGAGGTATGCGATGGTTTATTAGCGGACACACCAGGATTTAGTTCATTTGATTTTGATGAAATCGAAAAAGAGGAGTTAGGCGCTTGCTTCCCGGAAATGGCCCGAATTGCAGAAGATTGTAAATTCAGAGGCTGTTTACACTTAAAGGAACCAAAATGTGCGGTAAAGGCAGCAGTAGAGGCGGAAGAAATTCGTGACTACCGTTATAAGCATTACGAACAATTTATGCAAGAAATTATGGATCGAAAGCCGAGGTATTAATGATGATACAAATAGCACCATCAATTTTAGCAGCCAACTTTGCTAAATTAGGAGAAGAAGTAAAGGAAGTAGAAAAAGCAGGTGCCCAGCTTATTCATATTGATGTGATGGACGGTCATTTTGTGCCAAACATTTCATTTGGTGCTATCGCATTAGACGCCATTCGTCCTTTAACTGATTTACCGTTGGATGTTCATTTAATGATTGAAAATCCTGATCAGTATATTGAACAATTCGCGAAAGCGGGAGCGGACTATATTACGGTGCATGTTGAAACTTGTCGTCATTTACACCGTACAATTCAGTTAATTCGTTCGTATGGAGTGAAACCAGGTGTTGTTTTAAATCCACATACACCAATAGAATCTATTCAACATATTTTAGAGGATATTGATATGGTGTTGTTGATGACCGTGAATCCAGGCTTTGGCGGACAAAAATTCATTCATTCTGTTGTGCCAAAAATTGAAGCTTTAGCGGCTATTATTAAAGAACGTAATCTTGATATTGCTATAGAAATCGACGGTGGTATTAATTCAGAGACCATTATTCCTTGTGCAAAAGCGGGAGCAACAATTTTTGTAGCTGGTTCAGCAATTTATAGCAAAGAAGATCGTACGGCAGCACTTCAGGAAATTCTAGCTGCTGGTGAGGCTGCGATTAAAGGATGACAGTAGTCGTTGTTTGTGCTGGTGGACCAAAAGAGGAACTGTGTTCATTTAGTCTGTTTCAAGAGCAAAATGATGTCGTATTTATCGGAGCTGACCGAGGTGCTTTGTATTTAATCGAGCAAGGCATCACACCACATGCTATTGTAGGAGATTTTGACTCCTTAACACATGAAGAATACGAACTTGTGATGACACATACAAATGATAGACAACGATTTCAAGAAGAAAAAAATGAAACAGATACTGATTTAGCGTTGTTAAAAGCGTATACTTATCAACCAAAGGAAATTGTGCTTACAGGCGTTACAGGTGGACGCTTAGATCATTATGAAGCAGCAGTCCGTTCGATTTATCGGTTGCAAAAAGAGCATCCACAAGTTGCATTAAAGATTATGAATCATGCAAATATGTTGCAATTTTTATCACCAGGCACGCACATCATTCCAGCGGATAAACAATATCGTTATTTATCTTTTTTTGCACATGAAGAACCGATTCAAGATGTTACATTAAGGCAAGTAAAATATGAAACAACTAATGAAGAAATTTCTCTAGGTACATCCCGATTTACAAGTAATGAAATAATAGGTGATTCAGGGTCTATATCTTTCACGCAGGGCATATGTTTAATGATAAGAAGCATAGATTAGCGTAAGGGGGAGAGAGTCCTGAAAGTATATACGTTCCAGCTACCAAAAGTTGTGAGTAGTATTACGCGTACGTGTATCAACCTTTTTAAAAAAGACAAGAAAGTAAAAAAATCCGACAAACTCTAGTCGGGTTTTTTTATAATGACGAAAAACCAACCCGTCTTTTTGAGGAAAAGAAAAACTTTAGTATATCTTAATCACCATTACTATAGAAAGCATACGATTGGTTGTACTGGATTTGATGCTGCTATATCAAAATAAATCCGCTAGCAATTATAACAAGACATAATTGCTAGCGGATTAGTCATTTCATTCCTATTTAAAAGAAAGAAAAAAATCGATTTGCACCAAATGCGAAATCGATTTTTTGGATGCAACGATTAAACGCGCTCGATTTTACCTGATTTTAATGCACGTGCAGAAACCCATACACGTTTTGGTTTACCGTCTACTAAGATACGAACTTTTTGAAGGTTAGCACCCCAAGTACGTTTGTTAGCGTTCATAGCGTGGGAACGGTTGTTACCAGTACGAGCTTTACGTCCAGTGATTACACATTGTTTTGGCATGTTGTATTCCCTCCTTACTGTTGATGCTGAAAGATTATTATTTCAGTTCGGTATTTTACATACCATAATAATTTAACATACGATGACGTTCAGTGCAACAGTTTTCACATAACCTTTCAAGAAAAAAACCTTTACAGACTAAAATCCTTTAAACGTAGACGTATAAATTTCGTTATTAAATAGGGCACATCTTAAAAGTGATCAATTATACCTCGGCATAATGGCGTCCGGTATCGGCTTTGTGCTTGGGACTGTAGATGTTTTTTGTGCGAAAGCGCAGTGCTAACGTAGCGACAGCAACAAGATGTTGGTCACTCAGTCGTGTGTTGTTGTTGCTGTCGCTTCGCTTTCGCACAGAAAAAACCGTGTTGCTGTCGCTTCGCTTTCGCACAGATAAATTGCCACAGGACGTGGCATTCTTAGACTGAGTTCCTCTATTTCAGTAGGTGTTTGGACATCTGTACCTGTCGCTACGCTTTCGGTACAAAAAACACTCGCTGAAAGAGGGTAAATCTTATTTCTCTCGATAGCCAAGTTTCATAGAAATACGTTTACCAGTTTCTAACAAGTATTCAGTGAGAGTTTGGATATGTTCTTTAGAAACATTAAAGCTTACAAAACCTATGCTTACGGCACCGACTATTTCACCAAAACCATTTAAAATGGAAACTGCAATGGAGGAGGTTCCCGCTGTTCTTTCTCCATGGCTAGTAGCAAAACCTTGTTGTCTTATTTGTTCAAGCTGTTTCTCTAATTCAATGATTTCTTTATGTGGAATTAGCTGTTGGAGAATTTCTCTCGCTTGAGCAACAGGCATAGCGGCTAAAATAGCTTTATTTGCAGCACCAATATGCATCGGTATACGAATCCCTAACTGATCGTAAATACGAATTGGATTAGCTGCACTGTCTATTCTTTCTATAATAATTGTATCTAACCCTGCAGGTTTATTTAAATAGACGCTTTCTTCGACATCTCTAGCTAAACGCTCTAATTCCGGTCTAATTTTACTAATATAGTCCATCGTATCATACACTTGTAAGCCAAGTTCCATCCATATTGTACCGAGACGATACTGCTTTGTTTGTTCGTCTTGTTCAATCATTCCTTGTTTAATCATCGCTTTTAAAATTCTATGTAAAGTACTAAGTGGCAAATCACATTTTGACGAAAGCTCTGAAATGGACAAACTGTTTTCGCTTTCTTCAGAAGCCAATACTTTAGCAATTGTCATAGCTCGTTCTAATAATTGCATTCATGTCTCACCTCTCCCTTATTTATTGTATTTTTATTCCTTGTCTACGTCTAGCTCCATAAATGTTTGCGTTGCGCGAAGTTTTGTAAAACAAATTTTTTTCTGAATATATTGACTGTATAACAAAAAACAAATATATTTTTCGTATACACTTTCCTGTTAACGGAAACAATTTCCGGTACACGGAAAAATGAGGGCTGGAAGGATAGCAATTTAACATTTAAAATACTGCTTTATCCCTTAATCCCCATATGGGTTGTTTCTTTATTGCTTGCATAACTTTCTAAATAAACACAGCTTTTTCTGAGATTGAATTAAAAAATGAGGATTCATTTGCAATCTTGAAAAATCGGATAAAGGAGATTTATATGAATAATTATCTTTGGAATACACATGAGAAATTGCGAGCATTATTGTGTGAAATTGTCAGTTGGGAAAGTAGAACATTAACGAAAGGTGAAAATGAATTTGCCTATAAATTAAAAAATATTTTGCAAACGCTTTCATATTTTCAGAAAAACCCAGAACTTATTGAGTTACATGATGCGGACCTGGGTCGTAATGCTGTGACTGCCTTGTATAAGCACCCAACTGCAATAGAAACAGTAGTGTTAATTAGTCACTTTGATACTGTTCATACAGAAGAGTATGGTGAGCTTGAGTCGTTTGCTTTCAATCCAGAAGAGCTAACGAAAAAGCTACTGGAGCCAAAATACAAAAAGGATTTACCTGAAGCGGCAAGAATTGATTTAGAATCGGGCAATTATTTATTTGGTCGCGGAACGATGGATATGAAGATGGGGTTAGCTTTACATATGCAGCTAATTGAAAAAGCAAGTATTGAAGAGTGGCCAATTAATCTGATTTTAACGTCTGTCCCAGATGAAGAAGTGAACTCTGCCGGGATGCGAGCTGCAGTCGTTGAGCTTGTAAGACTTCGTGAACAGCATGGGCTATCTTATAAACTATTTTTAAATAGTGAGCCTTCTTTTTCACAAGGGCCAGCTGATACAAATGAATATATTTATTCAGGTACTATTGGTAAGATTATGCCTGCTGCACTATTCTATGGTAAAGAGACACATGTAGGTGAACCGTTAAAAGGAATGACGGCAAATTTTATTGCATCCTATATGACACAGTATATGGAATGGAACCCGATTTTCCGTGAAACAGATCTTGGTGAAAGCACACCATTACCCGTATCCTTACAATTAAAAGACTTGAAAATGGAGTATTCCACACAAACACCGTATCGTGCAGCAGCACTTTACAATGTATTTTTATTAAAACGCACCGCATCTGAAGTAATGGATATTTTTGAACAAGTAGCATTGGAGGCAATGTCATCTTGTAACCAGCAGTATAAACAAGTTTGTGAGCGGGAAAAGGTACAGGGGGTAGGTGAGGTAAAAGTACTTCGCTATGAGGCACTTTTAGCGCATGCAATCAATAAATTAGGAGCTGGGGAAGTCAATTCTATAAAACGTCTAGTTCTTGAAAACGATGTATGGGATGATCGCGAAAAATCTATTCGCATCGTGGATCAGCTAATGATTCGGTGCCAGGAACTAACGCCAGCAACAGTGTTGTTATACGCACCACCTTACTATCCTGCCATCAATTCATCGAATCACCCTCTAGTAATCCAATCGATTGAATTGATGAAGAGAACAGCAAAAACATTTGAAATTGAAGTGGAGCAAATTCACTATTTTAATGGTATTTGTGATTTGAGCTATGTTAATTATTCTGATGACTCAAATGGATGGACAGCATTTGAGCACAACACACCAGTATGGGGGGATACGTATAGTATTCCATTTGAAGCAATGTCTTCTTTACAAGGGCCTGTTTTAAATGTGGGGCCATTTGGCAAGGATGCACACCAAAAGACTGAAAGATTACATGTGGACAGCGCATTTAAGGAAATGCCTGTGATGATTGATACCCTTATTAAAAGCCTATTTTAATTTGATAATAAAAAACGTGATTTAAGTAAGAAAGCTGATGCTAAAAAGAGTATCAGCTTTTTGGTGTTATAAAATTCTGGATTTTGGATAAAGTATTTGGATTTTCTTCCGTTTTGTGGGATTGTTAGTGTAGTGAATTGTATCGAATTGTCTAGAGAGGAGAATCATAAAATGCTAGATAAGTTACCGAAAGTTAGATTACGGAAGAAGGAATTTTAAGACAAGATCGTTTAAGGGAGGGCATATTTGTAGATCGCTTACGAATGAGTATCCTTAAAGCAAAATTTAAGGAAATCGATCAATACTAACGTGATTCTTTGGAAGGATTGCTTTGTATTTTTTGAGTTTCAGTGGATTTGTTTAATGAAAATGTCTGGCCTAAAATCAATCATTGAGGAAATTCAATTAGTCTGTTAAACCATTTTATTCGTTTTTCAACAATTTTACGGAGGCCACTTGTGTTTTTCGTTATTTAGACGATAAAAATAGGTAATATTATTTGAAAGATTGTCAGGAGCGAACGTTATGGAAAATCAAGAAAAGCTAGCTTTATCTATACGCAAAGAAATGATTCAATTTAATTTAAAACGTATGCGAACTGTAGCGTGGACCCTGATGTATGTGTCAACCATCATTACTATTATTCATTATGGTGAGATCTTTTTTTCGAAAACTGAAAGAGCGATGGTGCCAGCTTATATTACCATTCACGTTATTTTGTTTTATATAGATTTAGCAGTTCTATTATTTGTGAAAGAAAAGAAGATACAGATTTCAACTCATAATTTGCGAAAATACGAGTCTATCTTACTTGCATATATATATACAGTTTTATTGTTAATCACAGTAATAACTGCTATTGACGTATACTTCTTCAAACATGCGGTTCTGTATGAGGTGCTGTTTTTAATGATTTGTACTGTTTTTGCCGTTCCTTTCCGTAAATTTTATTGGATTATTTTAATAACAGTACCAGCCATTTTGATAAGTGCTTATATCAGTCATGGGATATCAAGTGAAAGTATTGATATATTTCTACCGATGTCACTTATTATTCCAATTGGGCTGGTTATTCAGCGACATACTTATAAGGTACAAAAGCAATTTATGACACAGCACATTTTATTAGATGAAGAAATGATAAAATCCAAGCAATTGGCAACATTATTAGCAAAGAAAAATAATGAGCTATCAGAGCAAGCTTATCGAGACACATTGACAAACCTTCCGAATCGGCGAGCTTTTAATAATAAACTGACACAAATAGGGCAACAACTTAATAATTCAAAGTCTTTAACGGTAATGATGATCGATATTGATTACTTTAAAAATTTTAATGATTATTATGGTCATTTGCAAGGGGATGAAGCATTAATAAGAGTGGCAGCCCTGTTAAAAGAAATTGCTGAGAAGTATAATGCATTTGCTGCACGTTGGGGAGGCGAAGAGTTCGTTTTTGTTAGCCAACATGCTCTAAAATTTGCAGAACATGTATGTGAGGAAGTTTTAGAAGAAGTCCGCTACTTAAATATTCGCCACGAACGTTCTAAAATAGCAGATATTATAACAGTCAGTATTGGGATGTGCCATGTCAATGTATCAAATATTGAACAATTGAAAACATGCTGTGATTTAGCCGATCAAGCATTATACAAGGCAAAGCAAAATGGACGTAATACGTTCTATAGCAAAAATGAAAATTATGATGAAGGGGTATGTTCACCTATATAATGTCAGTAAAAACGTTGATACAGAGCGCTTCCTTGCCCTCCTAGGTTGCTTATTGTGTAACGAAAGTGTTACAATATAGCTTAGTCAAAAAGAGCCAAGGGGGCATTTCTATGTCAATTGAGTTAAACAATGAATTCGGCCAAATTGATATTTCAACAGATGTACTTGCGCAAATTGCTGGTGGCGCTGCTGTAGAATGCTACGGTATTGTGGGCATGGCATCTAAACATCAAATTCGTGATGGTCTAACTGATATTTTACGTAAAGAAAACTTTGCAAAAGGTGTTGTGATTCGACAACAGGACGACGATTTACATATTGATATGTACATTATTGTTAGTTACGGGACGAAAATTTCGGAAGTTGCTTATCAAGTACAATCGAAAGTCAAATATACAGTGGATAAAACATTAGGTATGAGCGTAAAATCTGTCAATATCTTTGTGCAGGGCGTTCGTGTAGCGAATTAAGAGGAGGAACTAAATCTAATGCAGTCTTTAGACGGAATAAAGTTTGCAGAAATGGTGCAAATGGGTGCGCATCACCTATTCCAAAATGCAAATTATGTTGATTCATTAAATGTATTTCCAGTACCAGATGGTGATACAGGAACGAATATGAACTTATCGATGTCATCTGGCGCAAAAGAGACAGAGCTTTCTGCATCAGAACATATCGGTAAAACAGCACAGGCTTTATCAAAAGGTTTACTTATGGGAGCGCGCGGAAATTCTGGCGTTATTTTATCGCAGTTATTCCGTGGCTTTGGTAAGTTTATTGAAAAAGAAGCGACAATTGATGCCAAAGGCTTTGCAAATGCCTTCCAAGCAGGTGTTGATACAGCCTATAAAGCAGTAATGAAGCCAGTCGAAGGAACGATTTTAACGGTAGCACGAGAAGCGGCGAAAAAAGGCGTAGAAGTGGCAGAAACTGAAACCGATATCATTGCAGTGATGGAAGCATTTACTGCCGAAGCACAGGCTTCCTTGGAACGTACACCTGAGCTTTTACCTGTTCTGAAAGAAGTAGGTGTTGTAGATAGCGGCGGTCAAGGTCTTCTATTTGTGTACGAAGGGTTCTTAGCATCCTTAAAAGGTGAGCCATTACCACAAAAAAATGAAGCGACTTTAGATGATTTAATCAATGCAGAGCATCATAGAGCACAAGATTTCATGAATACAGTGGATATTGAATTTGGTTATTGTACAGAAATCATGGTACGTTTTGAAGAAGGAAAAGAGCCATTTAGCGAAGAACAATTCCGCAATGAATTAAACCCTCTAGGTGATTCTTTACTCGTTATTTCAGATGAAGAAATTGCAAAAGTGCATATTCATTCTGAGCAACCAGGCGCTGTTTTAGCAATGGGTCAAAAATATGGTAGTCTCATTAAAATTAAAGTAGACAATATGCGTGAACAACATTCTGCCATTGTTGGTGAGGATCATAAAGCACCTACTCCAGCTAAAAAAGCAGAAAAGCATCCATATGCAATTGTAACGATTGCAATGGGCGAGGGAGTTGCGGAATTGCTTCGTTCAATTGGTGCTTCTTATGTGATTGAAGGCGGTCAAACGATGAACCCTTCAACCGAAGATATTGTTAAGGCAGTTCAAGAAATTGGTGCAGAAAAAGTGTTAATTTTACCGAACAACAAAAATATTGTCATGGCTGCAGAACAAGCGGTAGAACTTTTAGATATTGAAGCGGCTGTAGTTCCAACGAAAACAATTCCTCAAGGTATGGCAGCTATTTTATCATTCAATCCAGAAGCAGCAGTTGAAATGAACCAAGCAACGATGACTGAAGCCTTTGCGAATGTGAAAACAGGCCAAGTAACTTATGCAGTTCGTGATACATCTATTGATGGTGTAGAAATCCATAAGGACGATTTCATGGCTCTTGCAGAAGGGAAAATTGTGTTATCTACTCCAGCATTAAAAGATGCTGCTGAGAAGGTAATTACTGATTTAGTGGATGAAGATGCTGAAATTGTAACTGTTATTTATGGTGAGGATACAACGGAAGAAAATGCCTCGGAATTAGTACGATTTATTGAAGAGAGCTATCCAGAGGTTGAAGTTGAGTTATTTAATGGTAAACAGGGATTATATCCATATATTATTTCAGTAGAATAATACAATGCTACTTTACGTATAAGTAGATAAGGCAGTGCACAAGTCGTGTACTGCTTTTGTTTATGGTACGAGGAGAACAGGGCATAATAAACTATAAAAAATAGCCAAAAATAAATAATTCTCTGTATGCACCCAGAGGACAAGGTGCTTGGAAATATTGGAATATCAATCTTTTAAAATCTTTGTGTTTGTTGAATGGACAATATAAAAGCAACATTTTCAAAGTGTAAATTATAGTCGTGTAAATTTTCTGAAAGTTGATAAATTAGTGCTTTACTTTTATAGTAGCAATCAAGCATGATATAAATAAATATTATTATAGGAATAGAATTGAGGGGTGTTTGTATGAAGTTTACTTCTGTATTTGATATTATTGGACCCGTAATGATTGGGCCTTCCTCCTCTCATACGGCAGGTGCAGCTCGAATTGGACGCGTTGCAAGGGATTTATTTGGGAGACAGCCGAAGTGGGCAAAAATTCATTTATATGGTTCGTTTGCAGAAACGTACAGAGGGCATGGAACCGATGTAGCGTTGATAGGAGGCCTATTAAATTACGATACATTTGATGAGCGAATTAAAACATCTTTTGCTGAAGCGGAAAAAGTAGGGTTAGAGTATGAATTTATCCCAGAAACAGCTAATACAGAGCATCCGAATACAGCTCGCCTTGTCATTGGTGATGATGAAGGAGAAATATCAGTTGTTGGGATATCAATTGGTGGCGGTAAAATTGAAGTGAGTGAGGTAAATGGCTTCAAGCTGCGTTTAACAGGTGGGATGCCAGCGATTCTTGTTGTACATGATGATCGCGCTGGTTGTATTGCCAATGTTGCAAATTGCTTAGCGATGCATGAAGTTAATATTGGACATATGGAAGTTTCACGTATTGAACGCGGTTTAATGGCCCTGATGGTGATAGAAGTCGATCAAAATATCGAGGATAAAGTTCTACAACAAATTTCGTTAATACCACATATTACAAAGGTATCTAAAATAAATAATTAAGGGGGTGTCCTAGCATGGACGTATTGTTTCATAATGTTCGTGAGCTAGTAGAACGAGCAGAGCAAGAAGAAAAACTAATTTCTGAAATTATGATTGAGCAAGAAATGTTAATAACTGGACGCTCTCGCGAAGAAATTATAAAGCAAATGGATCGTAATTTAACGGTCATGGAGGAAGCTATTGAACGAGGCTTAAAAGGTGTGCAATCTGTGACAGGTTTAACTGGTGGTGACGCAGTATTGCTTCAAAATTATATTGCCCAAGGAAATTCCTTATCAGGGGATTTATTACTTGACGCAGTGAGTAAAGCGGTTGCAACAAACGAGGTGAATGCTGCAATGGGTACAATATGTGCAACACCAACGGCAGGCTCAGCTGGAGTTGTACCTGGAACACTATTTGCTGTGAAAAACAAGCTAAATCCGACACGTGAGCAAATGATTCATTATTTATTCACATCGGGTGCATTTGGCTTCGTTGTAGCCAATAATGCATCGATTTCAGGTGCTGCAGGTGGCTGTCAGGCAGAGGTTGGCTCTGCTGCGGGTATGGCTGCTGCAGCGATTGTAGAGATGGCGGGTGGTTCCCCTCAGCAATGTGCGGAAGCTTTTGCAATTACCCTTAAAAATATGCTTGGACTCGTTTGTGACCCAGTAGCTGGATTAGTAGAGGTGCCTTGTGTAAAACGAAATGCTATGGGTGCGGCGAATTCGCTCGTGGCAGCGGATATGGCACTTGCAGGTGTCACAAGTCGTATCCCATGTGATGAAGTGATTGGTGCGATGTATCGAATTGGACAATCAATGAGTCCGAATTTAAAAGAAACTGCTCGTGGTGGTCTAGCTGCAACACCAACAGGTAGGGCTATTAGTAAAGCCATACTGGATAACGGCAATTTAGAGAGTATCCAATCACTTCAAAAATAAAAGTATTAAACACGCTTTCTCTTATTGGGCGTGTTTTTTTATGAGCTTCTAATTTTATTGAATAGAGGAACGCTGACACTTTATTTTGATAGTTTTTTTTACTACTAACATTAAGCCAATAAAAAGCCTTTTGGTTTTTACCATAAGGCTTTTAGGGTTTTAGTATGGGGTAGGGGTTGGATAACAGGCAACGGCATCTATCAGTCCTTCGTCAAATCCGTAGAACTCCCAATAAGCAACGTTCCATCGATATCCAGATACTTCACCCATTTCAATACGAGTAGGGTAAAACCAAAACTGTTGCCCATTTCTAAGCCATACATAAGTGTTTTGATATATACAGTCAATGATATAAGACGCATAAGGTTTTGGTGGTCTGTTGGCTGGTGGAGGTGATTGCGGTCTCATTGTTATGATTTCACTCCTTTTAGTTAACCTCTCAACATTATATGCTGAGAAAAAGTTATTGGATTATTTACGAAGAAGCGTAAAGCACAGGGAGTTAAATCAAATAATATGTGTACCTTTCTGCTATCTTAGTGAAAATGAAAAGATATATAATACTATTGAAGATAAAAATGCGCAGTATGAATTGTTCAAAAAGTGCCTAATACAAGTAAGAATATGAAAGCTAAGAGTAATCTAATCGTAACGAAAGAGGAAACTCTTAAGCTAAAAAGTAGAATGGTTATGCTAATGACTACAGGTAAGGCACTTGTAGTAAAAATCTTTGAAGGAGCTGTCGTGTAAGGTGAATGATTTAACGAGTCCCGTTACCGATTTAAAGGGAATCGGGAAAGAAACAGCAGGACATTTAGAGGCATTAGGTATCGAGACGGTAGCGGACTTATTATGGACGTTTCCACATCGTCATGAAGATTTTCGTTTGAAGGATTTAGCACAAACACCACATAATGAACGTGTCACTGTTGAGTGTAAAGTTGAACGTGAACCAACAATATTGTTTTTAGGGCGCAATAAATCAAGACTGCAAGTGACGGTGCTAGCAGGGCGACATTTAGTAAAGGTTGTTTTTTTTAATCAAGGCTATTTGAAACCAAAACTTGTTCCAGGAGCTATTATTACTGTGACAGGAAAATGGGATCGAGGCAGACAAGTTATAAATGGAACGACTGTTACATTTGGTCCGAAAACAGATCAGGTCGACTTTGAACCTGTTTATAGTTTAAGAGGCTTGATTCCGCAAAAACGTTTTCGTAAGTACATGCGACAAGTGTTGGATGATTTTGGTGTAGAGGTACAGGATGCTATCCCACAGCATTTACAAGCGGATTATAAGCTTGTCTCGATGCGTGATGGGCTTGAGGGAATTCATTTTCCCCTTGATGCGGGACATGCAAAGCAAGCGAGAAGACGCTTTGCCTATGAAGAATTACTAAACTTTCAACTACGAATACAAGCTTTGCGTAAAGTTCGAAAGGATAGTGAGAAAGGGACAGTTATTCAGTTTGATGTGCATAAGTTACGTGCCTTTATTGCATCATTGCCATACGATTTAACAGGTGCTCAAAAACGCGTCGTTAATGAAATTTGCAAAGATTTAAAAGAACCTCATCGTATGAATCGTTTACTTCAAGGTGATGTAGGATCGGGGAAAACTGTCGTTGCGGCAATATGTTTATATGCAGCTGTTACTTCTGGTTTTCAGGGAGCGTTAATGGCGCCCACGGAGATTTTAGCTGAGCAACATGCTGAAAATTTAAAAGTTTGGTTTGAGCCATTTGATGTGCGTGTAGCTTTATTATCAGGATCAACGAAAGCAAAGGAGCGTCGATTGCTTTTAGAAGAGCTTGCAAATGGTGATATAGATATTTTAATTGGTACGCATGCGCTTATTCAGCCCGATGTAGTTTTTTACAAGCTTGGTTTTGTTATAACAGACGAACAGCATCGTTTTGGTGTCGAGCAACGTAGAATATTACGGGATAAAGGAGAGAATCCAGATGTGCTCTTTATGACGGCGACACCTATTCCGCGTACACTTGCTATCACAGCATTTGGTGAAATGGATGTCTCGATGATTGACGAAATGCCAGCAGGTCGTAAACAAATCGAAACACATTGGATGAAAAAAGAGCAATTAGGCTCTGTTATGTCAAAGTTAGAATTAGAGCTTGCTGCTGGTAGACAGGCATATGCTATTTGTCCCCTTATTGAGGAGTCAGATAAACTTGATGTACAAAATGCTGTAGAAATCTACGAGCAGCTTGCCACATATTTCAGTGGACGATACAATGTCGGATTAATGCATGGCCGCCTAACAGCAGATGAAAAAGATGCCGTTATGCGAGCCTTTAGTGAAGGTACTATTCATGTGCTCGTATCGACAACAGTCGTTGAGGTTGGAGTAAACGTTCCGAATGCTACTTTTATGATTGTTTATGATGCTGAACGCTTCGGATTAGCTCAATTGCATCAGCTACGAGGGCGTGTTGGACGAGGTGAGCATCAATCATACTGTGTGTTGCTTGCTGATCCAAAGTCTGATGAAGGTAAAGAACGAATGCAGTCAATGACCGAAACGAATGATGGCTTCAGACTAGCAGAAAAAGATTTGGAATTACGTGGACCAGGTGATTTCTTTGGACGTAAACAAAGTGGCTTGCCTGATTTCAAAGTAGCGGACTTAGTGCATGACTATCGAATTCTTGAGACAGCAAGAAAAGATGCTACGGACATGCTTGAGAGTGATGCTTTTTGGCGTGATGATGAGTATAAACATTTACGTGAAATGCTTAAAGAGTCGGGTGTGTTACTAGGCGAACGTTTTGACTAACGATAAATAGTGAGTTACTGCTCGAAGAATGCAAGCGCTTGTTTTTAAAACAAGTCTTGCATTCTTTTTTTATACTCTATATACTGATATTAGTACCAAGTGCTAATAACAACTAAAAAGGTGGCGAATGATGTTGAGACGAACAAAAAAAGAGCGACAGCGACTATTAACTGAAACGATAGCTGAAAACCCATTCGTCACAGATGAACAGCTAGCAACACAATTTCAGGTTAGTGTCCAAACGATTCGTTTAGATCGTATGGAATTAGCGATTCCAGAATTACGAGAACGAATTAAAGATGTTGCTTCGAAGACCTATGAAAATGAAGTAAAGTCACTACCGATTGATGAAGTAATCGGGGAAATTATTGATATTGAATTGGATAATCGTGCATTATCTATTTTTGACGTTAAAGAAGAGCATGTTTTTCAGCGCAATGGCATCGCACGTGGACATCATTTGTTTGCACAGGCAAACTCATTAGCGGTAGCCGTTATTGATGACGAATTGGCATTAACCGTGCATTCCAATATTACATTTGTGAAACCTGTTAGAGCTGGAGATCGTGTTATTACAAAAGCTATCGTTATCGGACGTGATGAAAAAAATCATCGTACAAAAGTAGAGGTAACATCCACCGTTAACGGTGAAACAGTTTTTGTTGGTGAATTTGATATGTACCGCACGAAAGGTAAAGGTGAATTACAATGAAATTAGCGCTTGATGGAATGGGTGGCGACAACGCACCAAAATCAGTTGTTGAAGGTGCTTTATTAGCTTTAGAGCAAATTCCGAATTTAGAAATTCAACTATATGGTCGGCAGGAAAAGCTTGAACCATTTTTAAAAATACATGAACGATTGACTGTAGTGCATTGTGAGGAAGTTGTAGAAGGGACAGATGATCCAGCACGTGCTGTTCGTCGAAAAAAGGATTCTTCTATGGCAAAAATGATGGATGCAGTGGAAGAAGGAAAGGCAGATGCATGTCTTTCTGCAGGTAATACAGGTGCTTTAATGGCTGGAGGCTTATTTAAAGTAGGACGTATTGAAGGGATTGCTAGACCTGCTTTAGCCACTACACTACCGACTTTGGACGGTAAAGGCTTCTTAATGCTTGATTTAGGGGCAAATGCAGATGCGCGACCAGAGCATTTATTGCAATATGCGATTATGGGCGATATTTACGCGAAAAAGGTAGGCGGCTTACAAATGCCACGTATCGGCTTGCTAAATATCGGTACTGAGGATAAAAAAGGGAATGAATTAACGAAAGCTACCTTCGAGTTATTAAAAGCAGCGGACTTGAACTTTATCGGCAACGTAGAAGCTCGTGACTTACTTGAAGGGGTAGCGGACGTTGTTGTAACAGATGGCTTTACAGGTAATATGGTGTTGAAATCGATAGAAGGTACTGCTGGCGCGTTATTTTCCATGCTAAAAGAGGCGTTTATGTCTTCAACAAAAACAAAAATTTCAGCAGCACTTATGAAAAAAAATTTACGTGATTTGAAAAATAAAATGGATTACACAGAGTATGGCGGTGCAGGTTTGTTTGGTTTACAAGCGCCTGTGATTAAGGCACATGGATCATCCAATGCCAAGGCAATTTACAGTGCAATTCGCCAAGCAAATACGATGGTAGAGCATACAGTCATCTCGACGATTACAGATACAGTACGTCACTTAGAAATTGATTAACTTCTTTCAGTAGGTGCCTTTTGTACCTAAAGTGTAGCGACAGGTACATGTGTCCAAACACCCGCTGAAATAAATATTGAAACTCAGTCTAAGAACGTCACCTGTGGCAATGACTGAGTGACCAACATCGTGTTGTTGCTGTCGCTACGCTTTCGCACAGACAAAACCATGTTGCTGCCACTGCGTTAACACTACGTTTTCGCACAGAAAACATTTGTTGGCCTAAAGCCTCCGGCGGATGTCACGGAATCGGAAAGGAGTTCAATAATGGATGTTAGCCTAAAATCATCGCATTCATGCGATAACGGCTAACTGACCTGCATCGGTAAAAAACGCCACGTCCTGTGGCTTTACCGAAATGACCGACGTCGTGTCGGCCCTCTCGCAGGCCTAGGCACAAAGCCGATTCCGGACGCAAATTATGCCGAGGCATAATTGATAAAAGGGGATGAATGAAAAATGACGAAAATAGCATTTATTTTTCCAGGCCAAGGTTCTCAAGTAGTTGGAATGGGGCAAGAGTTTGTAGAGAATACCGTTGAAAGTAAAGTGTTTTATGACCGTGCGAATCAATCACTTGGATTTGAACTATCTAAGCTTATGTTAGAGGGTCCAGCTGAGGAGTTAACATTGACATACAATGCACAGCCGGCATTATTAACTACTGGTGTGATGGTTGCAGAGAAATTACGTGCAGCCGGTATTACGCCAAACTATGCGGCTGGCCATTCACTTGGAGAATATGGTGCATTAGTAATCGCTGGTGTGCTTTCGTTCGAGGATGCAGTTTCAGTCGTTCATAAGCGTGGTCTTTATATGAATGAAGCTGTGCCAGCAGGGAAAGGTGCTATGGCAGCCATTCTTGGGATGGAGCTTGAGGCACTGCATGAAGTAACTGAAAAAGTATCTGTAGCAGGAGATCCGGTTCAGGTAGCGAATGTAAACTGCCCGGGGCAAATCGTTATTTCTGGTACAAAAGAAGGCGTTGAAAAGGCTTCTTTAGCTGCGAAGGAAGCAGGAGCCAAACGAGCAATACCTTTAGTTGTTAGTGGACCATTCCATTCAGAGTTAATGCGTCCGTCATCTGAAAAATTAAGAGGAGCGTTAGCTGATCTTTCATTGTCAGCTCCACAAATCCCTGTAATCGGTAACGTAATGGCGAAAGAATTAGAGGATATACCGGCTATTCAACATGAGTTAGTAGAGCAAGTATATAGCGCAGTGCAATGGGAAGCATCTGTGCGTGAAATGATTGCACAAGGTGTCGATGTCTTTATTGAATGTGGACCAGGCAAAGTATTAAGTGGATTAGTGAAAAAAATTGATCGATCTGTTGCAACATACTGTGTTTATGATGAAGCATCGTTAGAGACTGTGCTAGAAGCGGCGAAGGAGTGGACAATTAATGCGTAAATTAGAAGGTAAAGTAGCTGTTGTAACAGGTGCTTCACGTGGAATAGGGCGCGCTATTGCATTAAAGCTCGCTGATGCAGGAGCTAAAGTTGTCGTTAACTATAGTGGCTCTCAGACAAAGGCAGAAGAAGTTGTCGCAATAATTCAAGAGAATGGTGGCGAGGCTATTGCCGTACAAGCAAGTGTGTCAAAAACAGAGGAAGTTTCAGCTTTAATGGATGCAGCGGTGAAAACATTTGGCTCACTTGATATTTTAGTAAATAATGCTGGTATTACACGTGATAACTTGTTAATGCGTATGAAAGAAGACGAATGGGACGATGTGTTAGATACAAACCTTAAAGGTGTTTTCCTTTGTACAAAAGCAGTAACGCGTCAAATGATGAAGCAGCGAGCAGGCCGTATCATCAATATTTCATCGATTGTTGGTGTAGCTGGTAATGCAGGGCAAGCTAACTATGTGGCTGCAAAAGCAGGAGTCATTGGGCTAACGAAAACGACTGCTAAGGAATTAGCCTCACGCAATATTTTAGTCAATGCGATTGCACCAGGTTTTATAGAAACTGAAATGACTGATCAACTACCTGAAGATATAAAGCAAGGAATGCTTACTCAAATTCCTCTTGCTAAACTTGGGCAGCCGGAGGATATCGCAAAGGCAGTGGTTTTTCTAGCTTCAGATGATGCTAACTATATGACGGGTCAAACGTTACATATAGATGGCGGCATGGTGATGTAATTTCAATTAGTCATAGATAATGTTTTTTTGTATAATCATTTGAGGGGAGGTGAATGATTTGTCTACAGTATTAGAACGCGTTACAAAAGTAATCGTGGACCGTTTAGGTGTTGAAGAAAGCGAAGTAACTCTAGAAGCTTCTTTCCGTGATGATTTAGGTGCTGACTCATTAGACGTAGTTGAGCTTGTAATGGAGCTTGAAGACGAATTCGATATGGAAATCTCTGATGAAGATGCTGAAAAAATCTCAACAGTAGGTTCTGCAATTTCATACATCGAAGGTAAATTAAACTAATTTCATTTTAACTTTATTTAGCAAATATTTATCACCTTTATAGGTGATGACACTTCAATTAGTGTTTATAAATTAGGTGAATAAAGTTAAAGCTTCTGGCAGAAATTTTGGCTGTTCTTATTCGAATGGAAAGAGCGGGTATACTTTGCTAAGATGTATTTAAAAGGGTACGAAATGGTTCGTTTTTCGAACTATGGACGTCCCTTTTTTTATTTTGGAAAAAAATTTGCAAAAAAATTTCCAAAACATTGTATTTGAGCCGAAATAATTTTGCATAAACGCCTTGAAAAAGGTACACTTAGACGGTAGAAACTATTAGGAAGGCAGATTGTTCAATGGCTATGAAAAGAAAAGGAACTATGCAGAAATCAGGCGTACTTCCTGAAAAAGTACGCAACCAATTCGAGCTGTTACAGCATGAATTAAATATCACATTTATTAATAAAAATTTATTGTATCAAGCATTCACGCATTCATCTTATGTGAATGAGCATCGCCGTAAATTGTTTACGGATAATGAGCGTCTTGAATTTTTAGGAGATGCAGTACTTGAACTGTCTGTTTCTAAATACCTTTTTGAGAAATACCCTAATATGAGTGAGGGTGAGTTAACGAAGCTACGAGCATCAATTGTATGTGAGCCATCCCTCGTTATCTTTGCAAATGAATTAGGTTTTGGTCGCTTCGTATTACTTGGAAAAGGTGAGGAATTAACAGGTGGACGGGAACGACCAGCGCTACTTGCAGATGTTTTTGAGTCATTTGTAGGAGCTCTCTATTTAGATCAAGGTTTACAAACGGTCGTGTCATTTTTAGAACGAATCGTGTTCCCAAAAGTAGAAATCGGTGCTTTTTCGCATGTGATGGATTTTAAAAGCCAATTACAAGAAATGGTACAGCAAACAAATAACGGCCTTCTCCATTATGAAATTGTTGATGAAAAAGGTCCTGCACATAACCGTACCTTTGTATCGAGTGTATTATTAAATGGACAGGAACTTGGTATTGGTCGTGGGAAATCAAAAAAAGAAGCCGAACAGCAAGCCGCACAATGTGCTATGCGTACAATGCGCGAGCAAACTGCGAAAGAGGAGGCTTAATAGATGTTCCTAAAACGACTCGAAGTGATTGGCTTTAAATCTTTTGCGGAGCGCATTGGAATTGATTTTGTACCCGGTGTTACAGCGGTTGTTGGACCAAATGGCAGTGGAAAAAGTAATGTCACGGATGCTATTCGTTGGGTACTTGGGGAGCAATCGGCAAAGTCGTTACGCGGGGCAAAGATGGAGGATGTTATTTTTGCTGGAAGTGATTCCCGTAAGCCACTTAATTTTGCAGAGGTAACATTAGTTTTAGATAATACAGATGAGCAGCTTGCTTTTTCATACACAGAAGTCAGCGTAACAAGACGCGTATACCGTTCAGGTGATAGTGAATATTTATTAAATAACCAGCAGTGTCGCCTGAAGGATATTACGGACTTGTTTATGGACTCGGGACTTGGGAAAGAGGCATTTTCAATTATTTCACAAGGTCGTGTCGATGAAATTTTAAATAGTAGACCTGATGACCGTCGTTCGATTTTTGAAGAGGCAGCTGGTGTATTAAAATATAAACTAAGAAAGAAAAAGGCAGAGCATAAACTTGTTGAAACAGATGAAAATTTGTATCGCGTTTTAGATATATTACATGAACTAGATAGTCGGCTAGAGCCGTTAGAAATTCAAGCATCTAGTGCAAGAGACTATATGCAAATGTCAACAGAGTTAAAGGATTTTGATATCGCCATTCTTGTGCACGATTTAAAAAATTGTGCACAATCTTTGCATGCTCTGAAAGCTGAATTTACAGAGTTAACTGAGACAGAGCAAAAACAAGCTCATGATATTGCTTTAATTGAAAAGCAAACTGTAAGTATTCGTAAGCTTTTGAAAGAACTAGATGATTATTTGGATGCTACACAAGCTGAATTTGTTAATGCGACAATGGAAGTAGAACGTTGGGATGGTCGTAAAGCGCTGATGGCTGAAAAACGGCAAAATGCTTCTAATCAACTACTACAATTGAATACAGCATTACAAGAAGCAAAAGATGAGGTAGAGGCTCTAATTGTTCAAGAGCAAGAGAAAAAAGAAATATTTAATGAAAAACAGCAAGATGTATTAGTGCTAAAACAAAGCATTAAGCACATGGAACAAACTTTAAATCGTTCGGTTTCAGAAATTGAGCAAGAAATTGAAGAGCACAAAAATCGCTATATCGATTCCTTGAACGAAGAAGCAACCATTAAAAATGAATTAAAAAACATTGATCAGCAATTAGTGCAACAAAAAGCGATGGCTGCAAGAATGTCAGGCCAAACGGATGAAATCGGGCAGGAGCTTGCACAAAAAGTTGTAGAGAAAGAAAAGCTAGTTGTGGCACATGCTACAACAAGTACCGAATTACAGGATAAACTTAAGCTATATGAAACTTTACAAATTCAACTTAAGAACGTAAATACTTCGTTTAATGAAAAGCAAGATATGCTTTATAAGGCTTATCAACATCAGCAACAATTGAAAGCTAGAAAAGATACGCTAGCTGAGCTCGAGGCGGATTTCTCAGGATTCTTCCACGGGGTAAAAGAAGTTTTGCTTGCACGGGATAAAGGTGAATTAGTTGGTATTGAAGGAGCTGTTGCCGAGTTAATTCAAGTAGATGCTAAATATTCCCAGGCTGTTGAAACAGCTTTAGGCGCAGCCTCTCAGCATATTGTGACAACAGATGAACGTCATGCTCAACAGGCGATTCATTGGTTAAAGCAAAAAAGAGCTGGTCGTGCGACGTTTTTACCGAAAACAGTCATTAATTCACGCAAAATCAACCTATCTACAGTTCAACTAGCTACAGAGCACCCTGCATTTGTCCAAATGGCAGATGCACTTGTTACATTCGATGAAAACAATCGGACAATTGTCGAAAACCTACTTGGTAATGTAATTGTTGCATCGAGTTTAGAAGGAGCAAGCCAAATTGCTCGATTATGTGGTTTTCGATATCGTGTCGTAACACTTGAAGGTGATATCGTGAATGCAGGCGGCTCACTAACAGGTGGTTCTGTGAAGCAACAATCGTCTCTATTTACTAGAAAAGCGGAATTAGATGACTTAATCGTAAAATTAAAATCGTTAGAGGCATCTATTTATAGTGCAGAACAGGCTGTCGCAGCAGAAAAAGAGAAACTTGCAACATTGCGGGATAGGGTAGAGCAATTGAAGCTTGAAGGCGAACAACTTCGTAACGATGAAATGCAGCAGGCAAGCCGTATTCGTGAATTAGAAGTTGTGGAGAAAAGCTTATCTGCACGTGTATCTTTTGCTTCAAATGAAACACAAGATGTAAAAACACGAGAAGAAGCATTGTTAGCTCAACAAGAAACAGCTAGACAACGTTTAACAGCGCTTTCAACGGAACTGTTAGAGATCAATGAAACTGTAGAACAACTAAGTAAAATAAAACTGCAAAGCGAAACAGAGAAGGATGTACTTCGTGATCAATTGGCAGAAAAACGCTCGGAGTTAGCAGTTATGCAGGAGCAAATGTCACAGGTACAAATTGCTACCGCAGAATTAGCCCTACAATTAAACAAAGCCCGTCAAAAAGTCGACAATATTTCTCAGGAAATAATCTGGCTTCAATCTGATGAATCGACAAATCTTTTAAGTGATGAAGAAGTCGAGGAGCAGGTTGCTACGTGGAAAATAAGAAGAGAATCGTTGCAAGATACTATTTCACAGAAAAAAGATGAAAAAGTAGCGCAACAACAAGAACTTGTTACTTTAGAAGAGCAGCTGAAGGAATTGCAACGTATTCATAAAGGCTACCTTGAAGCAATACGTGCAAATGAATTGAAGCGAAGTCGCTTAGAATTTGAAATAAATAATTTCGATGAACAGCTAGAGGAAAACTATCAGCTAACATTTGAAGAAGCTGAGGAGATAGCCCTTGCGATTGAAGATGAAGAGCATATGCGACGTAGAGTCAAACTGCTGAAGAAATCTATCGAGGAGCTCGGCCCTGTTAATTTAAGTTCTATCGAGGAATATGATAGAGTGCTCGAACGCCATTCATTTTTAACAGAGCAACGTGAGGATCTACTAGCCGCACAGGAGACATTGCATGAAGCCATTAGAGAAATGGATGAGGAAATGACACAGCGTTTTAGCGAAACATTCTATGCTATTCGAGAGCAATTTAAACGTGTATTCCGTGAATTGTTTGGTGGAGGTCAGGCAGATTTAGTGTTACTAGATCCTCAAAATTTACTAGAAACTGGTATAGAAATTGTAGCACAACCTCCAGGGAAAAAATTACAAAATTTAAGTTTGCTATCGGGTGGTGAGCGTGCTCTTACTGCCATCGCCTTATTATTCTCCATCTTAAATATACGACCAGTACCTTTCTGTATTCTAGATGAGGTAGAGGCTGCATTAGATGAGGCGAATGTTGATCGATATAGTCAATATTTGAAGAAATTTAGTCGTAATACGCAGTTCATTGTTATTACACATCGTAAAGGAACGATGGAGGGAGCAGATGTGTTGTATGGTATTACAATGCAAGAATCTGGTGTCTCCAAACTTGTTTCAGTAAAATTAGAAGACGAACCCGTACTTGCGGAGCAAAGGAGCGAACAAGCATGAGTTTTTTTAAACGTTTAAAAGATAAATTGATGGGCAATGAGGATGAAAAAGTAGTAGCAATCAATGAAGAAGAAGCTGCTGAACAGAAGCAAGACGAAGCAACAGAGCATGCTCGAATTGAAGCAACTATAGATGAAATTGAAAAAGTTGAGGAAGATTCTACAACGGAAAGCTCAATTGAAACAGAAAATCCTGTAGCAATAGAAGATCAAGAGCAACAAGAAGTACAAGAGGTCGCAATAGTGGAAGAATCTGTAGATGAGAAAAAACCTTCTGCATGGTCTATTACACAAAAGTTCAAGGCTGGACTTGAAAAAACGCGTAATTCATTTACTTCTAAAGTAAACGACTTAGTTGCGCGTTATCGAAAAGTGGACGAAGATTTCTTTGAAGAATTAGAAGACTTATTATTACAGGCAGATGTTGGCTTTGAAACAGTAATGGAGCTAATGGACAAATTACGCTTCGAGGTTCAGCGTAAAAATATAAAAGATACAAACGGTATTCAAACGATTATTTCTGAAAAACTTGTAGAAATTTATGAACAAGGAGAAGAAGATTTAATCGAACTTAATATGCAGCCTAAAAATGAGCTTACTGTTATTTTATTCGTTGGTGTAAACGGTGTAGGGAAAACAACAACAATTGGTAAACTTGCCCATCGTCTAAAATCTCAAGGTAAAACAGTTGTCTTAGCGGCAGGCGATACTTTCCGTGCTGGTGCTATCGATCAATTACAAGTTTGGGGAGACCGTGTTGGCTGTGAAGTGATTAAACAATCTGAGGGTTCGGATCCAGCAGCAGTTATGTATGATGCCATTCGTGCAGCGAAAAACCGTAAAGCAGATGTGTTAATTTGCGATACAGCAGGACGTTTGCAAAATAAAGTAAATTTAATGAACGAACTTGAGAAAGTTCATCGTGTCATTTCACGTGAAATTCCAAATGCTCCACATGAAGTGCTATTAGCATTGGATGCAACAACAGGTCAAAATGCACTTGTTCAGGCACAAACATTTAAAGAAGCTACAAATGTAACAGGAATCGTCTTAACAAAGCTTGACGGCACGGCAAAAGGTGGTATTGTTCTTGCTATTCGCAATAAATTACACATTCCAGTGAAATTTGTTGGTCTAGGAGAAAAAATGGATGATTTACAGCCATTTGATGCAGAGCGCTATGTGTACGGTTTATTTGCTGATGGTTTAGATAAGGAATTACAAAATAGTGAGGATTAACAAATTACATGGCTATGTTATTTGTTGATAGAAACGCTCATCTTGTGGATAAGGTGAATTGTAATGTATCAATTATGCCTCGGCATAATTGTGTCCGGAATCGGCTTTGTGTTTACAAGAACTACTTTCCGATTCCGTGACATCCGCCGGAGGCTTTGGGCCAACAAATGTTTTCTGTGCGAAAACGTAGTGTTAACGCAGTGGCAGCAACATGGTTTTGTCTGTGCGATAGCGTAGCGACAGCAACAACATGATGTTGGTCATTCAGTCGTTGCCACAGGACGTGGCGTTCTTAGACTGAGTTCCTCTATTTCAGCGGGTGTCCAAACACCCGCTGAAAGTAGTTAAAAGGGAAATACTAGCTATGGGCGAAAACGCCTGAAAAGCAGTTAATTAAGGCTTTTAGACAAGGGGATTACCTTGACACAGATGGGCGCTTTTCGTTATGATACAAATGACTAATAACGGGAGGAGAAATATTCGATGCTACTTGAAAAAACAACACGCATGAACTTTCTCTTCGACTTTTATCAAGCATTATTAACAGAGAAGCAACGAAGTTATATGGAACTATATTATTTAGATGATCACTCACTTGGAGAAATCGCTGAATCATATGGAGTTTCACGCCAAGCTGTTTATGATAATATTCGTCGAACAGAAGCGATGCTTGAAGAATATGAAGAAAAACTATGTTTACTGGAAAAATTTCAACAACGTACACAAATGCTTGCACAGCTAACAATGGGAATATCAGAACAAAGTATGAAGGTTGAAGAGCAGTTGGCGCTTATTGAACAGTTGAAAGAATGGGATTAGGAGGCGAAAGCAATGGCTTTTGAAGGATTAGCGGAACGACTCCAAGGAACGATCCAAAAGATTAAAGGAAAAGGAAAAGTATCGGAGCAAGACGTTAAAGAAATGATGCGAGAAGTCCGATTTGCTTTAATCGAGGCGGATGTTAACTTAAAAGTAGTCAAAGAATTCGTTAAAAAGGTCAGTGAACGTGCTGTTGGTGTAGATGTTATGCAAAGCTTAACACCAGGACAGCAAGTTATTAAAATCGTACAAGACGAATTAACAGAATTGATGGGCGGCGAACAAAGCCCAATCAAATTTAATACAAAGCCACCAACTGTTATTATGATGGTCGGCTTACAAGGTGCAGGGAAAACGACGACTACAGGTAAACTGGCAAATGTGTTACGTAAAAAATATAATCGTAAGCCATTACTAGTAGCAGCAGACGTTTATCGCCCGGCGGCTGTACAGCAATTACAAACATTAGGTAAACAGTTATCTCTACCTGTATTCGCGTTAGGCACTGATGTATCTCCTGTAGAAATTGCACGTCAGGCAATTGAACTGGCAAAAGAAGAACATCATGATGTCGTTATTATCGATACAGCGGGTCGCTTGCATATCGACGAAGATTTAATGCAGGAATTAAAAGATATTCGCGCATTAAAAGAGCCAGATGAAGTATTCCTAGTTGTGGATGCTATGACAGGGCAGGATGCTGTAAACGTAGCAGAAAGCTTTAATGAAGCAATCGGTATTACGGGAGTTGTTTTAACAAAGCTTGATGGTGATACACGTGGTGGTGCTGCATTATCAATTCGTTCTGTTACTCAAAAACCAATTAAATTTGTTGGTATGGGTGAAAAAATGGATGCACTGGAACCTTTCCATCCAGAACGAATGGCGTCACGTATATTAGGAATGGGTGACGTTCTATCGCTTATTGAAAAGGCTCAAGCAAATGTTGACGAAGCAAAGGCCAAAGAACTAGAGGAGAAATTTAAAACCCAAACCTTTACGTTAGATGATTTTGTTGAACAATTGCAGCAAGTGAAGAAAATGGGTCCTCTTGATGAAATTTTGAAAATGCTACCAGGCGCCAACAAAATCAAAGGCTTAGACAATGTTAAAGTTGATGATAAGCAAATGGGCCACGTAGAAGCGATTATTTATTCGATGACACCTGCTGAAAAGACGAATCCAGAAATTATTAATGGTAGCCGTAAAAAGCGTATAGCGAAGGGTTCTGGAACGTCAATACAAGAGGTAAATCGTTTAATAAAACAGTTTGATGAAATGAAAAAAATGATGAAGCAAATGACAGGTATGGCAAGTGGTAAAGGAAAGAAAAAGATGAAATTACCTGGCTTTGATTCATTGTTTAAATAATAATTTTTAGGTGTTAAGAAAAAACACTTTACAAACAACCTAAACATTGATAATATACTATCTTGTGTGAAACTTATTCGGAGGTGCTATTAAAATGGCAGTTAAAATTCGCTTAAAACGTATGGGAGCTAAAAAATCTCCTTTCTATCGTATCGTAGTTGCAGACGCTCGTTCACCACGTGACGGTCGTTCAATCGAAACAGTTGGTACTTACAACCCACTTACTCAACCAGCTACTGTAAATATCGATGAAGAGAAAGCTCTTAAATGGTTAACTGACGGTGCAAAACCATCAGATACAGTGCGTAACTTGTTCTCAGAACAAGGTATCATGGAAAAATTCCATAACCAAAAATTCAGTAAATAATCGGGGGCGACGTCTTTGAAGCAGCTGATTGAAGCAATCGTTTTACCGTTAGTCGATTATCCAGAAGAAGTTCGTATTGAGACGGATGAAAATGCAAATCGAATTGTTTATAAACTTTTTGTTCATCCAGAGGATCGAGGGAAAGTCATAGGCAAACAAGGGCGAGTAGCAAAAGCGATTCGTACAATTGTTTATTCAGCGGCAGGTAGTCACCATCAAAAAAAGACTTACGTCGATATATTGGATTGATAGAAAAGATTTTTGCACTCTTTTACACGCGACAAGCACTGCAAAGTCCTGATAGGTATGTTTACATGCGCTTGGGGATTCGAAGTGGCCTTGGGCATAGAGTGTAAAATCTGGACTAAAGAGGAGGGAGCTTGCCGGTTCCTTCCTTTTTTTATCTTTATCCCATTCAGTAAATGTTTTTTTGCTCGGAAATGGCGATGAGTGAGGATGAGCTGTTTAGTCACAAAATTGAATTGTATTTGCAATTTAAACCCGAACGTAATTATATTAAGAGATAATTGAACATAATGAGATTAAGGACTACTAGTCAACGTCTTAGTTAAAACACCATCTTCCCCAAATTTAATCTGCTGAAAAGTGAGAGAATTGATAAGGATAAGGTGTTTTAGCATTTTTTATACGAGGTGAGATTGGAATGGAATGGTTTAATGTAGGTCGTATTGTCAATACGCATGGTATCCGTGGAGAGATCCGTGTACTATCAACAACAGATTTTGAAGAAGAACGCTTTACGGTAGGAAATAAAATTGCTGCGTTTAAAAAAGATGATAAAAAGCCAACATGGGTAACAATAGAATCAGTGCGTCGCCATAAAAACTTTATTTTATTAACTTTTGAAGGGATGAATAACATCAATTTAGTTGAGCCTTTCAAAGAAGGAATGCTAAAAGTTACGAAAGATCAAATGACAGACGATTTATTAGAGGAAAATGAATATTTCTTCCATGAAATTATTGGCTGTACAGTTGTTTCTGAAGAGGGTGAAACAATCGGCGTAATAAAAGATATTCTCCAAACAGGTGCGAATGATGTATGGGTAGTCAAGGGTGCTAAAAAAGAGCATTACATCCCGTATATAGAAGATATCGTCAAGGAAATTGATGTTGTCGAGAAGAAAATTGTGATACATGTTATGGAAGGCCTGCTATGATGAATATTCATGTGTTAAGTCTGTTTCCTGATATGTTTACAGGAGTCTTTGGTGCTTCAATTGTAAAGAAAGCGCAGGAAAAAGGTGCTGTAAAGCTAGAAGTAACAGATATTCGTGCATTTTCGGGCAACAAGCATAATCAAGTAGACGATTATCCGTACGGTGGTGGTGCGGGAATGGTCTTAAAGCCAGAGCCGATGTTTAGTGCTGTAGAGACTATTACTGCAGGGAAAAATCCCCGTATCATTTTGATGTGTCCCCAAGGTGAGCGTTTTACTCAAAAAAAGGCTGAAGAGCTGGCACAAGAAAAAGAGCTAGTATTTTTATGTGGTCATTACGAAGGCTATGATGAACGCATACGTCAGCATCTTGTCACAGACGAGATTTCAATTGGAGATTTCGTATTAACTGGTGGGGAGTTAGGGGCAATGACGGTTATAGATAGCGTTGTAAGACTTCTACCTGGTGTTTTAGGACAAGAGGATTCCCATATACAAGATTCTTTCTCAACAGGTCTTTTAGAGCACCCACATTATACGAGACCTTCTGAATTTCGTGGAATGAAAGTACCTGATGTTTTACTATCAGGTAATCACGCAAAAATTGAGCAATGGCGTGAGGAAGAATCACTGAAAAGAACATTCGAACGTCGTCCAGATTTACTTGAGAGTTATCCATTAACAGATAAGCAAAAAATGTATTTAGAAAAACTTAAAAACAATCATAAAGATGCTTGATTGCTTTCTATATTTGTGATATCATCTATTCTGTACTTCTATGTGAAGTACTGAATTACGGTGTTCCGCTGTGGCATAGATTGCGTGCAAGAGCATCTGTCTAAGGAGAGAAAACAATGTCAAACATTATTACAGAAATTACAAAAGCTCAGCTTCGTACTGATCTACCATCTTTCCGTCCTGGTGATACTGTTAAGGTACACGTGAAAGTAGTAGAGGGTACTCGTGAACGTATCCAAGTATACGAAGGTGTAGTTATTAAACGTCGTGGTGGCGGTATTAGCGAAACTTTCACAGTGCGTAAAATTTCTTACGGTGTAGGTGTTGAACGTACATTCCCTGTACACACACCAAAAATCGCTAACTTAGAAGTTGTACGTCGTGGTAAAGTACGTCGTGCTAAACTTTACTACCTACGTAACCTACGTGGTAAAGCTGCTCGTATTAAAGAAATTCGATAATTATGACTTAAAAGTGAGGGGCTTGTATGACAAGCCCCTTTTCTTTTTGCTTGTCATCTTAAATAACTATCATCTAAAATGATGATAGACAAGGGGGCAAATCTAGATGGAAAAACAAGTGAAAGAAAAGAATGAGTTATGGGAATGGACGAAGGCACTTCTAATTGCATTTGCGATTGCAGCAATTATTCGTTATTTTTTATTTACACCCATTGCAGTAGATGGTGAGTCCATGATGCCAACCCTTGAAAATGGGGATCGTATGATTGTGAATAAAATTGGTTATAAAATAGGTGAGCCAAAACGCTTTGATATTGTTGTGTTCCATGCTCCGGAGCAAAAAAACTATATTAAACGTGTTATTGGGCTACCAGGAGAAACATTGGAATATAAAAATGATCAATTATACATTAACGGTGAACCGATAGATGAGCCTTATTTAGATGCCTATAAATCAAAAATTACAGAAGGTACATTAACAGAAGATTTTACATTAAAAGACATTGACGTTTCAATAAATGATGTCATTCCAGAGGGCTATATTTTCGTTATGGGAGATAATCGTCGATACAGTAAGGACAGCCGTCATATTGGACTTGTCGACCAGAAAGAGATTATTGGTAATACAAGTCTAATTTTCTGGCCGTTTAGTGATATAAAAATTGTGAAGTAATGCATGAAAGGGAGGACCAACACTCCCTTTTTCTTTTAGTTTAGGAGGTATAGATATGACTATACAATGGTTTCCCGGGCATATGGCGAAAGCCCGAAGAGAAGTAACAGAAAAATTAAAGCTTGTTGATATTATATTTGAATTAATTGATGCCCGTTTACCATTATCTTCGCGTAATCCGATGATAGACGAAGTGATCAATCAAAAACCGCGTCTTCTCATTTTAAATAAATCAGATATGGCAGATGAGCAAGAAACACGTAAGTGGGTAGAGTACTTTGCAGAACGTGGTCATAAGGCAGTGGCTATCAATTCTCTTGAAGGTAAAGGATTACAACTGGTAACAAAGGCTGCCCAAGAAATTTTAAAAGAAAAATTCGAGCGTATGAAAGCGCGTGGAATGAAGCCAAGAGCCATACGTGCCATGATTGTTGGCATTCCAAACGTAGGAAAATCAACGCTTATTAACCGCTTAGCGAAGAAAAATATTGCAAAGACAGGAAACACTCCAGGGGTGACGAAGGCTCAGCAATGGATAAAAGTCGGTAAAGAGCTTGAATTACTCGATACGCCAGGTATTTTATGGCCGAAATTTGAAGATCAAGAAGTAGGCTACAAATTAGCTCTAACAGGTGCTATAAAGGATACAATCACAAATATGGAAGATTTAGCTGTCTATGGACTGCGCTTTTTATCTATTCACTATCCAAAGCGAATGGAGGAGCGCTATGGCTTTGAGTTTCTCCATGAAGATTTAGTGGAAACCTTCGACCATATCGGTAAACTTCGACGTGTTTTTGGTCCTGGAGGAGAAATCGATTATGATCAAGTAGCTCAACTAATCGTTCGAGATATTCGAGGATTACAATTAGGCAAACTAACATTTGACTTTGTTGACGAACAGCTTGAAAAAGAAGCACAGCAGCAATAAGAAAAAAACTGTCATACTCACTGAGCGTGGCAGTTTTTCTTTTAGGAATACTTCTTCTTGCCGATAAATGATATAGAGTGAGAAAAAGAAGTTATAATTATTTTTATATAGAAAAAAGGGAATTACATATTAGTAGCAGACGCCAAAAGATTAAGGTGAACCCTCATCCCGCAAGCAAAAAAACGACGAACTGTAAGAGCGAAATAGAACGTAAGATTTAGCTATTAACTGTTGAGAACCAAAAGGGAGTAATTAAATGAAAACAATTAAAGAAATTACAGTAGCATTGAAAGAAGCTGAGGAATGGCAGGATTGGATGACAGCTGTAGCAATAGACGAACGAGCAGGTGTGCAAAAAGCTTGGCAAAGCTGGAAAAAACGTCAGGATAAAAAACAACAGCTACTACAAGAACATCAAGAGAAAGTCGATTTCGACCAAAGCTACGGAGGGGTAGACGCTTTTATTGCAGGTGTAGATGAAGCAGGGCGTGGACCGTTAGCAGGACCGGTAGTAACTGCTGCTGTTATTTTACCTGCAAACTGTAAGCTTCTTGTGGGATTAAATGATTCGAAGCAATTATCAAAGGATAAGCGTAATGCTTATGCTGCTTTAATAAAAGAACATGCATTAAGTTATTTTATTCATTTCCAATCAGCGCAACAAATTGATGACTTAAATATCTATGAAGCGACAAAACAGTCCATGAAAACTAGTGTAGAATCGTTATCTATAAAGCCTCATTATGTGTTAGTTGATGCTATGACGCTACCAATCTCTACGCCACAAGATTCGATTATAAAAGGGGATGCGAAAAGCTTAGCTATTGCAGCTGCATCGATATTAGCGAAAACCGCTCGAGATGATTATATGGATCAATTGGACAAAGAATTCCCTATGTATGGTTTTGCTCAACATGCAGGCTACGGTACAAAGCAACATTTAAAAGCTCTTGAAGAATTCGGTCCAACTATCCATCATCGCAAATCTTTTGAGCCGATAAAGTCAATGTTTTAATGTATTGAAGACAAAAATTATTCGAGAAGCCTACTAAAAACAAAAAATGGAGCCAATTACGCCAAGGAGTAATTGATGAAAGGAGTATGTATATGACAGCCACATCTTTTAATCCGATTCAAATGCAACAAGCTGCGATAACTTCAACTAATCAGCCGCTTACTTTAAAACAAGGACAGGTATTTCACGGAACGATCAAACAGTTATACCCAGATCAAACGGCAGAAATACAAATTGGCAATCAGAAGCTTATTGCTAAGCTAGAAGTCCCTCTGAAGACAGGTGATGCCCATTTCTTTCAAGTAACAGGTACAAGCCCGCAAACAGAACTAAAAGTTGTTACTGGTCCTATGGAGCAAACGGCTTCCCAAGGTCAACAAATTAACCAGTTGCTTGAATCGATGAATTTACCAAAAACAGCTGAAATGCAACAACTTCTATCTCATTTTATGAAGGCGCAGCTACCGATTTCAAAAGAGCAACTAATGCAGGCTGAGATATGGTTAAAGGCTTTACCTGAGGGCATTACTAAGATGGATGCCTTGCAAGCTATTCAAAAAATGGTAGAGCTAAAAATGCCAATGACGAATGAAGTTTTCCAAGCACTTATCAGTGGGCAAAAAACTACAGGTATGAATTCTATTATGGAAAACTTTGCGCAGCTTTTATCACAGGATACAGCTTTATCAGCAAGCCTAAAGCAAAATCTAATGCAACAAGTCCAGGCAATTGCGAAGCCATTTGAAGTAGAAACAGGCGGTTTAGTACTTGCCAAGTCTATTCAAATACTAACGAATGATACAGCTTCTATGAGTGCAAAGATTCAGGCCTTGAATATTTTAAAGGAAGCAGGGATAGTACCTCAGCAAGCTACATTACAAAACTGGTCAAATCCCAACGATACAAAGTCTACTCAGCCAAATCAACTTCAACAGGCTGGACAAGTTATTCAAACAATTCTAACGACAAACCCTGACGATAAAAATCAGCTTATTAATCAGCTTAAATCCTGGACAGCGAATCAAAGCTTTTTAAACAATGAACAGAAGCAACAATTAAATCAGCTTATCGAGAGATTTGTCCAATTACCAACAACTAAACAAACACTAGAGGTTTTTGCAAAGCAGATGCAAGAACAATTGATAAAAGCATTTGCTCAAAATGCTTCTGATCGTTTATTTACACAAGATGCTAATGCTCTTTCAGTGAAGGATCATTTATTGTCACTTTTAAAGCATGAGGCAACTACTCCTATACAAAATGAAGCGTTGATGAGAAATCTTATGAAAAATAGTGCCGAATCCCCACAATCTATGATACAGCAAATTGTGACGCAGGCAGATGCCCATGTAGAAAATTCTATGGATAGTAAAGCGATGGAGCATGCACTTAAAACGGTTTTAAAGAATCTAGGAGTTAGTTATGAGGCCACACTTGGTAATAAGTCTGCTGATTTACAGGTGATTGCACATCAATTAAAACCACAGCTTCATACGTTAATGCAGGAAACACATATCATGCCGCAGCTGAAGGAGGCTGCGGAAATGTTAATGGCACGTATGAATGGAATGCAGCTATCATCGGGGGAGAATGGCCATCAGCATCAGCTTATTATGCAAGTGCCGCTAGAATTTTTCGGAAGGAAAATGGATGCAACCTTACAGTGGAATGGGCGCATGAAGGAAGATGGTAAGATTGATGCAAATTTCGCCCGGATACTATTTTATTTGCAAATGGAATCAATGAAAGAGACCGTTATTGATATGCAGGTTCAAAATCGTGTCGTTACAGTGACAGTATTCAATGAGAATAAAGGTATTACTCCGCTTGCAGAGCCTCTAAAAGCAGCATTAAAAATAGGCTTAGCTGAAAAAAATTATCAACTTTCAGGAGTTTTTATTAAACAATTTGAAAAGGCTCAACCTGAAAAAATAACTGCTGTAGTAGAACAGCAGGAGGAACATAATGGGGTGGATTTCCGCGTATGAGTGAAGAAAAATTTACTCGAAAAGAGGCTATCGCTCTTACGTATAAGCTAGGACGTTTTGATAGTCCAACAGTAGTAGCAAAAGGAAAAGGGAAAATAGCGGAAAACATTTTAGCGCGAGCAAATGAGCATGATGTGCCGATTTATGAAGATCCCAACCTTGTTCAACTGCTTGGACAATTAGATTTAAATGAGTCGATTCCTGAAGAATTATATCAAGCCGTCGCTGAGGTTTTTGCATTCATTTATCGTTTAGACCAACAACATGCACAAAATATAGAAAAAACGAAGAATTCTGATATTTTGAAAAATCTGTTTTAGTACACGAAGCAGAAGAAAATGTCATAATAATAGATAAAATACGAACAAAAGACAAAGTGTAGACTTTATCAGAATCTTTAGTTAGAATAGATTATGTTAGTAAAACAATTTTATGCAAATGTTTGATGGGAGGATGTATTATGAATATCCATGAATATCAAGGGAAAGAGATTCTTAGAAAGTATGGTGTAGCTGTACCAAATGGAAAAGTTGCTTTTTCCCCTGATGAGGCAGTGAAAGTAGCGAAGGAACTTGGCTCTAATGTGACAGTAGTCAAGGCGCAAATTCATGCAGGTGGACGCGGTAAAGCAGGTGGTGTAAAAATCGCTAAAAACCTTGACGAGGTGCGTACATATGCGAAGGAATTATTAGGGAAAATTTTAGTGACTCATCAAACAGGTCCTGAAGGAAAAGAAGTAAAACGCTTATATATTGAAGAGGGTTCTGATATTCAAAAAGAGTACTATTTAAGTTTAGTATTAGACCGTGCAACATCCCGTGTAACAATGATGGGATCTGAAGAAGGCGGCATGGATATTGAAGAAGTAGCGGAAGCACATCCAGAAAAAATCTTCAAAGAAGTTGTGGATCCTGTAGTTGGATTAACAAGCTTCCAGGCACGTCGTATGGCGTTTAATATGAATATTCCAGCAAACCTAATAGGGAAAGCTGTTAAATTAATGTTAGGCTTATATCAAGCATTTATCGATAAGGATGCTTCTATTGTAGAAATTAATCCACTTGTTGTAACTGGACAAGGAGACGTTTTAGCATTAGATGCAAAATTTAATTTCGATGCAAATGCATTGTATCGTCACAAGGATATTGTCGAATTACGCGATTTTGATGAAGAAGATCCAAAGGAAATCGAGGCATCAAAATATGACCTTAGCTATATTTCACTAGATGGTAACATTGGCTGTATGGTTAATGGAGCTGGTCTTGCAATGGCTACAATGGACACAATTAGCTATTACGGCGGAAGCCCTGCTAACTTCCTAGATGTAGGGGGCGGTGCAACAGCTGAAAAAGTAACAGAAGCTTTCAAAATTATCCTTTCTGATCCAAATGTAAAAGGTATTTTCGTAAACATTTTTGGCGGAATTATGAAATGTAACATTATCGCTGAAGGTGTTGTAACAGCTGCCAAAGAAATTGGCTTAGCTGTGCCGTTAGTAGTACGTTTAGAAGGTACAAATGTAGATCTTGGAAAAGAAATTTTAAATGCATCTGGTTTAAACATCGTAGCAGCGGATTCAATGGCTGACGGTGCACAAAAAATTGTGGAACTAGTAGGCTAAGGAAGGCAGGGAGAATAATGGCTGTATTTATTAATAAAGATACAAAGGTAATTGTACAAGGGATTACGGGCGAAACAGCACTTTTTCATACAAAACAAATGCTTGAGTATGGTACAAAAATCGTAGCGGGAGTAACACCTGGTAAAGGCGGTCTTGAAATCGAGGGAGTACCTGTGTTTAACACTGTAGCAGAGGCTGTAGCTGCAACAGGTGCAACAGCATCTGTTATTTATGTACCTGCTCCATTTGCGGCAGATGCAATTTTAGAGGCTGTTGACGCTGAATTAGCATTAACGATCTGTATAACGGAGCATATTCCTGTCCTAGATATGGTTAAGGTTAAACGTTATATGGAAGGTAAAAAGACTCGTCTAGTAGGTCCAAACTGTCCAGGTGTTATAACAGCAGATGAATGTAAGATTGGTATTATGCCTGGCTATATCCATACAAAAGGGCATGTAGGAGTTGTTTCTCGCTCTGGTACGTTAACATATGAAGCCGTACACCAATTAACACAAGCTGGTATTGGTCAAACTACAGCTGTAGGTATCGGTGGTGACCCTGTCAATGGAACAAACTTTATCGATGTTTTGGAAGCATTTAATAATGACCCAGAAACATATGCGGTAGTAATGATTGGGGAAATCGGCGGTACAGCTGAAGAGGAAGCGGCTGAATGGGTTAAAGCGAATATGACGAAACCTGTCGTTGGCTTCATCGGTGGGCAAACAGCACCTCCAGGAAAACGTATGGGCCACGCTGGGGCTATTATTTCTGGTGGTAAAGGAACAGCAGCAGAGAAAATTAAGGCAATGAATGCAGCTGGCATTGAAGTAGCGGAAACGCCGTCTGTCATAGGTGAAACGCTTATTAAAGTAATTAAAGAAAAAGGGCTATACGAAAAGTGTAAAACCCATTAAAATGGAAGATGTAGCACATAGTGGCTACATCTTTTCTTTTCTCTATTTAGACACTGCTTAACATGCCTCTCATGAAATTGTGTTCAAGCGATGCAATTTCAAATTTTCCTACTTACTTAGTTTGAAAGTGTTGATATACTTTACGCCAAGGCGTAATTGATAGTATGTTGTGATGAAAATTTAAATATGCGGTCATTTAATTTCTTCTATTATAAAAGGAGGTTTTTAAATGATTTTTTCAGTCGATAAACAGAGATTACTAGCTTTGCATTATATATACCCATTACCACTTCAAAAACTTCAGCGATTATTGTCCCCGGTGGATGTATTTAGTAATTTTGAAGAAGCGCCCCCCTATGAGATTGCAAACGCACTGCAAATAACATTGCAAAGAGCCATGCAAATTTCTCAGAGCTTTCGACAAATTGCGACATTTCCGTTTGAAGAGGCCTATGAACGTTCTAATATTTTCCCCATCCCTTTTTATCATCCTTTTTATCCGGGGCAATTATTTGATATATCCAGTCCACCTACTGTATTGTATGTGAAAGGTCGGTATTCTCTATTAACGATAGAAAAGCAAGTAGCTATTATAGGCTCTAGAAAGGCTACAACTTACACAAAGACTGCGATGGACATAATTGTTCCACCTCTTGTTAAACATGGATATACGGTCGTGAGCGGGCTTGCAAGAGGGGCAGATACGATGGCTCATGAGACAACAATAAGAGTTGGTGGTCACACAATTGCGGTACTAGGACACGGTTTTAATTATATATATCCTAAAGAAAACCAAGTTCTTGCTGAGAAAATGGCTGAGCACCAGTTACTTGTCACGGAGTATCCTCCTTATATGAAGCCTGAGAAATGGCATTTTCCAATGCGTAACAGAATAATTAGTGGTTTGTCACAAGCTTTAGTCGTAACAGAAGCTGCATTAAGAAGTGGGACGCTCATCACAACAGAATGTGCACTTGAGCAAGGGAAAGATGTATTTGTTGTACCAGGTCCAATTGATGCGGAGCAGTCAAAAGGGACAAATAAATTACTATTAGAAGGGGCAATTCCAGTGTGCGATGGTCACGAAATCGTTCAAACACTTGCGCTCTTTTCTAACAAAAATTGAAAAAAAGTTGCATTATCTTAAAATCTGTTATACATTTTGCAACAGGTAACTTAAAAAATTAGCAATAGACCTCGCTAAGGGGGAGACATAGATGGCGGATTATTTAGTGATTGTAGAATCACCAGCAAAGGCAAAAACAATTGAACGTTATTTAGGGAAGAAATACAAAGTAAAGGCGTCTATCGGACATGTTCGCGACCTACCGCGTAGCCAAATGGGCGTTAGTGCCGAAAATAATTACGAACCTAAATATATTACTATTCGTGGTAAAGGACCTGTTTTACAGGAGTTAAAGTCTGCGGCTAAAAAAGTGAAGAAAGTCTATCTAGCGGCCGATCCAGACCGTGAGGGAGAAGCGATTGCTTGGCACCTTGCGACCGCGTTAAATATTGATATTCATTCAGATTGTCGTGTCGTTTTTAACGAAATTACAAAAGATGCGATTATCGATTCCTTTAAAAATCCACGTCCTATTAACATGGATTTAGTAGATGCACAGCAAACAAGACGTATATTGGACAGACTTGTTGGTTATAACATTAGCCCGATTCTTTGGAAAAAAGTTAAAAAGGGATTATCAGCAGGACGGGTTCAATCAGTTGCACTACGCATGATCATTGATCGTGAGAATGAAATTAAAAACTTCCAACCCGAGGAGTATTGGACAATTGAAGCCTCTTTTGAAAAAGGAAAAAAAACGTTCGATGCACTTTATTATGGTGATGGCAAAGACAAAATTAAATTAACAAATGAAGAACAAGTGAAAGCCATTTTAAAGAATGTTAAAGGTACAGATTTTGATGTTGTCAATGTATCTAAAAAAGAACGTAAACGAAACGCAGCACCGGCTTTTACAACATCTTCTTTACAGCAAGAGGCCGCGCGTAAGTTAAATTTCCGTGCCAAGAAAACGATGATGCTTGCACAACAATTATATGAAGGTATTGATATTGGTAAAAAAGAGGGTACAGTCGGTTTAATCACTTATATGCGTACCGATTCAACACGTATTTCAGAAACAGCAAAAGCGGAATCCATTGCATACATTGAATCCAAATACGGTAAGGAATATATTTCTACAGAAACGAAGCAGGCTAAAAAATCATCGAATGCACAAGATGCCCATGAGGCTATTCGTCCAACTAGTACGATGCGAACTCCAGATGAATTAAAAGCAGTCCTTAGTCGCGACCAATTGCGCTTATATCGTTTGATTTGGGAGCGCTTTATTGCAAGCCAGATGGCACCAGCAGTACTTGATACAGTTGCTGTAGACCTTCAAAATGGTGATGTTTTATTCCGTGCAAATGGCTCACAAGTTAAATTTGCAGGCTTTATGAAGCTATATATTGAGGGTACAGATGACCAAACAGAAGAGACAACTAAGCTTCTGCCTGAAATGGAAGTTGGCGATCAAGTAAAATCTCTTGAAATCGAGCCAAAGCAACATTTTACACAGCCACCACCACGTTATTCAGAGGCGCGTCTTGTAAAAACAATGGAAGAGTTAGGTATAGGGCGCCCGTCCACATACGCACCAACCCTCGATACAATTCAGCGCCGTGGCTATGTCGTGTTAGATGCAAAACGATTTATGCCGACAGAGCTAGGAGAAATCGTGCACCAACTCGTACTAGAATTTTTCCCTGATATTATAGATATCGAATTCACTGCACAAATGGAGCAAGATTTGGATGATATTGAAGAAGGTAGTCGTCAGTGGAAAGAAGTTGTACATGAGTTTTATAAGGATTTTGAGGTTCATGTAAAACATGCAGATGAGGCTATGGAAAAAGTTGTTATAAAAGATGAACCTGCGGGCGAGGATTGTGAGCTTTGCGGATCTCCAATGGTCTATAAGCTTGGAAGATATGGGAAATTTATGGCTTGTTCAAACTTCCCAGATTGCCGTAATACAAAAGCTATAATGAAACCTATTGGCGTAAAATGCCCTTCTTGTGAAACAGGTGAAATTGTAGAGCGCAAGAGTAAAACAAAGCGTTTATTCTATGGTTGCAATCAGTATCCTGAGTGTGAATTTGTCTCTTGGGACAAGCCAATTAATAGACCGTGCCCGAAATGTAGTGCATTATTAGTAGAGAAAAAAATTAAAAAAGGTGTGCAAATTCAGTGTACGAAATGTGACTATGAAGAGGCACCTACTCAATGATAGAAAGATGGTAAGAACATGACTGAACAAGTAGTAAATGTAATAGGTGCAGGTCTTGCGGGCAGCGAAGCGGCTTGGCAAATTGCTAAACGTGGTATCAAAGTTAAACTTTATGAAATGCGTCCAGTAAAGCAAACACCAGCTCACCATACTGATAAATTTGCGGAGCTTGTTTGTTCCAACTCTTTACGTGCTAATGGTTTAACAAATGCCGTAGGTGTTATTAAAGAAGAAATGCGTATTTTAGATTCTGTTATATTAAAGGCAGCTGATGCTTGCTCAGTACCAGCGGGTGGAGCTTTAGCAGTAGATCGTCATGAATTTGCAGGGTATGTGACGGACGCAGTGAAAAATCATCCTCTTGTGGAAGTCATTCATGAAGAAGTCACTGAAATTCCAGAAGGTATTACTGTGATTGCCACAGGCCCACTGACTTCGAAAGCTTTGGCAGAAAAAATTCAAGGCTTAACAGGCTTAGACTATCTATATTTCTATGATGCGGCAGCACCAATTATCGAAAAAGATAGTATTGATATGGATAAGGTTTATTTAAAATCTCGTTACGATAAAGGGGAAGCAGCTTATTTAAACTGTCCTATGACAAAGGAAGAATTCGATCGTTTCCGCCAAGCGTTGATCGATGCTGAGGTAGTGCCATTAAAAGAATTTGAAAAAGAAATTTACTTTGAAGGCTGTATGCCTATTGAAGTAATGGCATCACGCGGGGAGAAAACAATGTTATTTGGACCGATGAAGCCAGTAGGTCTTGAAGATCCGAAAACAGGGAAACGTCCATATGCTGTTGTCCAATTACGACAAGATGATGCAGCGGGTACTCTTTACAATATTGTTGGCTTCCAAACACATCTAAAATGGGGACCACAGAAAGAAGTACTACAGCTCATCCCGGGGTTAGAAAATGTTGAAATCGTTCGTTATGGAGTAATGCATAGAAATACGTTCATAAATTCACCAAAAGTTCTAGAGAAAACTTATCAGCTTCGTGAACAAAAAAATATTTTCTTCGCAGGTCAAATGACAGGTGTCGAAGGGTATGTTGAATCCGCTGGTAGTGGATTAATTGCTGGTATTAATGCAGCTCGATTAGCATTAGGGCAAGAACAGATTATTTTCCCATTTGAAACTGCGTTAGGAAGTATGGCGCGTTATATAACAGAAGCACAGTCGAAAAACTTCCAGCCGATGAATGTCAACTTCGGAATTTTCCCTGAATTACCTCCAGGTCGTCGTTCAAAACCAGAACGTGCAGAGATGCATGCAACACGAGCAATAAGCACAATTCGCAATTTTGTGAATTCACAAACAATTTAATTGCAAAAGGCCTCTAAAAGTTGATATACTCTTAGAGGCTTTTTCTTTTTTTTGTAGGCAAAATGCTTGTTTACACGTATTTTATTATTTTGTATGGAGATTTTCTCAAAATATAACCATTTTCACTTGCTATATTATGAAGATAGGTATAGTGTCAGTATGTATGTTTATCTTCATTCAGCAAAAGACTCCCATCTCTATAGATGGTGAGATGAATGCGATTTTGATTACTTTCTCAGTGGGTATCTAAACACCTACTGAAATAGAGGAACTCAGTCAAAGAACGCCACGTCCTGTGGCAAAGACTGAGTGACCAATATCATGTTGTTGCTGTCGCTACGCTTTCGCACAGACAAAACCATGTTGCTGCCACTGCGTTAACACTACGTTTTCGCACAGAAAACATTTGTTGGTCCAAAGCCTCCGGCGGATGTTACGGATTTTCAAAGGAGGCCTACACGATGTTGGTCAGTTAACCGTTGTCACAGGAAGTGACGGTTTTAGGTTAACTTCCTAAAATAGCACAATTCAAAATCCGAACGCAATTACGCCAAGGCGAAATTGATTAACGATACCTTAAGCAACAATTTAATGAAGGGTATGAACGAAAGAATTCATCCTTTGTTTTGCAAGTGTAAGTAATTTGACAAGGTTTTTAATAATTCATTGGTGGTGAATCTTTAAATGTTAGTTTCGTCCCAAGATGCACTTGAACAGTTCATGCTTTACATCCAGGTTGAAAAGAACTTCTCTGTTCATACGGTGCGAGAATATGAATCAGACCTACTAGATTTTTTAGCCTTTTTACAAGCAGAGGGTGTGAATGATTTAGCTAGTGTTGAGTATATACATGCACGTCTTTATGTAACAAAGTTGTACGATGAAAAAAGAGCAAGATCTTCTGTATCAAGAAAAATTTCTTCGATACGCTCCTTTTTTCGCTTTCTAAATAGACAGTTCGGCTTAGATGATGGGGCATTTCGTTCACTTTATCATCCGAAAAAAGAATCACGCTTACCTAGTTTTTTCTACGAAGAGGAATTAATGCAGCTATTTAATGCGAATACTGGTGATGATTTGAAATCATTAAGAAATATGGCTATATTAGAGCTGTTATATGCGACAGGTATTCGTGTAAGTGAGCTCACTTCAATTCAAGTGGGAGATGTAGATTTTCATTATTCAATTATTAGAGTAATGGGAAAAGGGCGAAAAGAACGTATTATTCCATTCGGTCAATTTGCGAGTTTAGCTATGCAGGACTACATAGAGCAAGCTCGTCCAAGATTGATGAAAAAAACAAATCATCAGCAATTATTTGTCAACATGCGCGGTGGGGAACTTACTCCTCGAGGGGTACGTCATATTTTAACAGAAATGATTGACAAGGCCTCACTCCATACGAAAATATATCCACATATGCTTCGTCACACCTTTGCCACACACTTATTGAATAATGGCGCAGATTTACGTACGGTGCAGGAGTTATTGGGCCACACACATTTATCTTCTACGCAGGTTTACACACATGTAACAAAAGAGCATCTTCGTCAAACATATATGAATGCTCATCCGAGGGCATAATAGAGATAAGGAGGAAGGCAAATGGGACAAATTCATGCGACAACGATATTTGCAGTTCATCATAATGGGGGTTGCGCTATGGCTGGTGATGGCCAAGTGACCCTTGGGAATGCGGTTGTGATGAAGGGTACAGCTAGGAAGGTCAGACGTCTGTTTAATGGGCATGTACTTGCTGGCTTTGCTGGATCGGTTGCCGATGCTTTTACACTTTTTGAGATGTTTGAAGGAAAATTAAATGAATACAATGGCAATTTACAGCGTGCTGCCGTAGAAGTTGCAAAGCAATGGCGCGGCGATAAAATGCTACGTCAATTAGAAGCTATGCTACTTGTAATGGATAAAAACACGCTCCTTCTTGTTTCAGGAACAGGAGAAGTAATTGAACCTGATGATGGTATTTTAGCAATTGGTTCAGGGGGTAACTATGCATTATCTGCAGGCCGTGCTTTAAAAAAGTATGCAGGTGATACAATGACTGCACGTGAAATTGCAGAGGCGGCATTAGAGACTGCGGCTGAAATATGTGTATTTACGAATCATAATATTATCGTGGAGGCGCTTAACTAATGAAACAAAATAATTTAACGCCAAGACAAATTACTGAGCATTTGGATCGTTATATCGTTGGGCAAAATGAAGCAAAACGGGCAGTTGCAATTGCCTTACGTAATCGTTATCGTCGCTCGCTTTTAAGTGATGATATGAAGGCTGAGGTTCTTCCTAAGAATATTTTAATGATTGGGCCAACAGGTGTTGGGAAAACAGAAATTGCTAGAAGAATTGCGAAGTTAACGAATGCACCCTTTGTCAAAGTTGAAGCAACGAAATTTACAGAAGTGGGATATGTTGGACGTGATGTAGAGTCGATGGTGCGTGATGTCGTAGAAGCTTCACATCGTCTTGTAAAGGAAGAGATGATGGAGTCTGTGAAGGAGCAAGCAGAAGAACTAGCAAACGAAGCGATTGTTAAATTATTGGTTCCTTCCTTACGTAAGAAACAAACCATGCAAAATCCATTTGAAATGTTGTTTGGTGGTAAAGACTCACAATCAAATGACGATACATCTTCTGATGAAACTGAAGTACGTTCCAAACGTGCGCAAATCGCCATCGATTTACGTAATGGTAAATTAGAAAATGAATGGATTACAGTTGAAGTTACAGAACAAAATTCTTCTATTTTTGATGCATTACAAGGAACGGGTATGGATATGTCTGCAAATAGTGGTATGCAGGATATGCTATCTAGTTTGATGCCTAAAAAAACGAAGAAACGTAGGGTCCAAGTTAAAGATGCGCGACGTATTCTAACAATTGAGGAAGCAAATAAGCTAATAGATGCAGATGAGGTTGCGCAAGAAGCAATATTAAGAGCTGAACAGTCAGGTATTATTTTCATTGATGAAATCGATAAAATCGCTAGTAAGGAAAGTAACTCTTCTGCGAGTGTATCACGTGAAGGTGTGCAACGTGATATTCTACCAATAGTTGAGGGTTCAACTGTCACTACTAAGTATGGTGCTGTGAAAACAGACTACATGCTTTTCGTTGCGGCCGGAGCATTCCACATGTCAAAGCCTTCAGACTTAATTCCTGAATTACAAGGTAGATTCCCGATTCGAGTAGAGCTTGAAAAATTAACAAAACAAGATTTTGTACGTATTTTACAAGAGCCAGACCAATCGCTGATTTTGCAATATAAGGCATTGTTAGAAACTGAGGGCGTGGAAATAAACTTTACAGAAGATGCGATTGAACGAATTGCAGAAATTGCAACAGAGGTTAATCAGGAAACAGATAATATAGGAGCTCGACGTTTGCATACGATTTTAGAACGTTTGCTAGAAGAATTATCATTTGAAGCATCTGAAATTGCACCTGCAAATATCCCGATCACTGCTGCATATGTAGATCAAAAACTTGCGGGTATAGTAAAAAACAAAGATTTGTCACAGTTTATATTGTAAGATAAGGCTGAATAGTATCATTCAGTTGTAAAAACATTTAGAATATTAAGTGAATACTCTTCGGATTATTTATAGGAGGAACATATAATGAATTTATTAGAAAAAACGCGTAAAATTAACTCAATGCTTCAAGCATCTGCTGGTAAGCCAGTAAACTTCAAGGAAATGGCAGATACATTAGGGGACATTATTGACAGTAATGTTTATATTGTGAGCCGAAAAGGGAAACTTTTAGGTATCTCAATTCACCAACAAATTGAAAACGAACGTATGAAAAAAATGTTCGAAGAGCGTCAATTCCCAGAAGAATACACACATAGCTTATTTACAATTTCTGAGACATCTTCAAATTTAGATATTAATAACGAACACACGGCCTTCCCGGTTGAAAACAAAGAGTTATTCCAAAACGCATTAACAACGATTGTACCGATTGTTGGTGGTGGTGAGCGTCTTGGTACGTTAATTCTTGCTCGTTTATCTGCACAATTCGAGGATGATGATTTAATTTTAGCTGAGTATGGTGCAACAGTAGTTGGTATGGAAATTTTACGTGAGAAATCTGAGGAAATCGAAGAGGAAGCTCGTAGTAAAGCTGTTGTACAAATGGCGATTAATTCTCTTTCATATAGTGAGTTAGAGGCTATTGAACATATCTTTGAAGAACTTGATGGAAATGAAGGTTTACTTGTTGCTTCAAAAATTGCAGACCGAGTTGGTATTACACGTTCAGTAATCGTAAATGCATTACGTAAACTAGAATCTGCAGGTGTAATCGAATCTCGCTCTCTAGGTATGAAAGGTACTTACATTAAAGTACTAAACGATAAATTCTTAAATGCATTAGCAGAGATTAAAATGAAATAAGATATACTTTCTTTAAAAGGCATCTGGAACAATTTTGTTCCAGATGCCTTTTTTTGAACTCTTAAGCATTTATAGGTATGAGTCTAGCTGATTAGTAATGCTTTATTTAGACAAGCAGGTAGTACTATGTCATGAAGGTAGATATCTCTATATTAAAATTTATTAGTTAAGTTCTAAACTTAAAAACGTTACTTCATTTCTTTTTCACCAAGTCTATTCGCTGGAATTTCACTACTATTAGCATAAAAGTTAAGATACAACCTCCTCTTTTGTTACTTGTTTGCTAGTATCGTAAATTTTCCTATGAATTAATTTGCACCATTTGTACCTTGATTGAAGTAGTAAAAAGGAACTCCGGATTAGACATTAAGTCGAACGCGATAAAGTGAAAAAAAGGAATTATTTAATATGAAAACCGTAAACACTGTCGAAATAGTGTAAATTAACTAGAAAGAAGGTGGACCTCTATAAACGCAGGTGGCTCAAGGGGTGCGGCTGTTTTGTCCTGGTTAATCGCGGAAAAAAATAGGGCGTATATACTATTAAAAAATGACAAAAGACAATAGACACTAAGGATTATCTTAATTACAATTGAATTACTGGATAAATTAAGATGTAAAAAGATAGAAATAAAAATGAGGTGAATGGTTTTGAATTTATTTGGAGGAACTATTAGTAGCCTGGAAAATGGTCTTTCCTACGCAACGTTAAAACATAAAACAATCGCCAATAACATTGCGAATGTCGATACGCCAAATTACAAGGCGAAAAGTGTAAGTTTTAAGGATATGTTGGAAGAAGAACAACAAACTTCAATTTCGTCATATCGAACTGATAGTAGACATTATGATTTTTCAATTCGACAATCTACGCCTGGTGTAAATAATATCGATGGCTTACGATATCGAAATAACGGAAATGCTGTAGATATGGACGCAGAACAGGCTAAATTGGCAGAGAATCAAATCTATTACAATGCTTTAATTGACCGTATGAACGGTAAGTTTAATACATTGAACACTGTTATAAAAGGAGGTAAGTAATATATGTCTATTTTTCATGGAATGAATACCACTGCCTCAGCTTTAACAGCGCAGCGTTTACGTATGGATGTCATTTCTTCAAATATGGCTAACATGGATTCAACGCGTGCTAGACAAGTGAACGGGGAGTGGGAACCCTATCGCCGCAAGTCTGTAACATTCACTGCTCAAGAGGGACAGTTTTCAAAATTCTTTAATGTTGCTCTTGGTAAGAACGCAAAAAGTGGCGTTGGCAACGGTGTGAAAGTTACACAAATTAAAGAAGATAGAGAAACACCTTTCAAACTTGTGTATGATCCAACTCATCCAGATGCAAATGCAGATGGCTATGTTAATATGCCGAATGTGGATCCATTAAAAGAAATGGTAGATTTAATGTCAGCTACTCGTTCTTATGAGGCAAACGTAACCGTTTTTAATGCAAATAAATCCATGCTGACAAAGGCTTTAGAGATTGGTAAATAAATAAGAGGAAAGGAAGATACATAATGACAATTTCGTCCGTTTCACTAATGGCACCTACTCAGGTTGTAAATGAAACTAATAAACTCAATACGACACCTTATGAAGCACAACAGAGCTTTGCGAACTCGTTAAAAGAAGCAATAGCTAAAGTTAATGATCAGCAAATTACGTCTGATAAATTCACACAAAAGTTGATTAACGGTGATGATGTAGAGTTGCATGATGTGATGATTGCATCACAAAAGGCGAGCATTACATTAAATGCAACAATTGAAGTTCGCAATAAGGTGATTGAAGCTTACCAAGAAATAATGCGAATGAGTGTCTAGCTTTATTGAACAGGCGATACATTCACTATTGACATAAAGATTATATCTCTTAAGGTTCAAACTACTTTAAATACATAATTGAATGTTAAGAGATATCACTGTTTTCGCAAATTATTAATGGCTAGGTTATTCACTATAACCGGAGGATTCGTAATGAATGAACGATTGACGAAAATAAAAAACGACACCAGCCAATTTTGGACAAGTCGTAGTAAAAAACAAAAATTTGTAATGATTGGTTCACTAGTAGGGGTAATAGCCCTTGCAGCTATTGTTACATTTTTTGCGACAAGAACTACATACGTACCACTTTATAAGGATTTATCGACAAGAGAAATCGGACAGGTAAAGGAAGCGTTGGACAAGCAAGGTGCAAAGTATGAAATTGCACCAGGAGGAACAACGATTTTAGTACCTGAGGATCAAGCAGATTCACTATTAGTGCAATTAGCATCGGAAGGATATCCACAAACAGGAACGATTGATTACTCCTTTGCGAACAGCTCTGGATTTGGTATGACAGATAATGAGTTTAACCTATTAAAAAAAGCAGCAACTGAAACAGAAATAGCTAAGCTCATTAAAAATCTAGAAGGTGTAAAAGATGCAAAAGTTATGATTAATGTTCCTGAAGAAGGACTTTTCGTAAACGATACAAAAGAAGAAGCTACTGCATCGATTGTATTGAATACCGATCCTGGATATAAATTTACAGAGCAACAAATTGCAACTATGTACAACTTAGTTGCTAAAAGTATTCCAAACTTAAAAACTGATAATATCGTTATTTCTAACCAATTCTCTGAGTACTTTGATCTTAATGCAGCAACTGCTGATGGAACATCAACAACGACAGCTGAAGGTCAGTTACAAATGAAGAAAATGGTTGAGCGTGATCTACAACGTCAAGTGCAAAATATGCTAGGTACGTTAATGGGGCAGGACAAAGTTATGGTTTCTGTCACAACAGACATCGATTTCAAAAAAGAAATTCGTCAAGAAAAACTAGTTACTCCAGTTGATGAAGAGAATATGGCCGGAATCGCTATTAGTGCTCAACGCATTTCGGAGCAATATTCTGGTACAGGAGCTACTGCAACTGGCACACCTGAAGCTGAAACAACAACAGATAACTTTACAACTTATAACGAAGGTGCAAATGGTAACGGTGATTACGAACGTACAGAAGAAACAATTAATAATGAAGTGAACCGTATAAACAAAGATATCCAAGAGGCACCGTATAAAATTCAAGATATAGGTATCCAAGTAATTGTTGAACCACCGACAGCAACTGATGCAGCATCATTACCGGATGGGGTTCGTCAGGATATCGAGAAAATTTTAAGTACTATTGTTCGTACGACGATTTCAAAAGATGTAGCAGCTGAACTTACACAAGATCAAATCAATGAGAAAGTGGCAGTATCAGTACAACCGTTATATGGTAAGGCTACAGATGTAGCTAACGAAAAATCTGTTATTCCATGGTGGATTTGGGTAGTTGGCGGTATATTACTAGCTGTAATATTATTGCTTGCATTCTTCATTATCCGTTCACGTAAACGTGCGAAGGAAGAAGAAGAGCTTAGCATCCTAGAAGAACAAGAAGAACTAATGATTGATGATATTAATGAAGAAATTGAAACGGAAGCTACAATGCGTCGTAAGCAGCTTGAAAAAATGGCAAAAGATAAGCCAGACGATTTTGCAAAGTTACTGCGTAGTTGGATTGCGGAAGACTAACTAGGAGGTTCGGCTGTGTCCAAGAAAGAAAAAGAATTAACCGGAAAACAAAAGGCCGCTCTCTTGTTAATTTCATTAGGGCCTGAGGTTTCGGCTTCTGTCTATAAACATTTAACAGAGGAAGAAATAGAACGTTTAACATTAGAAATTTCAAGTGTAAAAAAAGTAGAAGCAAATGTTAAAGAGGAGATTATTGAAGAATTCCATAATATTGCTCTTGCGCAAGATTATATTACCCAGGGTGGTATTGGTTATGCGAAGACAGTGTTAGAGAAAGCTCTTGGTGTAGAGCAAGCACAAACGATTATTAATCGTTTAACATCTTCTTTACAAGTGCGACCTTTTGACTTTGCACGTAGAGCTGATCCATCACAAATTTTTAACTTTATACAAAATGAACATCCACAAACAATTGCCCTTATTCTATCTTATTTAGAGGCAGGGCAAGCGGGTGTAATCTTATCTTCATTACCGCAGGAAGTACAGGCTGATATTGCTAAACGTATAGCTGTTATGGAATCAACCTCACCTGAAGTCATTAGTGAGATTGAATCTGTATTAGAGCGTAAATTATCATCGACTGTTACACAAGATTACACAGAAACGGGTGGCATTGATGCAGTCGTTGAAGTGTTAAATGGTGTAGATCGTCAAACAGAAAAAACGATTCTCGATGCACTCGAAATTCAAGATCCAGAGCTTGCAGAAGAAATCAAAAAACGTATGTTTGTATTCGAGGACATTGTTACGCTCGACAACCGTTCGATTCAACGTGTTATTCGTGATTGTGAAAATGAAGACTTATTACTATCAATGAAAGTTTCAAGTGAGGAAGTAAAAGACATTATTTTCCGCAATATGTCGCAACGTATGGCTGAGACCTTTAAAGAAGAGATGGAAATTATGGGGCCTGTACGCTTACGTGACGTAGAGGAGGCACAATCTCGAATTGTTGCGGTTATTCGTCGCCTAGAGGATGCTGGTGAAATTATTATTGCACGTGGTGGAGGAGATGACGTCATTGTCTAAAATCATCCGTTCTATATATGCACAAACCAATGGCGATGAAGTAAAAAAGATACAAATTCGTGACATGTTTGAGACGTCTGAAGTAGAAATAGAAGATGAAGAAGCTTCACCTCAACTTACTTTGGTAGAAGTACTGGAAGAGCGCAATCGCTTACTCGCAGAAGCTAGATTTACTATTGAGGCTGATCGACAGGCTTTTGAACAAGAGAAGCAAATATTCCTCCAAGAGATAGAACACTTAAAGCAAAGTTGGGAAGAAGAGCGACCTAACCGAGTGCAAGAAGCTTATGACGAAGGATTTGGTCAAGGCTATGAGGATGGGATAAACAAAGCTAATGAAGTGATGACACAATCACTCCAAACAGCTAATGAAGTAATTACTCATGCAAGAGAGAATGCAAGAAAATATATTGAAGATCAGGAAGCTATCCTATTAGAGTTAGGCTTAACTGCAGCAGAGCGAATTATTAATGCTTCTTTAGAGCGGGATAATGAATTGTTTGTTTCTATCGTTCGTCGAGGACTTAAAGAAGCGAGAGAAATGAAGGAAATAAAAATTTATGTTTCACCTACCTATTATGCATTAATTACGTCTAATCGAGATGAACTTGCTGAAATGTTCCCAACAGACGTACCATTTATGATTTTTGTAAATGAAGATTTGGAAAATGAAACAGATTGCTATATTGAAACAAATCATGGTCGCATTGTAGTAAGTATTGATGAACAGTTGAATGAACTAAGATTAAAGCTACATGAAATATTAGAAAGTAAGGAATGATCTAGATGAAAACGGCTCAATTAATCGAACAAATTCCTCATATGCCGACTTTTAAAAAGTTTGGTAGAGTAACTAGAGTTGTCGGCTTGATGATTGAGTCGCAAGGTCCAGAAAGTTCTATTGGTGATGTTTGTAAAATTCATGTGGAAACATCAAAAAATGGTCATCAGATCATCTTAGCGGAGGTTGTTGGTTTTAAAGATGAAATTGTCGTCTTAATGCCTTTTACCTCTCTTCGAGAAATATCAATTGGCTGTCTAGTTGAAGGCACAGGGGCACCGCTTGAAGTAAAAGTGGGTCCTGAGCTGATTGGTAAAGTACTTGATTCTATGGGGAATCCAATAGATGGAACTTTATTACCGAAAGGATTAATGTCAGTCCCAACAGAACAGGATCCACCAAATCCACTGACGCGTCCACCGATTAATGAAAGACTTGAAGTTGGTGTTAAGGCAATTGATGGCATGCTCACAGTTGGCAATGGACAACGTGTAGGTATTTTCGCTGGTTCCGGGGTCGGGAAAAGTACATTACTAGGTATGATTGCACGAAATACGCAAGCTGATTTAAACGTGATTGCACTAGTTGGAGAGCGTGGTCGTGAGGTCCGTGAATTTATAGAACGCGATTTAGGGCCTGAAGGTTTAAGTAGATCCATAGTAGTAGCTGCCACTTCTGATCAGCCAGCATTGATGCGTATTAAAGGGGCCTTTACCGCAACAGCGATTGCAGAATATTTTAGAAATCGTGGTTTAAATGTCATGTTGATGATGGACTCTGTGACTCGTGTTGCTATGGCTCAGCGTGAGATTGGACTAGCGACAGGAGAACCACCAGCTCAAAAAGGATATACACCATCTGTTTTTGCGATTTTACCTAAACTATTAGAGCGCACAGGTACGAATGAAAAGGGCTCCATTACTGCCTTCTATACAGTATTAGTAGATGGTGATGATATGAATGAGCCAATTGCAGATACTGTGCGAGGGATTTTAGATGGTCATATTGTCCTTGATCGAAACCTTGCCAATAAAGGTCAATATCCAGCTATTAATGTATTGAAAAGCGTTAGCCGTTTGATGAATCATGTGGCAGAGCCAGAACATAAAAAGGCTGCAGAGAGACTAAGGGAGCTTTATTATACATATGACAAGTCGGAGGATCTAATTAACATCGGCGCCTATAAACGTGGGACATCAAAAGAAATTGATGAAGCTATTTATTATGAACCTCTTATTACGACATATTTAAAGCAGGGCTATTTAGAAAAAGTGACTCTTGAGGAAAGTATGAATGAGTTAATTACATTATCTAACGGTGGTGGAAAGTAGATGGTTAGTTATATTTATCGTTTTGAAAAAGTGTTAACCATTCGTGAGCAGGAGAAAAATGAAACTGAAATTGCCTATAAAGAATCGGTACGCGCTTTTGAAGCAATAGCAACTAAACTATATGAATTGCTGAAGAAGAAAGAAAATCTAATAGAGTTTCAGCAGGAACGTTTAGCTGTAGGTTCATCTATAGAAGAGATTCATCATTATGCTCGTTTTATTGATAGTCTAGAAAAAACAATTGCTGAAGTACAGCAGAAAGTTGTACAAGCCCGTGCAAAAATGAATTGGCACGAAGAAAAACTACTAGAAAAAAACTTAGAAGTACGTAAATTCGAAAAAATGCGAGAAAAGGATTTTAAGTTATACCAGCAAGAGCAAGATCGTATCGAAGGCATTTTTCTAGATGAGATATCATCGCTTACGTATAACAAGAGAGAAATCAGGTGATTTCATGGCAAAAAAAGATAATCGACTTACAACGGAATTAGCAGAACCACAATCAAAGCGTAAATCTGGTGGTCTTCTAAAGTTTTTTACTTGGATTGTACTGCCAATCATGACCGTAGTAGCAGTTTTACTTGTTGTTGCAACGCTAATGAATACGAATGTCTTTGATTTAGGAAAAAAGGCAATTGGAAGCTTACCTTTTGTTCCATCTGAAGAGCAACAAGCAAAAGATGCTGTTGTTAATAATGATTCGAAAATGGTCAAATTACAGGCCGAAATGCAAGAAAAAGAAGCAGAGATTGCTCAGTTACAAAAGAAATTAGAGACGACAATAACTGAGAAGGATAAGCTAGCTACAGAAAAAGAACAGCTTCAATTTGAAATTGAAAAATTAAATCGAGAGCAAGATCAAGTAAAGCGTGATTTTACTGATATTTTATCAACCTTTGATAAGATGTCCCCTAAAGCTGCAGCGCCGGTGCTTATTAAAATGAGCGATACAGAGGCTCTCCGTATTTTAACAAATTTAAAGCCGGATAAATTAGCAGCAATTCTAGAAAAAATGAGCCCACAGGATGCGGCGAAATATACAGAAATGATGACGAAACAATAAGGGTATATGAAGGGAGGTGAAATTTATGGAAATGGCAATGATGCAAATGATGTCGAAGGCTATGCCAACTAAAACAGCAGCTACAAAACCTGCTTCAACAGCAGGGGATTCTACTGTTAAAACAAGTGGAGCAACGAACAAAGATAATCTATCAACGTTTGGTTCTGTTTTTGGACAAATTATATCTTCTAATAATCAAACACAGCAGTCTAAACAGCCAACAGAGACAAATGATACTGCTGAATTAGCTTCTATTTTAAATGCTGATTCTGTTGAAGACGTATTAGATTTACTAGGTATTCCACACGATGATGGTTTATTAATGCTGCAAATTGGTGAAGATGGCAAAGCTGTTGCGATGGATGAAATGCTAAATCTTGAAAATTTAATGGATGCATTAGGAATTGATTCCGAGCAGCTTCAAAAATTAGTACAACAGTTGCTAGGAGACGATAAAGAAGCTAAAGATGTATGGGAGCTTTTAGCACTAGTAGATGTTCAGGCGCCAATGTTACAAGCACAAGTTGTTGCAGCATTACAGGGTGAAGGGCAAGTAACACCAAAAGAGGCAACACAATTACTTCAAGTATTAAAGCTAGCACAATTAGTTGGACAAAAGACGGATCTAACAGCTCAACAAGAAAGTTTGTTATCTAACGTTAAAGATCTTTTAACGACGATGCAAACACAAGTGGAGACAATTCAATCTGCTCAGCAAGTGACAACCAAAACTACCTTAACATTACCGATACAGGGCTTTCAGAAAGTGGTTCAACAAGTAGTTCAACAAGTTGAGGCTACTCAGAAGACTGACACAAGTGCTAATGAAATGGTGACATCCAATACAGTTCAAACAAAGGCAGATACTTTCGAAGTAACACTGCCAGCAGCAAGGCCAGCACAGTCTGAAGCATTACTGAAAGAGATGCAAGCAATCATCAATAGAGCTCAAATCTCTAATGCACAAGGTATTACGCGTTTAACATTGAAATTGTATCCTGAAAATCTAGGGACAATTCGTATTGAACTTGTACAAAATGACGGTGTACTTACAGCGCGACTACTTGCTTCAACTGCTCATGGACGTGAATTACTTGATAGTCAGTCACATCAACTTAAGCAAGCCTTTGTACAGCAAAATATCCAAGTGGATCGTCTTGATATTGCTCAATCATTACAAGATGCAGATCGCCAACAACGCGATCAAAGCTTCTTCAATAATTTCTTTAAGCAACAGCAGGAAGATGAGCAACAGCAAAATAATGACGATGATGATGAAGGCAAATCCTTTAGTGATTACCTAATAAACGAGGAGGTGTAAATATGGCAGATACAACGACAAATACAACATATTCAACAATAACTGATGACTTATATTATTCAAATTATCAGAAACCAACAAAGCAAACAGGTAATAGTGAACTTGGGAAGGATGCTTTTCTTCAATTACTCATTACGCAATTACAACACCAAGATCCAACAAATCCAATGGACGACCGAGAATTTATTTCTCAAATGGCTCAATTCTCTTCATTAGAGCAAATGCAAAATATGACGAAGGCAATGGAATCATTACTGGCTTCCCAGCAGCAAACGCAAATGATGAGTTATTCATCCTTTATTGGTAAGGAAGTGAAATGGCATGAGGTTACCGATGAGAAGGATGAAAAAGGTGATTTTGTTATCAATGAAGGAACGGGCGTTATTGAATCATTAAAATTTGTTGATGACAGTGTAGTGTTCACGTTGGCTGATGGTAAGGAAATAACTCCTGGCAATATCTCGGGGATATTGGGTGGTTCAGGAACGGCTTCAAATGGCAATAACATCACGGAATCGCCACTAGTACAGGCTAGTAAACTAATTGGTAAAAATGTTACGTATATGGACGGCGAGCAAGAACTACAAGGACGTATCGTTTCTGTAACAAATAAAGATGGCGTTATTCATTATGTATTAGACAATGACAAAAAATTAACTGATAAAGAATTTACTGTAATTAGCGAATAAAGGTGGAGAAGAATGATGGACAAGTTTTCAATTCATCGTGTACCCTTGCATCCATCTATTCGTCAAACGCAACCTACAGCTATAAAATCACAGCAATCGTTTAAAGCGCATTTACAGGAAGCTACCAATCAACAAGAGTTAAAAGTGAGTAAGCATGCGCATGAACGTATCATCGAGCGTAATATAGCGATTTCTGAACAAGAGTGGCAGGTTGTATCGGATAAGGTATTTGAAGCACACTCTAAAGGTGTCAAACAGCCATTAGTCTTGATGGATCAAGCGGCTTTAATTGTCAGTGCTAAAAACGCTACTGTCATTACAGCAATGGATCGCACGGAGGCAAAGCAACAATTGTTTACAAATATTGATGGCACTATAGTGCTTTAAGGGCTGGACCTTTGATAGGAAGCCTAGGTGTGCTGATTGATCGAGGCACCCAATTATAAACGAAGGGAGAACGACATTATGTTACGTTCTATGTATTCAGGTATTTCAGGTCTTAAAAACTTCCAAACAAAACTAGACGTTATTGGTAATAATATTGCTAACGTTAATACTTACGGCTTTAAAAAAGGTCGTGTAGTTTTTAAAGATTTAATCTCTCAAATGAATTCAGGTGCATCTTCACCGACTCAAACTCGAGGCGGTGTCAACGCTATACAGATTGGGTTGGGGGCACAGCTAGCGGCTATTGATACAATTCATGGTTCTGGTTCACTACAAACAACTGCACGCGTATTAGATTTAGCTATTTCTGGTGATGGTTTCTACATGGTGGGCGACGCAAATGGCTCTCCAAATGATGAGGGGGTAATTGACGATGAGGGATATAGCAATATTCTCTATACACGTGCTGGTAACTTTTATTTAGACAGAAATGGTTATTTAGTAAATGCTGATGGTAAATATTTAGTTGGTCACGCAAGTGACGAGCTATCAATTTCAGAAGATGAAACAATTGATGGTTCTGCTGCTGATGAACAAAAGGCTGATAATGGATTAGCGGATATCGAAGGTAATATTACAGAAGAGATGGATTTTGCCGCCGATATTTCGCCAATTCGAATCCCTACAACTGCTCAAAAAATGTCTATTGGACAAGATGGTACTGTTGAGTATGTTGACTACAAAGGGGACCGTCAATATGCAGGACAGCTAATACTTGTTAAATTCCCGAATGCTGGAGGCCTTGAAAAAGTTGGAGGTAACTATTATCAATCTACAGCTAACTCTGGGGACCCATATGCCCAAGTAGCAACGGTGGCAGGAATTGGTTCTGTTGAATCTGGCTTCCTTGAAATGTCTAACGTAGACCTTTCAGAAGAATTCACAGAAATGATTGTTGCACAACGTGGTTTCCAATCGAATACTCGTATAATTACAACTTCAGATGAAATTCTTCAAGAGTTAGTAAACTTAAAACGATAGGTTAAAAGAATTAAATTATTTTTAGTTCTGTCGCCAAGTGCGTGTAGGAATGCTTTATTCACGCATATATTACTAGGACAACTTCTTAGTAAGGCAAGCTGGTGTCAGACTGCCAAAACATAATTTCATATGAGGGAGGGTCGGGCCGGCTCTCATGCTAGACCCGGCCCTATTTCAATGATTGAACTAACACGTCTAAATGGCAAAGCATTCACATTGAATGCTTTATACATAGAAACGGTCGAATCTTTTCCTGATACGACCATAACATTAACGACTGGAACCAAAATCATTGTTTTACAGAGTGAAGATGAGGTGCGACAAAAGGTAACAGCCTTTTATAAAAATATACAAATACTATCAAACCCGCATCTACGAGGTGAAGAAGATGAAGAATAACAAAATGTTGACGATGATTATCATCGTACTAGTAGCAATCATACTTATCGGGGGTGTTGCTTTTGTATTGTTTACTCAATTCAATAAGCCATCAGGATCTCTTGAACCGACGATTGATGAAATCGTAGTAGCATCTGTTGAAATTCCGGAAATTACAACTAATCTAGCCGATAACAGAGTTGTGCGTATGTCTTTAAAAATTCAAACATCCAATAAAGATGCTGCTGCTGAATTAACGAAGCGTACTTTCCAAGTGCAAAACATTGTAATTCAAGAGCTTTCCGAAATGGAGCAAAAAGATTTAGAAGGTAAACAAGGTAAACAAATTTTCCAAAAATCATTAAAAACAAGATTAAATGAATTGATGCAAGAGGGAGAAGTTCAGGAAGTTTATTTTACCTCCTTCATCACTCAATAAAACACAAACTGCTTGAAATGGAGGTGGGCAAATGGCAGGAGATGTGTTATCTCAATCTGAGATAGATGCGCTGCTTTCCGCGATATCAACCGGGGAAATGTCAGCCGATGACATAAAAAAAGAAGACGAGGGGCGCAAGGTTAAGGTCTATGACTTTAAACGAGCACTTCGCTTCTCAAAAGATCAAATCCGAAGTTTGACCCGTATACACGAAAATTTTGCACGACTACTGACAACATTCTTTTCTGCACAGCTAAGAAGTTATGTGCAGATTACTGTTGCTTCGGTGGACCAAATACCATTTGAAGAGTTTGTTCGTTCGATTCCGAACATGACACTCATTAATGTGTTTGAAGTGCCGCCATTAGATGGTAATATATTGATGGAAATAAACCCAAACATTGCCTACTCAATGTTGGATCGTTTAATGGGTGGTAGCGGGGCGAGTCATAGTAATGTGGATAACTTAACAGAAATTGAAACAAAAATTATGACGAACCTTTTTGAGCGTTCATTCGACAATTTACGCGAGGCCTGGGAAAATGTTGCAGAAATCGATCCGATTTTAGTAGAGCTTGAGGTCAATCCTCAATTTTTACAAATGATTTCACCCAATGAAACGGTTGTCGTTATTTCATTAAATACGATAATTGGTGAGACAAGCGGTATGATTAATATTTGTATCCCGCATGTTGTATTGGAACCAATTGTTCCAAATCTTTCAGTTCGCTACTGGATGCAGACAAATACAAAAGAGATGTCTCCAGAGCAAACAAAGATGCTTGAAACACGTGTTAAACAAGCAAAATTACCTCTTTCCGTTGAACTAGGTATTACAGACATCACTATTGAGGATTTCCTTACAATGCAAGTTGGGGATGTTATTCAGTTAGAACAAAAAATTGAAGATCCACTACTATTAAAGGTAGGGACATTACCGAAATTTACAGTTCAACCAGGAAAGCAAGGCAAAAAATTAGCAATCCAGATTATCGACCCTTTGAAAGGAGGAGACGAAGATGAGTGATGAAATGCTCTCCCAAGAAGAAATTGAAGCGTTATTAAGGGGCGAAACGTTGGAAGATAAAAACAGCGGCACTGAAGCTTCTACAAATGATGACATGAATGATATGCGAGTAGAGGATTACCTCGATTCGTTTGCACAAGATGCATTAGGTGAGGTAGGAAATATATCTTTTGGTAGCTCTGCCACAGCACTTTCAGCGTTATTAGGTCAAAAAGTAGATATTACTACCCCAAGTATTTCAATGATTAACCGTAATAAATTAGAAGAGGAATTTCCTCATCCTTATGTAGCAGTACAAGTTGAATATACGATTGGTTTAACAGGTATGAATTTACTTGTTATTAAACAATCTGATGCAGCGATAATTGCTGATTTAATGTTAGGTGGAGATGGATTAAATCCGAAGCCAGACTTAGGTGAGATTCAGTTAAGTGCTGTTCAAGAAGCTATGAACCAAATGATGGGTTCTGCAGCTACTTCGATGTCGACAGTATTCAACAAAAAAGTGGATATTTCACCACCGACAATCGATTTAATGAATATTTCCCAAAATGAAGGCCGAGAAAATATCCCAGAAGATGATTTACTCGTAAAAGTATCCTTCAGATTGAGAATCGGTAATTTAATTGATTCAAATTTAATGCAATTATTACCGTTGAAATTCAGCCAAAATATTGTCAAATCTCTATTAGGAGAAACCGAATCAATCGAGGAACCTGTGGCAGCGACGATTGCACCTGAAGCGCCAATAGCACCGCAGCCTGTGCAACCACAAGCACCTGTCACATTACCAACACAGCCAGTATATCAACAGCATGAAGCGCAAGCACAGCAACCAATGTATCAAGAACAACAACAGATACCTTATGCAACTAGACCAGCTCAACCAGTCAATGTTCAACAAGCGCAATTTGCTAGTTTTGATACAAATGTAGTCTCGCAATCTGAAGCTAGAAATTTAAATATGCTACTTGATATTCCATTGCAAGTTACTGTAGAGTTAGGACGTACGAAACGTTCTGTTAAAGAGATTTTAGAACTATCTAGTGGTTCGATTATTGAACTAGATAAATTGGCTGGTGAACCAGTTGATATTTTAGTAAATAGCCGTTTAATCGCTAAAGGTGAAGTCGTTGTTATTGACGAAAACTTCGGTGTCCGCATTACAGATGTTTTAAGTCAAGCAGAGCGTTTGAATAATTTAAGATAGTTTCAATTGGAGGAGTTAACCATGTCTAAAAGAATTTTGATTGTAGACGATGCTGCATTCATGCGCATGATGATCAAGGATATTTTATCGAAAAATGGGTTTGAAGTTGTTGGGGAGGCAGCTGACGGTTTACAGGCTGTTGAAAAATACAACGAATTAAAACCAGATTTAGTAACGATGGATATTACGATGCCTGAAATGGATGGTATTGCCGCTCTTAAAGCTATTAAGGGTTCAGATCCGAGTGCAACTGTAATCATGTGTTCAGCAATGGGACAACAAGCAATGGTAATCGATGCAATTCAAGCTGGTGCGAAAGACTTTATCGTTAAGCCTTTCCAAGCTGATCGTGTAATTGAAGCGATTCAAAAAGCTCTAGGATGATCGCATGCAAATGTTAAAATCATTTCGTCTAACGATGATTTTCGCATTTCTTGTATCCTTCCTATTTTTGTACCCTACACCCGCTTCTGTGTATGCAGAATCTGATACGAATAGTGTCGATGATTGCATTAATAAACCAGAAGCTTGTTATGGAGATAATAGTGATCCAGCTGCTAAGGAAAATTCAAATCTATCAGCAGCTGGAGACATATCTGCATGGGAATACATAAAAATGGTTTTGGCGCTTATTTTTGTTGTAGCTTTATTTTATGGGTTGATGAAGTTTTTAAATAAAAGAAATTTAAACTTTCAACGCAACCAAATGGTACAAAATTTAGGCGGTTTATCGTTAGGTGCACAAAAGTCAGTACAGTTATTACAAGTTGGTAAAACACTCTATTTAGTTGGGGTCGGTGAAAATGTCCAGCTGTTACGTGAAATTACTGATCCTGATGAAGTTGCAACACTTTTAGCACTTTATAATGAACGACAAGAACTTGCAGCAACATCACCGTATATTGCAGAAGTATTATCTAAGTTTAAGAGAAAAAATAGTGAGAGTTCATCAACACAACAAAATCAAGACTCGTTTGGTGAACTATTTGAAAAAAAGATTTCCGAAATTAAACAGGAGCGCAGTGAAGAACTGGAGAGATGGAAGCAGAAGGAGAATGATGATAAATGAATGATGCAATCAGTATTTTTTCTAACAGCGATCCGACAAATGTCTCAAGTGCTGTGAAGCTCCTCTTGCTATTGACAGTTCTTTCTCTGGCACCAAGCATTTTAATTTTAATGACTTCGTTTACACGAATTGTTATCGTTCTATCGTTTGTCCGTACCGCGCTGGCGACACAGCAAATGCCTCCAAATCAGGTCATTGTAGGTCTTGCCTTGTTTTTAACTTTCTTTATTATGGCGCCAACTTTTCAAGAGGTTAATAAAGAGGCATTACAGCCGTTATTTTCCGAGGAAATTGGGATTGAGGAAGCATATGATCGGGCAAGTGTACCTTTTAAAGAGTTTATGAGTAAGCATACAAGGCAAAAGGATCTTGATTTGTTTTTAAAATATAATCAAGCCGAAAAGCCAGCGTCTGTAGAAGATATTCCTCTTACAATGCTTGTACCTGCGTTTGCATTGAGTGAGATTAAAACAGCGTTCCAAATAGGGTTTATGATTTTTATACCATTCCTAGTAATCGACATGATTGTAGCGAGTACGCTAATGTCGATGGGGATGATGATGTTACCACCGGTTATGATTTCATTACCGTTTAAGATTTTATTATTTGTACTCGTCGATGGCTGGTACCTCGTGATGAAATCCTTACTACAAAGTTTTTAGGGGATGATACAGTATGACAGGTGAATTGGTTATTTCAATTGCAGAGCGTGCCATTACGATTATCCTTCTAACAAGCGGTCCGCTATTATTAGTTGCATTAATCACTGGTTTAGCGGTAAGTATTTTTCAGGCAACAACTTCGATTCAAGAGCAAACTTTAGCATTTGTTCCAAAAATCATCGCTGTATTAGTGGCTATCGTATTTTTTGGTCCATGGATGTTATCACAGGTGACAAGCTATGCGAGAGACATTTTTGAGAATTTAACGCGTTATATAGGGTGAGTAGATGAATGAATTAATCCCGCATTTTACGGTTTTCTTATTAGTACTTGTTCGCATATCGGCATTTTTTGTCACTGTGCCTTTTTTCTCTTATAGAACGATTCCGCAACAAGTCAAAATTACTCTCGCACTAGTTTTAGCTTGGATGATGTATTACACAATTGACGTCGAGCCATTTGTATTAAATGGTGATTACATACTTTTAGTGATGAAGGAAGCACTAATTGGACTATTACTTGGTCTAGTAGGCTATATCATTATGTCGGCCATTCAAATTGCCGGAAGCTTTATTGATTTCCAAATGGGGTTTGCCATTGCCAATATTATTGACCCACAAACAGGTGCACAAAGTCCGTTAATTGGTCAGTTTTTTAATATGCTAGCATTCCTCTTATTATTAGCAATAAATGGACATCATATGATTCTGGATGGTATTTATTATAGTTATCAATTCTTACCGATGGATCAGGGATTTCCTAATTTCGAAAATGACGATTATATTAAATTTATCATGACCACATTTACTGCTGTTTTTGGGATAGCCTTCCAAATGGCTGCTCCTGTAGTAGCAACATTATTTTTAGTCGATCTGGCACTAGGAATAACAGCAAAAACTGTGCCACAATTAAATATTTTTGTTGTTGGTTTTCCTATTAAAATTGGTGTTAGTTTTTTAGTGTTATTCACTATGATGGCTGTAATGATTCAAGTTATTCAAAAGCTAATTACCATTATGATTTATGCTATGCGTGATTTTATGGCTATTTTAGGTGGTGGATAAAATGTTGCTACTACTGGACTTAGATTTACAGTATTTTGCGGGAGAAAAAACGGAAAAGGCGACACCCAAAAAACGTCAAGATGCTCGAAAAAAAGGTCAGGTTGTCAAAAGTCAGGATATTTCCAGTGCGATTGTTATGCTCATGGTATTTATCTTTCTATTTTTCTTTGCAGGTTCACTGCGAGATGATCTCCTTGCTTTTTTTAGACAAACTTTTATTCATAACATACGCGTAGAATCACTTACCATTGATAGTGTAATGCGTTTATTTACAGAAACATTAGTACAAATGGCTTTTATTGTTGTTCCAATCATGGCAATTGCATTTGTTGGAGCATTAGCAGGTAACTTTCTACAGTTTGGCTTTCTATTTACATTAGAGCCGATGAAATTTGATTTAAAAAAAATGGACCCGATTAAAGGCTTGAAAAAAATATTTTCTGTTAAAGCAATTGTAGAGCTTTTAAAGTCAGTATTAAAGATTGGGTTCATCGGCGGCGTTACAACCATTATTATTTGGACAAATTTACCAGAGGTTTTAGCACTATCCTTTAAAAGCCCCTGGATGACTCTTATTACAGTAGGTAAGCTTGTTGGTATTATGGGAATAGCAGCGTCCCTCGTTTTACTTTGTGTATCCACTTTAGACTGGATGTATCAAAAACATGATTACGAAAAAAATCTTAAAATGTCTAAGCAAGATATTAAAGATGAATATAAAAATAGTGAGGGTGACCCGCTGATTAAATCGAAAATCAAACAACGTCAACGCGAAATGGCGATGCGTCGTATGATGTCAGAGATTCCAAGCGCTGATGTAGTTATAACAAACCCTACTCACTATGCGATTGCCCTCAAGTATGATGAGGAAAGTATGGATGCCCCACGTGTCGTTGCGAAGGGAACAGACTTTATCGCTCAGAAAATTAAACTGATCGCCAAAGAACATGATGTCATTATGGTTGAAAATAGACCATTAGCACGAGCAATGTACGATCAGGTAGAAATCGGCGATCAGGTACCAGATGAGTTTTTCAAAGCAGTAGCAGAAGTACTTGCTTATGTTTATCGAATTAAGCGGAAAATTTAAAGCTTTTATGTAGGAGGGACACAAATGAAAGTTCGCGATATAGGGGTTTTAGGAGCGGTTATTTTAATCGTTGCGATGCTCATCATCCCTCTTCCTCCGTGGATGTTAAGTTTCTTAATCGTCATTAATATTACATTAGGATTAATCGTACTTTTAACAGCAATGAGTATGAAGGAAGCGTTAGACTTTTCTATTTTTCCCTCAGTGATTTTACTGTTAACCTTATTCCGACTGGGACTGAGTGTTTCCACAACACGTGCCATTTTAGCGAATGGTAATGCTGGTGCTGTTGTTGAAACCTTTGGTGATTTTGTAGTCGGCGGGAATGTACTTGTTGGTTTAGTTGTATTCTTAATCCTTGTGTTAATTCAGTTTATCGTTATTACAAAAGGAGCGGAGCGTGTTGCAGAGGTAGCGGCACGTTTCACGCTTGATGCGATGCCTGGTAAACAAATGAGTATTGATGCTGACTTAAATGCAGGAATTATTTCCGAGCGGGAAGCACGTGAACGACGCGATAAAGTAGCGGGTGAAGCGGACTTCTACGGAGCGATGGATGGTGCCACAAAATTCGTAAAAGGGGATGCCATTGCCTCAATGGTCATGGTTATTATCAACTTATTATTTGGTATCATCATCGGTGTTGTGCAGATGGGCCTTCCATTTGCAGATGCAGCAACTCATTTTTCTAAGTTAACAGTTGGGGACGGTATTGTCTCACAAATTCCTGCGCTACTTATCTCTACAGCGACAGGGATTGTTGTAACACGTGCATCTTCTAAGGGAAGCCTTGGTGAAGATATTACAGGGCAGCTTTTTGCTCAAGCGAAACTGCTCTATGTATCAGGTGGTACAATTGTTTTACTTGGATTATTTACGCCAATACCTAACTTGATAACACTTCCAATTGGTCTATCACTAATTGTTGGTGCTTATATGATGGATCGTAAGAAACCAGAGGATGAAGAAGAATTACTTGAAATTGAGGAAGAAGTGGCAACAGACGGCATGAAGAGCCCTGAAAACGTTGTGAATTTATTAAATGTGGACCCAATTGAGTTTGAATTTGGCTATGGTTTAATACCGTTAGTAGATGCTGCTCAAGGCGGAGACTTATTAGATCGAGTCATCATGATACGTCGACAGTTAGCATTAGAATTAGGAATTGTCATTCCGGTTGTCCGTATTCGTGATAATATTCAATTACAACCAAATGAATATCGAATTAAAATAAAGGGTAACGAAATGGCACGAGGTGAACTGTTACTGGATCATTATTTAGCAATGAGCCCAGGAGACGATGATTCTATCGAAGGAATTGACACAGTAGAACCGTCATTTGGACTTCCGGCTAAGTGGATTACAGAGCAAGTTAAAGAAGATGCTGAAATGTTTGGCTATACAGTTGTTGACCCACCGAGCGTTGTGTCAACACACTTAACAGAAATGATTCGTGCAAATGCTTATGAATTACTTGGTCGTCAAGAGACGAAGCAGCTAATCGATCATTTACGTGAGACGCATCCAATTTTAGTTGAAGAATTAACACCTACACCATTATCAACAGGTGAAATTCAAAAGGTATTGGGAAAACTTCTTCGAGAGAATGTTTCAGTTCGTAACCTACCAATTATTTTTGAGACACTAGCTGACTATGCAAAATTAACGAGCGATACCGATATATTAACAGAGTATGTACGTCAATCATTAGCACGTCAGATTACGTCCCAATACGTAGGAGACAGTTCATCATTGAAGGTCATAACTGTTTCAGGTACGGTAGAGAAATTGATTGCAGATAGTATTCAACAAACTGATCATGGAAATTACTTAGCGATGGATCCACAAGATTCTCAAACCGTGCTAGAGACTATTGCTACAGAAGTAGAAAGAGTATCCTTTATGGAACAATCTGCAATTATCTTATGCTCTCCAGCAGTTCGTATGTACTTACGTCAACTAACGGAGCGTTACTTCCCACAAATTCCAGTTTTATCATATAATGAACTTGATTCTACGGTTGAAATTCAAAGCGTTGGGGTGGTGAATGTTGAATGAAAATGAAAAAATATTATGCATCTTCCATACCAGAGGCGATGAAGCAAGTGCGTGCTGAATTAGGCGAGGACGCTGTCATTTTGAATTCAAAAGTAGTAATCACAAAGAAATTTTTTGGAATCATTAAAAAGAAAAGTTTTGAGGTTGTGGCAGGAATCGATTCAGTGGGGCCAAGTAATTTGGCTCCAGCTCCTGCGGTTTTACCTATAACAACACCAAAAAAAGAAAATGCAAGGCTACAAGAGATTACGAGTGCTGTTCAAGCTAAAATACACCAAGTACAGCCACAGCATGATGCGACTTTGCAAGAAGAAGCTAGCATTCCTGAAGAATTGAGGAAGGAAATTGCAGATTTAAAATCTTTAATGCAATCTATGCATAAGAAGACTACCCAAGCTCAATATCCCGATGAACTCTTACCTTTCATTGAATACTTAAGACAGCAGGAGCTAAGTGAGGAGCTCATCACAACGATTGGTGATGAGCTTTTTATGCATTTTAAAGAAGCGTCAGAAATCAATTTTTCACAATGCAAGTTGATTACGAAAAATTTATTGCGTAAAAGTCTTGAGAATCATCCAATCGGAGGCTTATCTTACGAAAAAAAATATATTAATGTTCTAGGTCCAACAGGCGTTGGGAAGACAACGACAATTGCGAAAATGGCAGCTAGAGCGGTTTTAGAGAAAAAGAAAAAAATAGGATTTATAACGACAGATACTTATCGGATTGCTGCAATTGAGCAATTAAAAACGTATGCTGGACTTTTGCAGGCACCTGTTGAGATTGCTTATAATGCAACAGATTTTGAACAAGCAATCCAAAGGTTGGCGCATTTAGATTTAGTGTTTATAGATACAGCAGGCCGGAATTATAAAGAAGTAAAATATGTTGATGATTTACAACGTCTCATAAAATTTGATGACCAAGCTGAATCCTTTTTAGTACTTGCCATGACGACGAAAGAAAAGGACATGGTCAACATTGTGGAGCAATTTAAGCAATTACCAATTGAAAAATTCATTTTCACAAAGATTGATGAAACAAATTCTATTGGCACATTGATTAATTTAATGATTAAATATAATAAAGGACTTGCTTACTATACAAATGGTCAAGAAGTACCAGAAGATATTGAGGAAGCTGATCTAGAAGCAGTGCTTAATTTGTTTTTCCAAGGTGAAGAAAAATGAGAGACCAAGCTGAAACATTACGCTTGAAAATGCTGAAACAGCAAGGTGATTTAGGTAGAGCTATTGCGGTTGTAAGTGGCAAGGGTGGGGTAGGTAAAAGTAACTTCACCATGAACTTTGCAACTACGTTAGCGAAAAAAGGGAAAAAAGTTGCAATCGTTGATATGGATATTGGTATGGGGAATATCAATATTTTAATTGGAAAAAATGCTTCTTATAGTTTAAAAGATTACTTGGAAGGAAATAAGTTACTAGATGAGGTAATGTTTGAGGGTCCTTATGGTTTAAGGTATATTTCAGGTGGGTCTGGTATGTCAGGTGTCTTTGAGTGGTCAGAGGTCATGTTTGATCGACTCATACATGCTTTTGAGCAACTTCAAAAAAACTTCGATTACATTTTATTTGATATGGGGGCAGGGGCTACTAGTTGGTCATTAGATTTACTTACTTCAATAGATGAAATTATTGTTATATCAACAGCTGAGCCCACCTCAGTTACAGATGCATATTCGATGATGAAATATATTCATGTACGAGATGCGGACAAGCTATTTTATATACTCTGTAACCGAGCTTTTAGTAAAGAAGAAGGAATGGAGACCAATGAACGATTAAAACTCACGATGAAGCGTTTTTTGGACAAAGAGGTTACTATATTAGGCTCATTACCAGAAGATTCTGTTGTGCGTAAGGCTGTGCGCGAGCAAGTACCTTTTTCACTTGCTTATCCAGACGCACTTATTTCAAAGACACTTCAACTCATAGTAGCTCGTTTTATGGAACACCGTGCTGAGGAAGTTCACGCACATGATCAGTCAGCGAGTAAGTTTTTATCTAAATTAAGAAGTATTTTTTCGAAAGGGCGTGATTAATTGGACTTTTTACATAAAAGCAAGCTATTAGTTGTTGATGATTCTGCTTTTATGAGGAAGCTAATTAGTGACTTTTTTGTTGGCAATTCAAAGGTTGAAGTAGTTGGAACAGCACGAAATGGGAAAGATGCGATAAAAAAAATCCAAACATTGAAGCCGACAGTTGTGACAATGGATATTGAAATGCCTGAAATGAATGGACTTGATGCTTTACAAGAAATTATGACCATATGTCCAGTACCTATTGTTATGCTTTCCAGTACAACTCAACAAGGGGCTGAAAATGCATTGACAGCAATTGAATTTGGGGCAGTAGATTTTGTCGCGAAACCGAGCGGAACAATTTCTCTTGATTTACATAAAATCCAAACTGAACTTGTCCACAAGGTTGAACAAGCATCATTGGTACCTATTTCGAAATTGAAAAAACCTTCTGGTAGTAAAAGACAACAAGAACTGGCATTAAATGCGAGTACCATAAGAAGAGAACTACTGAATGAAGGAAGGATAACGCCTTCTGTCAATGTTACCTCTACTAGGGTAAAACTATCGAAGCAACGTGTAGAATGGAGTAAAGCAGGTAGGAAAATTGTTCTGATTGGTACTTCCACTGGTGGACCAAGGGCGCTGCAAGAAGTAATTACAAAAATTCCTAAGTCTATTCAAGCGCCAATTTTAATTGTCCAGCATATGCCAGCAGGATTTACAAAGTCACTTGCTACTCGTCTTGATCAATTGAGTGAGATCACCGTAAAGGAAGCTGAGCAAGGTGATATTCTCCAAAATGGAGTGGCATATATTGCACCTGGTGGGTATCATATGAAACTTCGAAAAGTAGGTACCTCCTTTGGGGTTGTCCTTGATAATCATGAACCACCTAGATCTGGACATCGCCCTTCTGTAGATGTGATGTTCGAAGATGTGAGCCAATTTAATGATTTTGATAAGGTAGCAGTTATTATGACAGGTATGGGCCAAGATGGCACTAACGGTTTAAAAGCACTAAAAAGTACCGGGAATGTGATTGCTATTACTGAGTCAGCCGAAACTTGTATAGTGTATGGTATGCCAAAAGCAGCAGTGGAAACGCAGCTTGTCGATGAAGTTGCAGATGTAGATGATATTGCACAAACAATAATGAAATATTTGCCTTAAAAGGGGTGTCCTCTTATGGAAGTCAATCAATATTTAGAGATGTTTATCGAAGAAAGTAAAGAACATTTACAAGCGTGTAGTGAACATTTATTAGAACTAGAAAAAAATCCGGAAGATTTGACAATTGTTGGGGAAATTTTCCGCTCTGCACATACATTAAAAGGTATGTCTGCAACAATGGGCTTCGAAGATTTAGCAGATTTAACACATAAAATGGAAAACGTATTAGATGCAATCCGTAACGAGAAAATTCATGTAACTCCTGAAATTTTAGATGTTGTATTTGAGTCTGTAGACCATCTTGAAGAAATGGTTATGGATATTGCGAATGGTGGAGATGGCAAGCGAGATGTATCTTCAACTGTAGCTCAGTTAAAGCGTATTGAATTAGGTGAGGAAGCGATTCAGGAAGTAGTTGCAACTACTGAAATACCAGCTCCTGTTGAAGCAAGTTCAAGTGTTTTGGAATTTGACAGCTTTGAACAAACGGTTATTACACAATCGGCTGAGCAAGGTTTTAATGCCTTTGAAATTTTAGTGAGATTACGCGAAGACTGCCTTTTAAAAGCAGCGCGTGTATTCATGGTGTTTGAGATATTGGAAAAGGATGGAGATGTTATTAAAGCAAATCCATCTGTAGAGAAGCTTGAAGACGAACAGTTCGATCAACAATTTTATGTTGCATTTGTAACAAAAGAATCTGCTGAAGATATGCAGAAAAAGATTATGAAAGTTTCGGAAGTTGAAGAAGTTGTTATAGTACCTATCAATCAAAAGCAATTTAGTGAAAAACAATATCAAGCAATTCAAGAAGTTGCAGCAACGGCTACAGCAACAGTAGAAGCGAAGACTACACCTGTTACTGCACCTGAAAACAATACATCAGCAGCTAAGCCTGCCAAAGCGGCAGCTCCTGCTAAGGCTGATAAGAGTCATGCGCCTGTTGGTAATAAAACAATTCGTGTGAATATCGAGCGTCTTGATATTTTAATGAACTTATTTGAAGAGCTTGTAATAGATCGAGGACGACTACAGTCTATTGCGACTGAGGTTAATCATGGCGAATTAAATGAAACGGTAGAACGTATGAGCCGCGTTATGGGTGACCTACAAACAATTATTTTAACGATGCGAATGGTACCAGTTGAAACAGTATTCAACCGCTTCCCAAAAATGATTCGTCAACTGTCTCGTGATCTTAACAAGAAAATTAACCTTGAAATTATTGGTGCTGAAACTGAGCTAGATCGTACAGTTATCGATGAAATTGGGGATCCACTTGTTCATTTAATCCGAAATTCTGTGGACCATGGTATTGAAAATCCTACAGCTCGCCGTGCTAAAGGAAAGCCAGAAGAAGGAACGGTTGAACTACGTGCTTATCATAGCGGTAACTATGTCTTTATTGAAATTGAAGATGACGGCGCGGGTATTAACCGTGAAAAAGTACTAGCGAAAGCTATTTCAAAAGGTATTGTTACACAAGAACAATCATATTCAATGTCAGATAAGCAAATCAATGAACTTATTTTGGCTTCTGGGTTCTCAACAGCAGATGTCATTTCTGACGTATCTGGCCGAGGCGTTGGATTAGATGTTGTGAAAACAACAATTGAATCATTGGGTGGAAATATCTCTATTGAATCTACGCAAGATGTAGGATCAATTTTCTCTATTCAATTACCACTAACATTATCGATTATTTCTGTAATGCTTGTGGAAATCGAAAAAGAGATCTATGCAATTCCACTTTCATCAATTATTGAAACTTCAATTATCCGTTCATCAGAAATCATGAATGCGCATAATCAAAAAGTAATTGACTTCCGTGGCAAAGTTGTACCACTAGTATTTTTAGAAGAAATCTTTGAAGTACCTCGCAAAGAGCAACAGGATGACGAATTCCATTCAGTGGTCATCGTTCGAAAAGGTGAGAAGCTTGCAGGTTTAGTAGTAGATTCATTCATTGGACAACAAGAAATTGTACTGAAGTCATTGGGCAATTACTTAACGAATATCTTTGCAATTTCAGGTGCAACAATTTTAGGTAACGGGAAAGTGGCCTTGATTGTAGATTGTAATGCACTTATTAAATAAGGTGAATGAATAAGAGAGGTGTAAACAATGACAAACGCAGTGGAACAAGAAAGTATTAAAGTGATTGTTTTTCAATTAGCAGATAAAGAATATGCGATTCCAGTGTCCCATGTACAAGGAATTGAAAAATTAATGCATATTACTCGAGTACCAAAAACAGCGAAGTATGTAAAAGGTGTTATCAACCTACGCGGTGTCGTAACACCAATTGTGGATTTACGTGAGCGCTTTGAATTACCTATCTCGGAACATGAAGAAACAACTCGCATTATCATTATTTCGCTTGAAGATATGGAAGTAGGCTTTGTAGTAGACTCTGCAAATGATGTTTTAGACATCCCTGCAAGCTCCATTGAACCGCAACCAGAAGTAGTGGGTTCCCTTGAAGAAGAGTTTATTTCAGGAGTGGCTAAAATAGATAAACGTTTATTAATTTTATTGCATTTAGAGAAAGTACTAAATCCACTAAAGTAGGGATCGATAATGACATTTAATCAAAAGATTACATCGCTACATTTAGATGTATTAAAAGAAATTGGAAATATTGGTGCTGCGCATGCTGCGACAGCACTTTCCAATTTACTTGGTAAAAAAATAGATATGCGGGTACCAAAGGTTGAGATGGTGTCATTTAATGACATGATGGAGCTTGCTGGAGGATCTGAAAATGTCGTAGTAGGCATCTATTTGCGCATCGAAGGTGATGCTGAAGGCAGTATGTTCTTTATCCTACCGATTGAACAAGCAAATCGTTTTATCCGTCGCCTCATATATGATGAATCATTCGACTTTAAAAAACGACCTGTTTCAGAGTTAGGGTTATCAGCAATGCAAGAAATGGGTAATATTTTATCTGGGTCATATTTATCCGCGTTATCAGATTTTACAAATTTAAAAATTTATCCAACTGTTCCGGGATTAAGCGTTGATATGTTTGGAGCTATTATTAGTATTGGCTTGATTGAATTATCACATGTTAGCGATAATGTTATCGTAATAAACACATCCATTTTTGAAGACGGTGTTGAAGACCAAGAAACGGTAAGGGGACATTTCTTCTTACTACCAGATCCAGACTCATTTGATGCTATTTTTAAAGCATTGGGAGTTTCATAGATGATGCTAAACAGTTATGGACAAGTTATTAAAGTTGGAATTGCACAAATGGATGTAGTAAAGTTACCAAACACTATCAGAACATCAGGTCTTGGATCTTGTGTAGGTGTTATTTTATACGATGAGTCAAAAAAAATTGCTGGTTTAATACACGTGATGTTGCCAGATTCGAGTTTAGGTCGACAAGAGTCAATTAATGTAGCTAAATTTGCTGACACAGGCATTGAGGCTATGATAGACCTATTAAAATTAGAGGGCGTGCAAAAATTCAAGCTAAAGGCAAAAATTGCGGGAGGTGCGCAGATGTTTCAATTTACATCAGATAAAGACTCCATGCGTATCGGTCCACGCAATGTAGAAGCTGTAAAACAAGAGCTGAAGCGACATAGCATTCCATTAGTTGCTGAAGATACTGGTGGTAATAGCGGTAGAACCATTGAATTTAATCCTGCGACGTCAACATTACATATCCGAACGGTTAACCAAGGAGTGAGCGAAATATAATGTTTGGTTCTATTTTTTACAACCTATGGGGAGCGTTAATTGCCTTTTCTATTTATTTTTTTAGTACATTTCAAAAACCATTTACACCACTACGTATTATCATAGGTTCACTTGTAACGGCCATAATTGTGTTTTTTGTTATGTATATTGTTCGTTTTTTAATCTCTTATGTTTTGTTCACACCAGAGGTTAATGAAGAAGCGATTGTTGAAGGTGAACTAGAAGAAAGTGAAATTGACAATCGGGAAGACGAACAACAAGAAGCGCATACAGCGAGTTCAACAGTTGAATTTCAAGATGAGAACTCAGAGGAAATTGCACAAGTAGTACGGACAATGATGCACCGAGAAGATGAACAGCAAGTAAATGCATAAAGCAGGGAGTCGCAAATAGCGGCTCTTTTTTTGTATCTAGATTAACAAATAACTGGGATACAGTTTTCATGTGCAAAAAGGCAAAAATAAAACAAAGGAATATATGAGAGACTTAGAGAAACAAATGAAATTATAGTCGATTCTTGTTATAATATAGGAAAGATGGCAGCAGTTTATTGATTTTTAGCTAGTTGTGAATCAAGGATATTAATGCATGCTTATTCTGTAATGGTATTTTGTAAGTGCTGGTAGTTAATGGCAAACAGGCACGAATGCGTTTTCTAAAGAGAGGTGGATTTCATGACACAACCAATTCTGAATGATGAACAAAATCTGTGGAACCGCTGGATACATGAGCGCGATCCAGATGCTGGCGATTTACTTATAAAAAAATACATTTCCTTAGTATCTTATCATGTACAACGTATCGGTGCGAGTTTACCTAAGAGTGTATCCCGAGATGATTTAACGAGCTTAGGCATGCTAGGTCTTTTTGATGCGTTGAATAAATTTGATATTAATAGAGACTTAAAATTTGATACATATGCTTCTTTTAGGGTAAGAGGAGCAATTATAGATGGTTTGCGTAAGGAAGATTGGTTGCCACGATCTGCGCGTGAAAAGGCAAAGAAGTTAGATGCACAAATTGAACAATTAGAACAAAAATATATGCGGCATGTAACGCCAGAGGAACTTGCTGAGCATATGGATTTACCTATTGATGAAGTTTACCAAACTGTACAAGAGCATTTCTTTTCAAATGTTCTTTCCATTAATGAGCAACAAGATCAGGAAGAAACGGATGGAAAGTCGTTTGTTATCCGAGATGATACTACTAAAACTCCTGAGCAGGTAATTATCAAATCGGAATTATTGGATGATTTAGCTGGAAATATCCAAAAGTTAAATGAAAAAGAACAGCTAGTGCTTAGCTTATTTTATACTGAGGAATTAACATTAACAGAAATTGGTGAAATGCTTGAGTTATCTACATCACGTATTTCACAAATCCACTCTAAGGCACTATTAAAATTACGGAAATTGTTATCTAATGAGATGATTAATGCGTAATATTCTTATAAATACATACCGTTGAAGGAGGGGTTCTAATGAGTTTAAAGGGTGTCGAACTACAAATAGCTATACCTAAGACTTTTGAAGCGGGGAAAATGGCAGATCAGGCACAGCAACAAACTTTAGCCCAACAAGCGCATGCGAATGAAGCGTTAAAAAAAGAAATAGAACGCAAGCAAAAAGTTGTAAATACTTCTGAAGGTATGGATGAAATTAGTGAAGATGAAGAAGCGGGTGGCGAGTACATTAAAGGTACCCGAAAGAAAAAAAACAAGGATAACGGCAAGAGCGAAAAACAGGCGCAGCATCCGTTTAAAGGGAATTTTGTGGATTTTAGTGGATAGGAGTTTACTATGACAACCATACTAATTGCGGTTCTATTTTTTTTACAAATACTTTCATTTTATTTCCTGATTATTTTAAATACGAAATTAGCAAAGTTTAAGGACTTAGAAAAAAAACAGGAACGTTTAATGCGTGAAATGGATGATACTATCAGTGTCTATTTAGCTGATATGAAAGATGAAAATGACCGCCTAATTCAAGAGTTGCAAAGAGTTTCTAAGTTAGAAACTAAAACGAACGTAGTACAACAGACAGAACAGATTGTGGGACAAAAGGAGCAACCTCAACTGCTTTCACCGAAAAAAGAACAAAGCACAATAGACGGTTCTATTAATCTAGATAATGAACCGCGAATGTATATGCCTAAAAATATTGTAGCTAGTGCTTATTCACGACAGCAACAGACTGGAGCTAAGGCAGTAAAGTCAGCTCAGCAATCGACTGATGTAATAATCAAGGAAGAAGCAAAGCCATTAACAATGGAACAACAGGTTATTGAATTAGCGAAACAAGGAAAAACACCGGAAGAAATTGCCAAACAGCTTCAAAAAGGAAAAACAGAAATCGAGCTTTTATTGAAATTTCATAGCTAAAAGAGTTGCGAATAGGGTAAAGCTATGATATAGTTGCAAATGGTGTTATTACTACACACGCATTTTGATGTAGTAAGTGGTGCTCTAAGTATAGGGTAGCTTGTTGCAAGTGATAAATGCGGAGGATAAAAACCAAACATACTAGGAGGAAATTCACATGTCAGTAATTTCTATGAAACAATTACTTGAAGCTGGTGTACATTTCGGTCACCAAACTCGTCGTTGGAACCCAAAAATGAAGAAATATATCTTCGTTGAGCGTAACGGGATCTACATCATCGACTTACAAAAAACTGTTAAAAAATTAGAAGAAGCTTATGACTTCATGCGTCAAGTTGGTCAAGACGGTGGTAAAGTTCTTTTCGTTGGTACGAAAAAACAAGCACAAGAAGCGATCAAAGATGAAGCTGAACGTTCAGGCAACTACTACATCAACCAACGTTGGTTAGGTGGTACTCTTACAAACTTCGGTACAATTCAAAAACGTGTTGCGCGTATGAAAGCAATCGAAAAAATGGAAGAGGATGGAACTTTTGAAGTTCTACCTAAAAAAGAAGTAATCCAACTTAAAAAAGAACACGAACGTCTAATCAAATTCTTAGGCGGTATCCGTGATATGCACGATCTTCCAGACGTAATGTTCGTGGTTGACCCACGTAAAGAACGTATTGCTGTTGCAGAAGCTCGTAAATTAAACATCCCTCTAGTAGGTATTGTTGATACAAACTGTGATCCAGATGAAATCGACTACGTAATCCCTGCTAATGATGATGCTATTCGCGCTGTTAAACTTTTAACTGCTAAAATGGCTGACGCTTTAATCGAGTCAAAACAAGGTGAAGAGGAAGCTCCAGCTGTAGAAGCTGCTGCTGAGTAATTCACATTTACAAAAAGGTGATAAGTGGCTCAAAACCCTTATCACCTTTTTTAGAACCTATCACTAAAATTTGTTCAACCAATTTGAGGAGGAAACACTAAATGGCAAACATTACTGCACAATTAGTAAAAGAATTACGCGAAAAAACTGGCGCTGGAATGATGGATTGTAAAAAAGCATTAGTACAAACTGATGGTGATTTAGAAGCTGCAATCGATTTCCTACGTGAAAAAGGGCTTTCTTCAGCTGCTAAAAAAGCTGACCGTATCGCTGCAGAAGGTACAACTTACATTTTAGAAAAAGGTAACGAAGCAATCATCCTAGAAGTAAATGCTGAAACTGACTTCGTTGCTAAAAACGATAAATTCCAAGTATTAGTTGCTTCTTTAGCTGAACAATTACTTACTGCTAAACCTGCATCAGTTGAAGCTGCATTAGAGCTTTCAAATGCAGAAGGTGTAAAAATTGTTGACCAAATTTCAACAGCAGTTGCAACAATTGGTGAAAAAATCACTCTTCGTCGTTACGAAGTAAAAACAAAAACTGATGCAGATGCATTCGGTTCTTACTTACACATGGGCGGCCGTATTGGTGTATTAGTGACTTTAGAAGGCTCTACAGATGCTGCTGCAGCAAAAGATGTTGCTATGCACATCGCAGCAATCAACCCAACTTATGTTTCTCGCGATGAAGTTTCTGCAGAAGAGGTTGAACGTGAGCGTAAAGTATTAACTGAACAAGCTCTTAACGAAGGTAAACCAGAAAACATCGTAGCAAAAATGGTTGAAGGTCGTCTTGGTAAATATTTCGAAGATGTTTGCTTACTTGACCAAACATTCGTTAAAAACTCAGATCAAAAAGTACGTGATTTCGTTGCTTCAACTGGCGGTTCTGTAAATAGTTTCGTACGTTATGCTGTTGGTGAAGGTATCGAAAAACGTGAAGATAACTTCGCTGAAGAAGTAATGAGCCAAGTTAAAGGAAACTAATTTAGCTTGCATTTGATCCTAATCAAATAATATCTAGATTTTCTAGACAAAAAAATGGGGAACACAACATAGCGTGTTCCCTATTTTTCCGAAAAGAGCGAAAAAAGATATAATTTTCTATTCTGCCTTATTCACAACTAGCAATTATTGTTATATATACTATAATGGAAAAGGGAATAGAGATGTTTTAAATAAAGTCTGACGGAGGTTTACAATGAGTGTGCCACAATATAAACGAGTAGTTATAAAATTAAGTGGTGAAGCGTTAGCTGGAGAAGCGGGCTTCGGTTTATCACCAAAAATAATCAAGGCTGTTGCAGAGGAAGTAAAAGAAGTAGTAGATCTTGATGTAGAAGTTGCTGTTGTTGTAGGTGGCGGTAATATATGGCGTGGGAAAATAGGTAGTGAAATGGGAATGGATCGTGCAGCAGCCGACTATATGGGAATGCTTGCAACGGTAATGAACTCCTTAGCATTACAAGATGCCCTAGAAAAATTAGGAATTGAAACGCGTGTACAATCATCTATCGTGATGACACAAGTAGCAGAACCATATATTCGTCGTAAAGCAGTTCGTCATCTAGAGAAAAAACGTGTAGTAATTTTTGCAGCAGGTACGGGTAACCCGTTCTTCTCTACAGATACAACTGCTGCATTAAGAGCAGCAGAAATCGACGCAGATGCTATTTTAATGGCAAAAAATAATGTAGATGGTGTTTATTCTGCAGATCCAAAGGTAGATACAACTGCCATTAAATATGATACACTCACATACTTAGACGTTATTCAACAAGGTTTACAAGTAATGGATTCAACAGCTTCTACTTTATGTATGGATAACGATATTCCGTTAATTGTCTTCTCAATTACGGAACCAGGTAATATTAAACGTGCCGTACAAGGCGAGAAAATTGGAACAGTTGTTAGGAGGAATGCATAATGGCTAAACAAGTTTTAGAACAAGCTAAAGAAAAAATGAACAAAACAATTGCTGCTTTTTCGCGAGAGCTAGCATCAATCCGTGCAGGTCGTGCAAATGCATCTCTATTAGATCGCATTACTGTTGATTATTACGGTGCACCAACACCAATTAATCAAATTGGAGGTGTTTCTGTACCAGAAGCACGTTTACTAGTCATTACACCTTACGATAAAACGATATTAGGTGAGATTGAAAAAGCAATTATGAAATCAGACATTGGTATTACACCAACAAACGATGGTTCAGTTATTCGATTAATGATCCCTGCTTTAACAGAAGAGCGTCGTAAAGATCTTGTAAAGCAAGTGAAAAAAGAAGCTGAGGATGCAAAAATCGCTGTCCGTAACGTTCGTCGCGATGCTAATGATGATCTAAAAAAACTTGAAAAAGCTGGCGAAATCACAGAAGATGATCTACGTGGCTATGGTGAAGATATTCAAAAATTAACAGATGAATTCATTGTAAAAGTAGATCAAGTAACGAAAGAAAAAGAAAAAGAAATTTTAGAGGTGTAAGCAGCACGCTTTGCATATCTATGATGGAACTTTTTGATGAGATGAAGGCGTCCTATATATATCAGGACGTCTTTTCTCTTTATCTTCATTCAGCAAATATGTACTGTGCGAAAGCGAAGCGGCAGCGACAATAATGAATGCCTTCTTTAAAATGTGAATAGTTCTAAAATAAGCTAGTTCATACATAGTCAATCTAGAGGGAAAAAAAAGACAAAAAGCACTTTTGTTTGTTATGATAGGTTAGTATACGTCCGATTAGTTGTAGTGGGGGAGTTAGCATGTTTAAAAAGCTATTAGGTAAACAAATAAATATGGATACACTATCATTGGAGGATCGCGTTGCCCTTGCTAAAAGCGAGCCGATTCCTGCCCATGTAGCGATTATTATGGACGGAAATGGACGTTGGGCGAAGAAACGTGCCATGCCACGTGTTGCTGGGCACCATGAAGGTATGAAGACGGTACGAAAGGTAACTAGATTTGCATCAGATTTAGGTATTAAAGTATTAACGGTATATGCGTTCTCTACAGAAAATTGGAAACGACCAAAAAAAGAGGTTGATTTTCTAATGCGTCTACCTGTTGAATTTTTAGGCTCCTTTTTACCTGAAATGATGGAACGTAATGTACGTGTCGAAATGATTGGGGACCCAACTTTGTTGCCTGCTCATACACAAAAAGCATTGTATGAGGCGATGGAGGAGACAAAACATAATACAGGGTTAATTTTGAACTTTGCGCTGAATTATGGGAGTCGTTCGGAAATGGTTGGTGCCATGAAAACAATGCTTGAAAAAGTGCAGGACGGTCAATTAACGATGCAAGATATAACAGAAGAATGCTTGACATCACATTTAATGACGGCCCATCTGCCCGAGCCAGATTTATTAATTCGTACAAGTGGTGAAGTACGACTAAGTAACTTTATGTTATGGCAGCTCGCCTATACGGAATTATGGTTTACAAATACATTGTGGCCAGATTTTAGTGCGGAAAACTTACTGGAAGCGGTGGAAAACTATCAAAAGCGTAATCGCCGTTACGGTGGGTTGAAGGGAGAAGAAACAACTTGAAACAACGAATCATCACAGCAATAGTTGCAGCAGCGCTTTTCATTCCATTTGTTATTTATGGAAAAGTGCCATTTACACTACTTGTGCTTGCAATGGCTGTTGTCGGCTTTTATGAAATACTAAAAATGAAAGGCATTTCGCTTTTCTCAGTGCCTGGTTTTTTAGGGCTACTAACATTAATAATCCTTGTTATACCAAAGGACTGGTCAAGTAAAGTAGTAGATGCAATTGGCTATTCTTCCAATTTGATGGTTGTCTATGGTCTAATGATGCTATTGCTTATTTACGTAGTCCTTGTAAAAAATAAAATTACATTCGATGAAGTTGCCTTTATTTTATTAGGCGCGTTTTATGTTGGCTTAGGCTTCCATTATTTAATCGAAACACGAAATTACGGGTTAGAGTTTGTTGTCTATTGCTTACTTGTAGTTTGGACAACAGACTCAGGTGCATATTTTGTGGGAAGAAAGCTCGGCAAAAATAAGCTTTGGCCAGAAATCTCACCAAAGAAAACAGTAGAAGGGTTTATAGGTGGGATTGTCACTGCAGTAATCTTTGCTGTTGCCATGCAAGCCATATATCCATTTGCGAATGGCTATGTATCGCTGGTTTTCATTACAATTTTTGCGTCAATTATTGGTCAAATGGGTGATTTAGTGGAATCTGCTATAAAGCGCCATTTTGATGTAAAGGATTCAGGCAAAATTTTACCTGGGCATGGCGGTATTTTAGACCGCTTTGATAGTCTATTATTCGTCGTGCCTTTACTCCATTTTTTACATCTTTTTTGGAGCTAAGAACAGCGGAAGCATTCCTCTCTAGATGAAGAGGCTAAATAATCGTGCTATATCGCTTAGATAGAAAAAAGGGGACAACTTGTCGTGAAAAAAATAAGTTTACTTGGTGCAACTGGTTCAATCGGTTGGCAAACCTATGATATTTTAAAAGAACAACGCGATGCCTTTCATTTAGTGGCATTTTCTTCAGGAAAAAACATCGAAAAAACTCGTGAAATGATCGAAACTTTGAAGCCTGAGCTGGTATCTGTTCAATTAGAAGAGGATGCACTTTCGCTTGCTAAAGAATATCCACAGGTTCATTTTACTTTTGGAGCAAAAGGGCTGGTAGAAATAGCTACCCATCCTGACTCAACAGTGCTTGTAAATGCTGTTCTTGGTAGTGTTGGTCTAGAATCGACATTAGCTGCTATTCGTATGGGTAAAACCATTGCTATTGCTAATAAAGAAACACTTGTAACTGCTGGACATTTAGTAATGGCAGAGGCAAAGAAATACAATGCTACAATTTTACCTGTTGATAGTGAGCATTCTGCGATTTTCCAATCGATGAATGGTGAAAATCCGAAAAATATTGAAAGATTAATCATCACAGCTTCAGGTGGTAGCTTCCGTGACAAAACCCGTGAGGAATTGAAGCACGTAACGGTTGCAGATGCGCTAAATCATCCAAACTGGTCAATGGGTGCGAAGATTACGATAGATTCAGCTACAATGATGAATAAAGGTTTAGAAGTAATTGAAGCGCATGTCTTATTTGATATGCCTTATGATAAAATTGATGTACTTTTGCATAGAGAAAGTATTATTCACTCCCTAGTTGAGTATCATGATACTAGTGTCATTGCACAGCTTGGTACACCGGACATGCGTGTCCCTATTCAATATGCATTAAGCTATCCAGATCGTATGCCGCTGCATAACGGGCAACGACTTAATTTAGCGCAAATCGGTCAGTTACATTTTAAAGAAATGGATTTTGAACGTTATCCAGCATTGCGACTGGCATATGAGGCTGGGCGCACAGGCGGTACAATATTAACAGCGATGAATGCAGCGAATGAAGCGGCAGTCGCGGCATTTTTACAAGGTAAAATAACATTCCTTGAAATTGACGAGACGATTGAGCGTGTAATGCAGGCACATAACAACATATTAGTGCCAGATTTGCAAACAATTTTACATGTAGACGGTGAAACAAGAAAAACAGTGTTAGACATGGTAAAATAATGAGAGAAAGATATCGTTAACTATTCGCTTTTAAAGGTGGGGTATTATGCAAACAGCCATTTCATTTATTTTAATATTTGGCTTGCTCGTATTCTTCCATGAATTTGGTCACTTCCTATTTGCCAAACGTGCGGGAATAATGGTTCGTGAGTTCGCTATCGGTATGGGACCAAAAATTTATGGAAAAACACATGGTGAAACACTCTATACGATTCGTTTATTGCCAATCGGTGGTTATGTTCTTATGGCTGGTCAGGACGTGGATGGCACCGAATTACAGCCAGGCTACCGTGTTGGGCTCATAGTAAATGAGGATAATGTTGTAAAGAAAATTATTTTAAATCAAAATAATAAGCAATTACCAGACTTGTTATTTCTGGAAGTTGAACGAGCTGATTTAGAGCGAGATTTATTTGTTGAAGGCTATGATGAAGAAGATCAATTAGTTCGTTATAGTGTTGCAAGAGATTGTATGCTTGTAGAAAACGGTAGAGAAACGTTAATTGCGCCATATGATCGTCAATTTAATGCTAAAACAGTCGGTCAACGTGCTATGACAATCTTTGCAGGTCCGTTATTTAACTTTATATTAGCATTTTTCATCTATCTACTGATTGGATTAATTAATGGTGTCCCGACATATGAACCAATTATTTCAGATGTAGTAGCAAGTGACCCAGCTGCACAAGCAGGAATGCTTGCAGGCGATAAGGTAACAGCCATCGATGGACAAGCAATTAATAAATGGCAAGATTTAGCTAAAAATGTCCAGGATCGTCCAGGTGAAACCATTAATGTAACAGTTGAACGAGATGGACAAACAAAAAGTCTTACAATGGCCGTTAAAGAGATGAAAGATGAAAATACCGGGGATGTTTATGGTCAAATCGGCGTGCAATATGAAAGTCCTAGGGTTTATAATCCGTTAAAGGCTGTCGTTTACGGTGTTCAAGAAACATATAGCATGACAATGCGTATATTTGAATTACTCGGCATGCTTATTACGGGGAAATTTACAATTGATGCACTGTCAGGACCTGTTGGGATTTATAAAACGACCGAGACTGTTGCGACATGGGGTATTTTTGCTTTAATGAATTTTGCAGCTATGTTAAGTATCAACCTAGGAATTATGAACTTATTGCCATTACCAGCACTTGACGGTGGTCGCCTATTATTCTTTGGTTTCGAAGCAGTGCGAGGCAAACCAATCGATCGTCAAAAAGAAGGTATGGTCCATTTTGTAGGTATCGTCCTATTAATGATCTTAATGGTAGTAGTCACATGGAACGATATCCAACGATTTTTCTTTTAACTAAGTTAACTTAATTTAGTTAAAGCCCCAGCGAATGACACATTACGCTAAAGTGAAAATTATTGAAAAAATATAGCTTTGAGCGCAATTTTTTTGAAACATTGCGTTCAAAGCTAAATTTGTTTATGCTAATTAGAGTATAAACTTATCTATTAAAAAAGGTGGAACACTGAATGAAGCAAAGTAAAACATTTATCCCAACGCTACGTGAAGTACCTGCTGATGCAGATGTAAAGTCACATAAGCAATTACTACGTGCAGGGTTTATTCGTCAAAATACAAGTGGGGTATACTCGTATTTACCGCTTGCAAAACGTGTGTTATCAAAAATTGAAAACATTATTCGTGAAGAAATGGAAGCAATCAATTCGATTGAACTTTTAATGCCAGCATTACAATCTGCTGAGCTATGGCAGGAATCTGGTCGCTGGGAAAAGTATGGTCCAGAATTAATGCGATTGAAAGACCGTCATGACCGTGACTTCGCATTAGGACCAACTCATGAAGAAGTCATTACAACTTTAGTACGTGATGAAATTAAATCATATAAAAAATTACCGTTAACACTTTATCAAATTCAAACTAAATTCCGTGATGAAAAACGTCCTCGTTTTGGCTTACTACGAGGAAGAGAGTTTATTATGAAAGATGCATATTCGTTCCATGCATCGCGTGAAAGCTTAGATGAAACATATGAAGATATGTATCGCGCATATTCAAATATTTTCTCTCGTCTTGGCTTAAACTACCGAGCAGTAATCGCAGATGCAGGTTCAATCGGTGGGAAAGGTACACATGAATTTATGGTGCTTTCTGAAATTGGAGAAGATACAATAGCATACTCTAATACGTCTGATTATGCTGCAAACATCGAAATGGCAGAAGTTATTGTAGACTACCAACCTTCAGCGGAAGCCTTAAATGCTCTTGAAAAAGTGGCTACACCAGAACAAAAAACAATTGAAGAAGTTTCGGCTTTCTTAAATGTTGAGTCTTCAAATGTTATTAAATCATTAGTATTTGACGTTGACGGTGACTTAGTTGTTGTACTTGCTCGTGGAGATCACGAAATTAATGATATTAAACTAAAAAATGCGCTGGATGCTGGTTCTGTTGAACTTGCTAGTGAAGCTGCAATTCAAGATTTATTAGGCTGTGGTATTGGTTCTATTGGGCCTGTAAAATTACCAGTAGACGTAAAAGTAGTAGCTGATCAAGCCATTAAATCAATCCACAACGGTGTAGCTGGTGCAAATGAAGATGGGTTCCACTTAGTAAATGTTAACCCAGAGCGTGATTTTGCAGTGAATGAATACTTAGATATTCGTTTTATTCAAGAGGGAGATCCATCTCCAGATGGACAAGGTATCATTAAATTTGCAGAGGGTATTGAGGTTGGTCATATTTTCAAATTAGGAACAACTTACTCTTCAAAAATGAATGGTACATTCTTAGACGAGCAAGGAAAGGCACAGCCATTTATTATGGGCTGCTATGGTATTGGGGTATCTCGTATTTTAGCTGCAGTTGCTGAGCATTTCCAAGATGAAAATGGTTTTGTTTGGCCAACGCAATTAGCTCCTTATGATATCCATGTTGTACCTGTAAATACTAAGGATGAAACACAAGTAGCCTTAGCTGATGAGCTGTATGGTTTATTGAAATCATACCGTTACGATGTACTATTGGATGATCGTGCTGAGCGCGCTGGGGTTAAATTTGCAGACGCAGATTTAATCGGTTTGCCTGTTCGTGTAACAGTAGGGAAAAAAGCAACTGAAGGTATCGTTGAAGTGAAATTCCGTCAAACAGGTGAAACGTTTGAATGGAAAAAAGAAGAGGTCATTGATCGCTTAAATGAATTTTTCCGCAAAAACTAAGTTCCTTTAAAATGGCTGTTCTTAAAAGGATGTAAATGCTTCCTATAGAGGCTTGCCTTTAATTTTGATAAGATAGTAGTAAATAATAATTCGCGACACTTCTGCGGGACAGTGAGCCAAGCAAGAAAGAACAGATACTTAAGTATCTGTTCGGCTTGTGGATCGCCCGCAGAGAGGGAGCGAATTTTTTTCTTCAATTTTCGTCGAATATTTAAGAGAAATAAGAACATGAGGCTTTTTCTTTGGCCTCTTTTTGAAAGTAGGTGTCAAAGATTGGAACAGCAACAAGAGGCAAGAACGAGATTTCAAATGCTCTTGCAGCAACTAGAGTTAACAGATGATGTTTATATGTCCTTTTTTGAAGAAGGTGAATTATCACGTCTAACTGTACACAAAAAGAATAGGCTATGGCATTTTACCATTAAATTACGAGGTATACTGCCGTTTCCTCTATACCAACTTTTTCGTACACATTTAACTGAAAAATTTTCAGCTATCGCTCAAGTTCACACAACTTTTGATACGGTAGAAAAAAATGTCACAGAGGAACTTGTCCAAGCATATTGGTTAACTGTAGTAGAACAAATAGATGAGATGGCGCCAACTTTAAAAAATTGTCTTGTATCACAAATGCCTATGTGGAATGGGCAAAAGATTACTTTATCTTGCATGCAAGAAATGGAATTTATGATGCTGAAAACAAAGTATGCAGAAAAGCTTTCCGAAAGCTATGGTCAATTCGGCTTTCCGCATATTGTGATAGATTTTGTGCTTCAAGATAAAACGGAAGAAATGATTGCAGCACAGGAAGCTTTCGTGGAACAGAAGCGCCTAGAGGAGGCGGTTTTAGCTCAGCAAGCGATACAAGATTTCCAAAAACGTGAGCAGGAGAAGAAAGAAAATCCAGCCATTGCCAACCTTGGTGACCGACCATTCCAGCTTGGTATGTTGATTAAAGACGATGAAATCATGGAAATTAAACGCATTGTTGAGGAAGAACGTCGTGTTGTCGTTGAAGGCTTTGTCTTTGATGCAGAAATAAAAGAGCTGAAAAGTGGCCGCTCTTTATTGCAAATTAAAATTACCGACTATACGGATTCCATCATTGTAAAGATGTTCTCACGTGATAATGATGATGCAGAGCTTATGCAATATTTGAAAAAGGGAATGTGGGTAAAAGTCCGAGGCTCCGTACAAACTGACACATTTATTCGTGATCTAATCATCATGGCAAACGATATTAATGAAATTAAAAAAGAAACACGGCAGGACAAGGCTCCAGAGGGCGAAAAACGGGTAGAATTGCATTTGCATACACCAATGAGCCAAATGGATGCTGTAACACCAGTTGATAGACTTGTTGCGCAGGCTGCAAAGTGGGGTCATCCAGCCGTGGCAATTACCGACCATGCTGTTGTGCAATCCTTCCCAGATGCTTATGCAGCAGGGAAAAAGCATGGTATCAAAGTTATTTATGGCTTGGAAGCTAATCTAGTAGATGATGGCGTACCGATTGCTTATGCACCTGAACATCGATTATTAGCTGATGATACTTATGTTGTGTTTGACGTAGAAACGACAGGTTTATCTACAGCTTACGATACAATTATTGAACTTGCCGCGGTGAAAATTAAAGATGGAAATGTTATCGACAAATACGAAAGCTTTGCCAATCCACATCATCCACTTTCTGCGACGACCATTGAACTAACAGGCATTACAGATGATATGGTCCGCAACGCGCCAGAAGTGGAGCAAGTCATTAAGGAGTTCCATGAATTTATCGGAGATGGCATTGTAGTAGCTCATAATGCATCGTTTGATATTGGCTTTTTATACACAGGCTATAAAAAATATGGATTAGAGGGAACAATTCATCCTGTCATAGATACGTTGGAACTTGCCAGATTACTCTTTCCAACGATGAAAAATCACCGTTTAAATACACTATGTAAAAAGTTTAACATTGAATTAACCCAGCATCACCGGGCTATTTATGACACAGAGGCAACAGGTTTTTTACTTTTACAGCTGTTAAAAGATGCAGACGAATTAGGTATCAAATACCACGATGACTTTAATAAGCATATCGGTGGTGGTGATGCTTATAAAAAGGGACGACCAATGCACTGCACAATATTAGCGGTGGATAATGTTGGATTAAAGAATTTATTTAAAATAGTATCTCACTCGCATACAAAAACTTTCTATCGTGTACCTCGTGTTACACGCGCGATACTAGAGCAGTTTAGAGAAGGGTTATTAGTTGGTTCAGGTTGTAGTAATGGTGAATTATTTGAAACCATGATGAATAAATCTCCTGAAGAAGCGGAGAAAATTGCGAGTTTTTATGATTATATTGAAGTTCAACCTAAAGCTGTATATGCACCATTAATTGAGCGCAATGTCGTGCGTGATGAATGGACACTTGAAGATATTATTCGCAAGCTCGTAAAGCTTGGCAAGAAGATTGATAAGCCAGTGGTTGCAACTGGTAATGTCCATTACTTAGATCCAACAGATGGGATGTTTAGACAAATACTAATTGGCTCTCAAGGCGGTGCCAACATATTAAATAGATCAAAGCTACCTGAGGTTCATTTTAGAACGACTGATGAAATGCTTGATGAATTTGATTTTTTAGGACCAGACCTTGCGAAAGAAGTAGTTGTCACCAACTCTCAAAAAATAGCAGATATGATTGGTGATGTTAAGCCAATTAAAGATGATTTATATACACCAAAAATTGAAGGCTCTGATGATGAAGTAACTAATTTAACCTATGAAATGGCTCATCGTATATATGGTGAGGAATTACCAGAAATCGTGAAAGCGCGTATCGAAAAGGAATTAAAATCGATTTTAGGTCATGGATTTGGCGTAATTTATTTAATTTCTGCAAAGCTTGTGAAAAAGTCATTAGCTGATGGTTATTTAGTTGGTTCCCGTGGTTCTGTCGGATCATCATTAGTAGCGACTTTTATGGAGATTACTGAGGTAAATCCACTTCCACCACATTATATTTGTCCAAATTGTAAGCATTCTGAGTTTTTTGATGATGGTTCAGTAAGCTCAGGCTATGACTTACCAAATAAAGATTGTACGGAATGCGGAACACCGTATAAAAAGGATGGGCAAGATATCCCGTTCGAAACGTTCCTTGGCTTTAAAGGAGATAAGGTACCTGATATCGATCTCAACTTTTCCGGTGAATATCAGCCACAAGCTCATAACTACACAAAAGTATTATTCGGTGAAGATTATGTCTATCGTGCGGGAACAATCGGTACAGTTGCAGAGAAAACAGCATATGGCTATGTAAAAGGCTATGCTAATGATAACAACCTGCATTTCCGCGGTGCCGAAGTAGATCGGTTAGTACAAGGTTGTACAGGCGTAAAACGTACAACAGGGCAGCATCCTGGGGGAATTATCGTAGTACCAGATTATATGGATATTTACGACTTCTCACCAGTGCAATTCCCTGCGGATGCACAAGATGCAGAGTGGCGTACAACGCACTTTGATTTCCACTCCATTCACGATAATATTTTAAAGCTTGATATTCTTGGGCATGATGATCCGACTGTGATTCGGATGTTGCAGGATTTATCTGGAATAGATCCAAAAACTATCCCAACAGATGATCCAGTCGTTATGAAGATCTTTAGTTCTCCAGAGTCTTTAGGTGTAACAGAAAAACAAATAGCCTGTAAGACGGGAACACTGGGCATTCCGGAGTTCGGTACCCGTTTTGTACGTCAAATGCTAGAAGATACAAAGCCATCGACATTTTCGGAGCTTGTGCAAATTTCAGGACTTTCACATGGAACGGACGTGTGGCTAGGTAATGCGCAGGAATTAATTCAAAACGGTACATGTGTGCTGAAGGAAGTAATTGGCTGTCGTGACGATATCATGGTTTATTTAATTTACCAAGGGCTAGAACCATCATTAGCGTTTAAAATTATGGAATCAGTACGTAAAGGGAAAGGTTTATCTGAAGAATTTGAAGCAGAGATGCTAGCGAATAAAGTACCGGGCTGGTATATCGAATCATGTAAAAAGATAAAATACATGTTCCCGAAAGCACACGCTGCTGCTTACGTTTTAATGGCAGTTCGTATTGCTTGGTTTAAGGTACACTTCCCAATTCTTTACTATGCAGCGTATTTTACAGTACGTGCAGATGATTTTGATTTAATCGCGATGGTACAGGGCTCACAAATGATCCGTGCAAAAATCGATGAAATCAATATGAAAGGCCTAGATGCTTCAACAAAAGAGAAAAACTTATTAACCGTAATGGAACTAGCTCTTGAAATGTGTGAGCGTGGTATGAGCTTCCAAAAGGTTGACTTATATCGTTCACAGGCTAGTGAATTTGTAATAGATGGTAACTCATTAATCCCTCCATTTGATGCGATTCCTGGACTTGGTACTAACGTTGCTAAAACAATTGTGGCAGCACGTGAGGATGGTGAATTTTTATCGAAGGAAGATTTACAGCAACGAGGTCGTGTTTCTAAAACATTAATCGAATACATGGATCAGTTGGGCTGCTTAGAGGGGATGCCTGACGCAAACCAACTGTCACTTTTCTAAGTATTTAATAAAAGGCAATGGCATTACCTATAATAATGCTTAGGCCACATGCAGGCCTAAGCACAAAGCCAAATCCGGACGCATTGTTTATCTGTAGCGAAAGCAAGCGGCAGCTACAATTATGCCGAGGCATAATTTCAAATTCCAGACACATTTATAGCTAAGTGCAAGTCATGTTTAGAATAAGGAAATTTGCATTGTGCTGTAAACTATGCTATCCTTATGGTAATAATTTGTTGATAGTTTTCCAGCAAAAGAGTGGGGCATTCCCGCTCTTTTCTGTTGTTATACCGTAGCAAAACAAATTTTTGACTAACAGCAGGTAAGACCGTTAAATTTCACCAAAGCAACTGGTGGAATTTCTGTTTTATTATGGTTCATTACAACACCAAGTGATCGTGATGAACTCTTACTACGCTAGAATTTGATAGATACAGGAGGAAACAATGAGCAAAGTACCATCTTTAGTCGAAGAGCTCGCTAAACCAATTGTTGAAGAGTTAAATCTTGAGTTAGTGGATATAGAGTTCGTAAAAGAAGGACGCAACTGGTTTTTACGTGTTTATGTAGATACACCTGGGGGTGGAATTGACATTGACCAATGTGCTCAAGTTAGTGAACGACTAAGTTTGCTGTTGGATGAAAAAGATCCAATTACACAAAACTATTATTTAGAAGTTTCTTCACCTGGAGCAGAGCGTCCATTAAAAAAAGATGCTGATTTTGAAAAAGCGATTGGCAAATTTATTTATGTAAAAACTTATGAGCCCGTCAAGGACATGAAGGAATTCCAAGGCTACTTAACATCATATGATGAACATACATTAGTGATGGAAGTTCGTATTAAAACGCGCAAAATTACAGTAACAATTGAACAAGAGAAAATCGCATTGGCTCGACTAGCCATCGATTTTTAAGCATAATGCATATTTAGGAGTGAAAACAAAATGAGTAGTGATTTGTTAGATGCGCTAAATGCGCTGGAAGAACAAAAAGGAATTTCAAGAGATGTGTTAATTGAAGCAATAGAAGCGGCATTAGTTACAGCTTACAAACGCAACTTCAATCAAGCACAAAATGTTCGTGTAGATCTAAACTTAGATAAGGGCTCTATTCGTGTATTTTCACGTAAAGATGTAGTGGAAGAGGTGGAGGATGATCGTTTGCAAATTTCTTTAGAAGATGCAAAAGCTATTAACCCTGCTTACCAGTTAGATGATGTGGTTGAACAAGAAGTGACACCTCGAAACTTTGGTCGTATTGCCGCACAGACAGCAAAACAAGTTGTTACACAACGAGTACGTGAGGCAGAGCGCGGTTTAATTTACGAGCAATATGTTGACCGTGAAGATGATATTGTGACAGGTGTAGTGGAACGCCTAGATGCTCGTAATATTTACGTAGGTCTAGGAAAAGTGGAAGCGGCATTGCCACAAAACGAACAAATTCAAGGTGAGACATATCACCCTCATGATCGCATCAAAGTCTACATTACAAAGGTTGAGCGTACGACACGTGGACCACAAGTCATTGTTTCACGTACACATCCTGGCTTATTACGCCGCTTATTTGAGATGGAAGTACCTGAAATCTATGAAGGAATTGTAGAAATTAAATCAATTGCTCGCGAAGCAGGAGATCGTTCAAAAATCTCTGTTCATGCGCATAACGAAGAGGTTGATCCAGTAGGTTCATGTGTAGGGGCAAAAGGCGCTCGTGTTCAAACAATTGTCAATGAATTAAACGGTGAAAAAATCGATATCGTTGAATGGTCTGAGGATCCAGTTGTATTCGTAGCAAATGCTCTTAGCCCATCTAAGGTTTTAGATGTTCAAGTAAATGAAGAAGAAAAATCTACAACTGTTGTCGTACCAGACTATCAATTATCACTAGCAATCGGTAAACGTGGTCAAAATGCACGTTTGGCTGCGAAGCTAACTGGCTGGAAAATTGATATTAAGAGTGAAACAGATGCTCGTGACTTAGGTATTTATCCATCTGCAACAAGCACTTTCATACCTGCTGAAGAAGAAAGTGATTTTAATGATGTTGCAGTTGACTTATATCAAGATGACGAAGAATAAGTAAGAAAGCCCGTGTGACTGGTTAGCTGCCATTATTCAGTGGGCGTTCGAGCGCGTCGACTGAATAATGGCAGAGCCTACAACGGAAATTTTACGGATTGATTATTTTAAATTCGATTTATGACCAACGTAGACATGGCTAGTCCACCTCTTACGATATGCTTCAGAGAGGAAAGGTGATTCTTATGGCTGTTAATAAAAAAGTACCTCTTCGAAAATGTGTAGCTACTGGGGAAATGCTACCAAAGAAAGAAATGATTCGTGTTGTTCGTTCGAAAGAGGGCGAGGTAAGTGTTGATGTTTCCGGAAAAAAACCCGGACGCGGTGCCTATGTCTCTAAAACAGAGGAGGCGATTGAAATCGCTCGCAAGAAAAATGTTTTAGGGCACCAACTTGATGTAAAAATCCCTGAAGAAATCTACGATGAGCTAATTTTACTCATTCGTAGGGAGTCTATTATATGATTAATCAAGCAGTGTTTAATTTGCTTGGAATAGCGGCGAGAGCCCGTAAAGTTATTTCAGGAGAAGAGTTAGTAGTAAAGGAAGTCCGCAATGGAAATGCTAAGCTAGTACTGCTTGCAAACGATGCTTCTAAAAACTCTAGCAAAAAAATTCAAGATAAATGCACGTACTACAACGTTGAGTATCATGTAATTGGTGATCGTTATGATCTAGGACATGCTACAGGTAAGGAGGCCCGAGTGGCTTTAGCTATTACCGATAAAGGTTTTGCAAGCAAATTGTCTAGTCTACTCAACGAAAAATAATCGGGGGTGAGCAGATGACCAAAATCAGAGTTCATGAATATGCGAAACAAGTGAATAAAACGAGTAAAGAGGTTATTGAAGCACTAAATAAATTAAATGTAAGTGTAACAAACCATATGTCCATGTTAGAAAAAGACATGGTGGCGAAGTTAAACCAATCATTTAATCCAACTTCAGCGAAGAAAGAAACGAAGCCACCTACTCAAAACGTATCGCAAAAACCACAGCACTCGGTGAAAAAGCAGGAAGGACAAAAGCAGCAATCTGCTTCTTCCAAACCTAAAGCAAACAATCAGCAACAACAAACGTATCAAAACTCAAATTCGTCTAACGAAAAATCTAAGAATACAAAAGGTAATCAAAATCGAAATATGACACAAAATAACAATAATAATAATAATAATAATAATAATAATCGCAGAGGTGGCGGTGGTTATAACCAACGTCCAAAACCAGGAATCCATGGAGGCAAACGTCGCCATCCTAAAACACATCAACCATCTATACCAGTGAAACAAAAGGAATTACCAGAAAAAATTACTTTTGTTGAATCACTTTCAGTAGCAGAATTAGCAAAAAAACTACACCGTGAACCATCAGAAATCATTAAAAAATTATTTATGCTTGGAGTAATGGCAACAATTAACCAAGAATTAGATAAGGATGCAATTGAATTAATTTGCGCAGACTATGGTGTAGAAGTTGAAGAAGAAATCCGTGTAGATATTACGGATTTAGAAACACACTTCGAACAAACAGAAGAAGTTAACGAGGCGGACTTAGCAGAACGTCCTCCTGTAGTGACAATTATGGGTCACGTTGACCATGGTAAAACTACATTATTAGACTCTATTCGCAATACAAAAGTTACAGCTGGAGAGGCTGGAGGTATTACTCAGCATATCGGTGCTTATCAAGTAACTGAAGGCGACAAAAAAATTACGTTCCTTGATACACCAGGACACGCTGCATTTACTACAATGCGTGCGCGTGGTGCGAAAATAACGGACTTAACAATTTTAGTAGTAGCTGCGGATGATGGTGTTATGCCACAAACAGTAGAAGCCATTAACCACGCAAAAGCAGCAGAAGTACCTATTATCGTAGCAGTCAATAAAATGGATAAACCTTCAGCTAATCCAGACCGTGTTATGCAAGAATTAACGGAGCATGGCCTAGTTCCTGAAGCTTGGGGCGGCGACACTATATTCGTACCAATTTCTGCATTAAAAGGTGAAGGCATTGACACATTATTAGAAATGATTTTACTTGTTGCTGAAGTTGGAGAATTCAAAGCAACGCCTAATCGTTTAGCGCTTGGTACAGTAATTGAAGCACAGTTAGACAAAGGTCGTGGCTCTGTTGCAACGCTTTTAGTACAAGACGGAACATTAAAAGTTGGGGATCCAATTGTTGTCGGCCATGCTTATGGGCGAGTACGTGCTATGGTGAATGATAAAGGCCGTCGTGTGAAAGAAGCTGGACCATCAATGCCAGTAGAAATCACAGGCTTAAATGATGTACCACAAGCTGGCGACCGTTTCGTTGTCTTTGAAGACGAAAAAACAGCACGCCAAGTTGGAGAAACTCGTGCAATGTCTGCAATTCAAGCACAACGCTCAGAAAAACAACGCGTAACGCTTGATAACTTATTCGAACAAATGAGTCAAGGCGAAATGAAAGAGCTAAACTTAATTGTTAAAGCCGACGTTCAAGGTACTGTGGAAGCTATGGCTGCATCATTAATGAAAATTGATGTTGAAGGCGTAAACGTGAAAATTATTCATACTGGCGCTGGAGCAATTACAGAGTCAGATATTTCACTTGCTGCGGCTTCAAATGCAATTGTTATTGGTTTCAACGTTCGTCCAGATGTCAATGCAAAACGTGCAGCAGAAGAAGAGGGCGTAGATATTCGTCTACACCGCATTATCTATAAAGTAATCGAGGAAATTGAACAAGCAATGAAAGGTATGCTTGATCCAGAATTCGTAGAAAAAATTATTGGTCAAGCAGAAGTTCGACAAACAATTAAAGTATCAAAAGTTGGTACGATTGCTGGCTCATACGTAACAGAAGGTAAAGTAACTCGTGATTCTGGCGTACGTGTAATCCGCGATAACGTAGTCATTTTTGAAGGTGAATTAGATACACTAAAACGTTTCAAAGATGAAGTGAAAGAAGTTGCAAAAGGTTACGAATGTGGTATTACAATTACAAACTTCAACGACATTAAAGAAGGCGATATTATTGAAGCCTACATTATGGAAGAAGTTAAACGCGTATAATGATTGTCTATGCAGAGGTTGAATTTATCATTCAAACTGCCCATTCGTTAAAGGAAAAGCGAGCTGTCTTACAGCGTATGATTACTCGCACTAAGCAAAAATTTAATGTTTCCATTGCGGAAATTGACCATCAAAATGTATGGCAACGCACAAAAATAGCGCTTGTTGCTGTTTCTTCATCAAAAGAAGCCGCCGAGCGAGAAATTAATCATGCGCTCCACTACTTACAGTCAAATCCATCTTGGGAACAGTTAAATGCGTGGCGAGACTATTTATAAGTAGCATTAGATAGTTGTGTCTCTTATGATGTAATGGAGTACACAACTATCTGTACATCGAAATTGAGGTGACAAACTATGTCTCTACGCTCAAACCGTATTGCTGAGCAAATGAAAAAAGAGCTTGGTGATATTCTTGGCCGTAAAATAAAAGATCCGCGTGTTGGTTTCATTACTGTTACTGGTGTTGAGGTAACAGGTGATTTACAGCAAGCGACTATTTATATTACAACTCTAGGCAATGAACGTGAACGAGAGGAAACACTTAAAGCATTATTAAAAGCTTCTGGTTTCATTCGTTCCGAAATTGGTTCACGAATCCGTTTACGTCGTACACCAGAATTAATCTTTGAATTCGACTCATCGATTGAATATGGGAACCGCATAGATTCGTTACTACGAGGTTTACACGAAGAATAAGCTAACATAAAAAGTCTGCCACATGCATGTCCATGCAGGCAGATTTTTTATATTCAAAGAAATTTGCTTGAGCGAAAAATATCCGAATTTGGATACTGTCAATATACGAAAAACGAATTGATTTAAGGAGGATATTTATGAACGGTATTTTACCACTTTGGAAAGAACAAGGTATGACAAGTCACGATTGCGTCTTTAAATTACGAAAAATTTTACGTACAAAAAAAGTTGGCCATACAGGAACACTTGATCCAGGTGTAGAGGGCGTTCTTCCCATTTGTATTGGTCAGGCAACGCGTATTGCAGAATATTTAACAGATGCAGGAAAGATCTATGAAGCCGTTATTTCAATTGGCCGTACAACGACAACTGAGGATGCAGAAGGAGATACGGTTGAGCAAGATAGTACGATTAAAAAGTTCACACGTACTCAATTGCAGGAGGTTTTAGCCTCGCTAACAGGTGTCATTCATCAGACGCCACCAATGTTTTCAGCTGTCAAAGTAAATGGTAAACGTCTCTATGAATATGCTCGAAAAGGTGAAACTGTCGAAAGACCCTCTCGTCAAGTTACTATTTATGCTCTAGAGCTACTAGATGATGCAGAAGTATACGAAGGTCAAGAGATCACATTTCCCGTCCGTATAGCATGTAGTAAAGGGACATACATTCGCACACTAGCTGTACAAATTGGAGAGGCACTGGGCTATCCTGCGCATATGAAAGAGCTCGTACGCACAGCCTCGGGTACATTTACGCAAGACAATTGCTTTACATTATCACAAGTTGCTGAGCTGATGGAAGCTGAACAAATCGATACATGTATTTTGCCAGTTGAGCATGCATTAACAGACTATCCATATATTGAGATAACTTCTGCTAATGAAAAAGAAATTTTCAATGGACAAGTGCTTCCCGCGGATGCATTATTAAAGATACATGATAAAATTGTTTTTGGAATCAGTGGGAAAGCCATTGCGGTTTATCATGCCCATCCTACAAAGGAAGGGTTGATGAAGCCACATAAGATGTTTCCAACGATAGAGTAGGAGGATTTTTTGTATGGAGGTCATTCATTTAAAATACCCACACCAACTACAGCAACGAGAAAGCATGCAGCCATATTCATTGGCGCTTGGCTTTTTTGATGGTGTACATAGAGGGCATCAGGCAGTTATTCAGGCGGCGAAGGAAGAAGGGGATAAGCGTCAAATTCCGACAGCTGTTATGACATTCGACCCGCATCCTTCCTTAGTGCTTGGCGGCCGTAACGAAAAAGTTTTTTATATCACGTTATTACAGCAAAAATTGCAGCTTTTTGAAGAACAAGGTGTGGATACAGTATTTGTTGTACATTTCACATCTGATTTTGCAAAGCTTTCACCTGCTGCGTTTATAGATACATTTATTCGTGGGTTGAATATTCAACATGTTACAGCTGGTTTTGATTATTCGTTTGGTGCATTTGGTAAAGGCACAATGGAAGATATGCGTGCATGGAGTAATGGGGATTATGGTGTGACAGTTGTTGATAAGAAAACTGACGATATCGAAAAAATTAGCTCAACACGTATCCGTAAGCTTTTGCAAGAGGGCGATATGGAAGCAGCAAGATTGCTGTTAGGACGCCCTTTTGAAATTACAGGAATTGTAGTACACGGTGATAAGCGTGGTCGTACAATAGGTTTCCCAACTGCAAATGTCCAGGCATTAGAGGGAACTTATATTCCAGCAAGTGGTGTGTATGCTGTTCGTCTACTTGTACAAAATAACTGGTATGATGGTGTATGTAATGTAGGCTATAAACCGACATTTAAAGATCCAAATGATAAGCAATTATCTATCGAAGTTCATATATTAAACTTCGAAAAAAATATCTATGGTGAAGAAGTGCATGTTGCTTGGTATAAACGTATTCGAAGTGAACGAAAGTTCGATGGTATTGAAGCGTTGAAAGCACAAATCGAAAAAGATAAACAAGAAGCAATTGAATATTTTAAGCTTATTACTAGATAGATAAAACTTATGCCATATATAAGTTGATTGGAATCGCCCCGTGGAACGGAAATCAACACACATTATGTGATGAGCCTAATTTTTTGAGTTCCAACAGTAAAATGCAAATAAAGTTTATTAAAGTAAATTATTTACTTTAGCATATGAATAGGCTTACGTTAACGCTTGCTTGACCAATTGATTTATGGTAACATTCATAAGTGCATAATATGCTTAACCTTAGCTCGGTATATCGATGACTCCAACGTGTACTGTGCTAATGGGGATTAACAATTATTTAGGAGGTCCATACAAATGGCTATTACAAAAGAACGTAAAAACGAAATTATCGCTGAGTACCGTACACACGAAAGTGATACTGGTTCACCAGAAGTACAAGTTGCAGTATTAACAGAGGAAATTAATGCTCTAAACGCTCACTTACGTACACACAAAAAAGATTTCCACTCTGAGCGTGGTCTTCTTAAAATGGTAGGTCGTCGTCGTCACCTATTAAAATATCTTCGTGAAACTGACGTACAACGTTACCGTGAACTAATCAATCGTTTAGGCTTACGTCGCTAATTGACAAACGAAAAGCGGGATTATTCCCGCTTTTTCTTTATGTTTATAAAGTGAAACATAATCAGTGTCGGTTTTCTTCATCCCCACTGATTATTGGGTTTTTACGGGTAGTTCATCTCCCGCCTATCTTTTTTGCTTTCGCTGATGTTGAGGTGGGAGTCTTGTATCTGACGTTGATTGCAGGAAGCAATTCAGGAAAATAGTGGCGTGATATTGATAGATCCACTTTTAAATAAAGCTGAAAAACACCCTTTCAATCAAATAGAGAAATAAATCCTAAATAAATTGGCAATAACTGAATTTAAATGTATGATTATTTCATGAAATATTTAGCATAGAACAAGCATTTTTGGTACACTTACTATTAGTACATACAGACGAGTAAGTGTTTTTATAATAGAGAGGGGTTCATTGAATGAACGAAAAAAAAGTCTATTCCTACGAATGGGCTGGCCGTCCACTTGTTATTGAAGTAGGACAGTTAGCAAAACAAGCAAATGGTGCCGCATTAGTACGCTATGGTGATACATCTGTACTGGCAACAGCAACAATGTCTAAATCGCCAAAACCACTTGATTTCTTCCCATTAACAGTTAACTATGAAGAACGTTTATATGCAGCAGGTAAAATTCCTGGTGGTTTTATTAAGCGTGAAGGACGTCCATCTGAAAAAGCAATACTAGCAAGCCGTTTAATTGACCGTCCAATTCGTCCGATGTTCCCAGACGGTTTCCGTAACGAAGTACAAGTGATTTCAATGGTTATGTCTAATGATTCAGATTGTACATCTGAAATGGCAGCTATGGTTGGTTCGTCATTAGCGCTAGCTATTTCTGATATTCCATTCGACGGTCCAATTGCAGGCGTACAAGTTGGATATATTGACGGTGAATTCATCGTGAATCCAACAGTGGAACAGTCTAATCAATCAACAATTCATTTATCTGTGGCAGGGAACAAAGATGCTATTAACATGGTTGAAGCAGGTGCATTAGAAGTACCTGAAGAGGTAATGTTAGAAGCAATTATGTTCGGCCATGAAGAAATCAAAAAAATTATTGCGTTCCAAGAGCAAATTGTTGCTGAAGTAGGAAAAGAAAAATTACCAGTGACATTATTTGAAATTGATGAAGCAATTCAAGCAGATATAAAAGCAGCTTGTGAGACTGACATGCATGATGCCATTCAAACGGCAGAAAAACATGCACGTGATGAGGCTATTCAAGCAGTAAAAGAACGTGTTATTGCTTCATATGAAGAGCAAGAAGCTGATGAAGTTACAATGAAGCAAGTATATACAATTCTAGATAAGATGGTAAAAGACGAAGTACGTCGTCAAATTACAGAAGACAAAATCCGTCCAGATGGTCGTAAGCTAGACGAAATTCGTCCACTTTCTTCTGAAACTGGTTTATTACAACGAACTCATGGTTCTGGGTTATTTACACGTGGACAAACACAAGCCCTATCAATTTGTACACTAGGTGCACTTGGGGATGTACAAATTATTGACGGTTTAGGCGTGGAAGAATCAAAACGCTTTATGCATCACTATAACTTCCCTCAATTCTCAGTAGGGGAAACAGGCCCAATTCGTGGACCAGGTCGTCGTGAAATTGGTCATGGTGCACTAGGTGAACGTGCTCTTGAAGCAGTTATTCCAGATGAATCTGTATTCCCATATACAATTCGTTGTGTATCAGAAGTGCTTGAATCAAATGGTTCAACATCACAGGCTTCTATCTGTGCTTCGACGTTAGCAATGATGGATGCGGGTGTTCCTTTAAAAGCTCCTGTAGCAGGTATTGCAATGGGTCTTATTAAAAAAGGAGAGCATTACTCTATTTTAACTGATATTCAAGGTATGGAAGACCACCTTGGAGATATGGACTTTAAGGTTGCAGGTACAGCTAAGGGTGTAACTGCACTTCAAATGGACATTAAAATCGATGGTCTATCACGCAATATTTTAGAGGAAGCATTGACACAAGCTAAAATCGGCCGTATGCACATTTTAGAGTCGATGCTTGCTACGCTTGCTGAACCACGTGAAAAATTATCTCAATTTGCACCGAAAATTGTTATCGTGAAAATCAATCCTGATAAAATCCGCGATGTCATTGGACCTGGTGGTAAACAGATTAACAAAATTATTGAAGAAACAGGCGTGAAGATTGATACAGAGCAAGATGGTACAATTTATATCTCTTCAGCAAATGAAGAAATGAACGCGCGTGCAAAACAAATTATCGAAGACATCGTACGTGAAGCAAAAGTGGGCGAGTACTACCTATCAACTGTTAAACGTATTGAAAAATTCGGCGCGTTCTGCGAAATATTCCCAGGCAAAGATGGCTTACTTCACATCTCTGAAATTCAAGAGGAACGTACAAAGCAAGTAGAAGACGTGTTGAAACTTGGCGATCAATTACTGGTGAAAGTTATTGAAATCGACAAGCAAGGTCGTGTGAATTTATCTCGTAAAGTAGTTATACAAGAGGAAAAAGAACGAGCTGAGCAAGATAAATAATTAGTTATAGAAAAAGGCTGCGTATAATGCGCAGCCTTTTTTAAATCAGGCAAACATGATAGATGGAGGGGATTTTTTGGTACAAGTACATACATGTCAGAACGGTGTGCGTATTGTGTCTGAGCAAATTGATCATGTAAGATCGGTTGCACTAGGTATTTTTGTTAATGCAGGTTCTCGTTATGAGCTACCTGAGGAAAATGGCATTACGCATTTTATAGAACATATGCTTTTTAAAGGGACAAAAACTCGAACAGCTCGTCAGATTGCCGAAGAATTTGACCGAATTGGCGGTGAGTTAAATGCCTTTACATCCAAGGAAAATACTTGTTATTATGCAAAGGTTTTAGATCATCATGCAGAGCTTGCTGTCACAATATTAGCAGATATGTTCTTTAACTCTATATTTGCAGAAGAAGAGTTAGAGAAAGAACGACAAGTAGTGCTAGAGGAAATATTAATGAGTGAAGACGCACCTGATGACGATGTTCATGAAAAGCTATGGGGGGTTATGTATCCAAATGATGCGCTCGGTCGTCCAATATTAGGAACGGCTGCTACTTTAAAAACTTTTACAGCTGATATGATACGTAGCTATATGGCTAAGCATTATGGTCCAGAATCAGTTGTTATATCAATAGCAGGAAATATTTCTGCAAAACTTCTGCAAACAATTGAAGAATTGTTTGGACATTATCAAGCATCACCATTTGCTGTTGCACCTGTATTGACAAAGCCTCAATTTCTTCCAGGAGAGATTGCAAAAACTCGTGATACAGAGCAAGCACATGTGGCCATTTCTTATCCAGCGATTGGCGTAAAAGATCCAGATATGTATAGCTTTATTGCTCTTAATAATATTATTGGTGGCAATATGAGCTCCCGTTTGTTCCAAGAAGTACGTGAGGAGCGTGGCTTAGCATATTCCATTTTTTCTTACCAATCTTGCTATGCAGATGTTGGAGCTTTTACGATTTATGGTAGTACAAGTCGTCAACAACTATCACAGCTACAGCATACAATCGATGCGACATTACTAGATATTGTGGCAGGTGGTGTAACCGAGGAAGAGCTAGATAATGCGAAAGAGCAGCTAAAGGGTAGTTTTGTACTTGGATTAGAGGGGACAGGCGCTCGTATGAACCGCAACGGTACAAGTGAACTAGTTCATGGAAAACATCGTTCAGTAGATGAAGTATTAGCTTCAATCGATGCTGTATCAATGGAATCGGTAGATCGCTTAATAGCAAAAATCTTGAAAGCTGAACCAGCCATTTCGATTATTGGACCTGAAGCTTAAAAATCTGTAGAAGTTGTCCAATAAGTCTCTTATAAAGTAAATTTGTGTGAAATTGAAAAGGCAGAAATGTTGTCAAAAATCAACGTTTCTGCCTTTCGCTATTTACTTATTCCTGGCTAAAATAACCCTTTTAGGAAAATCAGCAAGAAGGCCTGTACTTTTAGTTGACGTTGGATCGTCAATAAATCATTCATACAAGACCTACCATATTCAAACTTTCACATAAAATAGCATGATATCTTCTATTGAAGGCTTTTCAAGGGGAAATACTTCGTGTACTTCATTTTTTAGAACTAATGCTTCTAACCCAAAGGCTCCATTACGTTTTCTTAATATGGCATGTTCCGGTATTGCGCTTACTTCCTCTTTACTACCTTTAAATATTCCGTACTCATAGAGCAGTACGTCCTTACTTTCACTAAATAAAATTTCACCATTGTGAATAAAGGTAATATAGTCAGCAATCTTTTCTAAATCACTTGTTATATGAGAAGAAAATAGGATACTATGTGTTTCATCTTGCATAAATGCTAAAAATAAATCGAGAATTTCATCACGAATAATCGCATCTAGCCCACTCGTTGGTTCATCTAAAATTAACAACTTTGGATGATGTGCCAATGCTAATGCAATAGACAGCTTCATCCTCATTCCTCGAGATAATTCTTTTACCTTCTTCCTCTCTGGAACTTTAAATTGTGCCAATCGCTCAAAATAAAAGCCTGAATCCCAAGTTTTAAATACCTTTTTCATAAATTTGTCGAGCTGCGTCGCATTGAGCGTTTCTGGTACATGTAATTCGTCAAAAACTACACCGATGTCGTTTTTTATCGATATTTCATGTTCGACAATATCCTTGCCAAATAGCAAAACTTCGCCATATTCTTTTTTTAGTAAATTGAGTAAGCATTTAATTGTCGTAGACTTCCCGGCCCCGTTTTCTCCAATAAATCCCATGACGGTGCCTTGAGGTACTGAAAAACTTACATCCTTAAGAGAAAACCCTTCAAAGCTTTTATGTAAATCATGAATTTCAATAGCGTTCATTTAGTGGCCCTCCTCCAAAATTAATGAAAGTAACCCCTGTAATTCTTCTTTTGTCAGTCCTGCTGTTTTGGCTGCTCTTACTGCTTTTTGCATATGCTCTTCAACTTGACGTAATAATTCCTCGCGTAGAAAATCTTGATTTCGTTCTGTGACAAAGCTCCCTTTCCCAGCGACTGTTTCGATAAAGCCATCTCGCTCCAAATCAGCATACGCGCGCTTTGTTGTCATAACGCTAATTTTTAAATCCTTTGCTAGTGCACGAATAGATGGTAGTGCATCACCCGCCTGTAATTTATTTGCTAATATCGCTTCCTTAAGCTGGATGGTTATTTGCTCATAAATCGGTTTATCACTGGCATTACTTAAATGGATATGCACAATTGTTCACCTCGTTTTAACTGTATATGTACACTGTATACATTCTGTAGATTAAATGCAATATTTTCGTACTTTAGGTAAGGGTCACGAATTGCAAAAACTCGGCATATATTGGGGTAACGGTTCAAGGAGGGAGATGAGGCATGCTACTATCAGAGATGGTGGATAAAGAGTTAATTCAAGTCGAGGGTGGCGTACACTTTGGTATACTGGCACATACAGAATGTCTAATAGATGTGCAAACAGGAAAGATACATGGCTTTGAGATTGTCAAAGATAAATTACCATTCCAAAAAAAGAAAGTGAAAGTTAGTGAAATGATACCTTGGCATGAAATTATATTAATTGGAGAAGATCGAATTTTATTTAACAAAACAACGACGGTACAGTCAGAATTTTTACAGTGAGGTGAGCTTTTGGAAAACGAAAAATGGCTTGTTATCGGTGAGGATTCAAGGTTAAAGGAATTAGCTACAATGCTAAGAAGCCCATCGAGAACTGTATTTTATAAAAGAACATCAGTTTGGAATGAGGAGTTAAATAAGCTTGTATTAGAATACCAACCAAATAAAATTATTCTTCCCATTCTGCCACTAAAAATAGAAGTGGAACAACTCTATGGGATATCACAAGTTAAATTTTACACAGGACGTTTAACTATGCATTGGAAGCATTTGCTTGAGAGAAATGAAACGAATTGCTATTTGCAGCAGGAATCTTTTATTTGGCAAAATGCGAGATTAACGGCGGAGGGATTTATCGCCACGTTTTACGGACTCGAGCAGAAATGTATTTACGGACAAAACTTTACTATCGCAGGATTTGGTCGCACCGCCAAAATGCTCGCTTCTTTACTCGTAAAGATGGGTGCTAATGTTCATATTGTAGCGCGTTCGGTTGTACAAGTGAGTGAAGCCAAAGCATATGGTTATAAAGCTTCTAATTTAGATAATCGTGAATGGTCAATTAATGATGGCATTTTTATCAATACGATTCCTGCTAAGTGGATCACTGAATCTTTCCAAGACCATGTTCCAGCGGTTTTATATGATTTAGCTTCGGAGCCTGGCTGCTTAGATATAGATGCAGACCAATTGCAAACGTATGTACTATTGCCGTCGTTACCCGGGAAATACTTTGCACATGATGCGGCTACAATATTGTGCAAGGCAATAGAGGAGGAAGAAAATTGTTAACTGGGAAACGAATTGGTTTAGGTATTACAGCCTCACATTGTACGTATGAGGATGTAGTACCTAAAATTCAGAACTTCATCGATGTAGGAGCAACAGTTATCCCAATTATTACTCACTCCGTTTTACATGCTGCTACACGCTTTGGTACAGGAGAAGAGTGGATTGCGAAAATAGAAGAATTGACTGGACAAAAAGTTATTTCTTCTATTAAAGAGGCAGAGCCATTTGGTCCATCCAATCCTCTGGATGCAATGGTTATAGCACCGATGACTGGCAATAGTATTAGTAAATTTGCAAATGCAGCAACAGATAGTCCGGTGTTGATGGCAGCGAAGGCAACTTTGCGTAACGGTTCACCTGTTGTCCTAGGTATTTCAACGAATGATGCTCTTGGCTTAAATGGCATGAATATTATGAGACTGTTAAACTCCAAAAACATTTACTTTATTCCATTTGGGCAGGACGCACCACACTCAAAACCAAATTCCTTGATTGCTGATTTTGATCAAATGGTTTCCACTGTTCATGAAGCAATTACGCAGAAAAAACAAATACAGCCGCTGTTGATACAATATTTCAAATAATTCATGAATTACACACAATTTTCAGTATTTTTGTGATACAATAGCACACATTATGGAACTTGTATTCAAGGAGAGATGACAGATGACAAAGCAGTTGACAGTTGCGGTTGTAGGAGCAACAGGGGCAGTAGGAACAAAAATGATGGAACAACTAATTAAACGTAATTTTCCAATTGGAACGATTAAGTTTTTAGCTTCTGCACGTTCAGCAGGAAAACCAATCGAATTTAATGGTGAGACATATACAATAGAAGAAGCGACACCAGAAGCTTTTGAAGGCGTCAATGTCGCTTTATTCTCTGCTGGTGGTTCGGTATCAGCTGTGCTTGCACCAGAAGCGGCAAAACGCGGTGCAGTAGTAATTGATAATACGAGCCATTTCCGTATGGATCCAGAGGTACCACTAGTTGTACCTGAAGTAAATCGTGGTGATCTTGCTAAGCATAAAGGAATTATTGCAAATCCAAACTGCTCTACAATTCAAATGGTGGCTTCACTTGAACCAATACGTAATGCATTTGGTTTATCGAAGGTTATCGTATCGACGTATCAAGCAGTTTCAGGTGCAGGTATTTCTGCGATTCAGGAATTAAAGGCACAAAGCGAAAACTGGGATGCAGGTAAGGATGTAGAAGCAAATATTTTACCTTCTGGTAGCGACAAACGTCATTACCCAATTGCTCGTAATGTCATTCCGCAAATCGATAAATTTACAGACAATGGCTTTACATACGAAGAAATGAAAATGATTAATGAAACAAAGAAAATCATGCATGCACCAGAGCTAAATGTTGCTGCAACTTGCGTTCGTGTGCCAGTCGTTTCAGGACACTCTGAATCTGTTTATATCGAAGTTGAGAAAGAAACAACGGTACAAGAGATTTTTGAAGTATTACGCAATGCACCAGGTATCGTATTACAAGATGATATTGCAACACAAACTTACCCAATGCCGATTTTCGCAGAAGGGGAAGATGCTACTTTTGTAGGACGTATCCGTCAAGATTTAGACAATAAAAAAGGATTCCACCTATGGATCGTTTCCGACAATTTATTAAAAGGTGCTGCATTAAACTCTATCCAAATTGCAGAAGCAATGCTTGAGGATAACTTACTATAAAAGGGGTGTAAGGATGAATTTAGGTCGAATAGGAACGGCAATGATTACGCCGTTCAAAGAAGATGGCACGATTAATTATCCAGAACTAGAGCGTATTATTAATCATTTGATTGATAATGGTACTGATTGCATTGTTGCATGTGGCACAACCTCTGAAAATCCAACTATGTCCACAGAAGAAAAAATTGAAGTTGTACGTTTTACTGTTGAAAAAGTTGCGGGTCGTGTGCCGGTTATTGCAGGTACAGGGGATAACGAAACCGCTTATTCAATTGCGATGACGCACAAGGCTGAAGAGAACGGTGCAGACGGTATTATGCTTGTAGCACCATACTATAATAAGCCAAATCAACGTGGTATTTTTGCGCACTTTGAAACAATTGCCAAAGAAACAAATCTACCAGTCATGCTTTATAATGTCCCAGGACGTACAGGCATCAATGTTGCTTATGAAACTTCTGTTGCTTTAAGTAAAATTCCTAATATCGCATGGATTAAAGAAGCGAGTGGTAATTTAGATCAAATGGGCGATATTATTGAGAATGTTGATTGGGATGACAATTTCTTAGTATATAGTGGGGATGATGGTTTAACACTGCCATTACTAGCGATTGGCGGAGCAGGTGTGATTTCAGTTGCTGCCCACGTTGTTGGTAATGATATGCAATTAATGATTAAAGCGTTTGAAGAAGGAAATCATCAGCTAGCTGCCAAAATTCATCGAGCATTATTACCACTAGTACGTGCGCTATTCGCTCAGCCAAATCCTTCGCCTGTAAAATATGCGATGACAAAATTAGGCTTTGATACACTCAATGTTCGTCTGCCAATGGTTGAAATGACAGATGAAGAAAAAGCAAGCTTTGACCAAATTTGGGATACGTATCAAGAAAAAGCGAGAAGCTTTAGAGAAATAAACAGCTATAATTAAATTGAGATTGGCTAATTTATGTTAGCCCCTAAGACTTTAGACAAACTTGAAATTTTGGTTTGTCTAAAGTCTTTTTTAGCATTAAACCAAAACATTTTGTCCATGACATAGTGGAGGGGGAAGAGAAATAGCTTAGATAACGCCGAAATCCGCTCGGGTGTGAGGAAGAACCGCTCAGGTAACGCTGAAATCCGCTCGGGTAAGAAGAAGAAACACTCAGGTTTTGGCACATCCATGCAGAAGAGAAAGTACATCCCGACCTTGATAAATCAGACTTGCTATTGCCGTATCAAAGACTATAAGCCCACCTTTATTTTTATATATTGGCGATAAATTTCTGTTTCCATCATGAAAGATGTATTTTTAATTTGTGCAAAAGCTTTGCAAATCGTATAATGATTGTTAAGTGGTTGCTGTTCGGGATATCTTTTAGGAGGAAATAAATTGACAAAAAAGAAAAATGAATTAATTCGTATCATTCCACTAGGTGGTGTGGGTGAAATTGGAAAAGCAATGTACGTAGTAGAAATTGACGAAGAGCTATTTGTGGTGGATAGCGGCTTAATGTTCCCTGAAGACGAGATGCTGGGCATTGATATCGTAATTCCAGATATTACGTATTTAGAAGAAAATAAAGACCGAGTGAAAGGGATTTTCTTAACGCATGGTCATGAAGATGCAATTGGCTCGATTGCCTACGTATTACAAAAAGTGAAAGCTCCTGTGTACGGATCGAAGTTAACCATTGCACTTGCAAAGGAACATTTAAAGGATTTGCCTGCACCATATCAGGTGAAATTCTTTGAAGTTACAAATCGTAGTCGTATGAATTTTAACTCAACGTATGTGACATTCTTCCATACAACACATAGTATTCCCGATTCGTTAGGGGTAGTGTTCCATACATCTGAAGGAGCAATTGTTCATACAGGAGAGTTTAAATTCGACCAATCAGCGACAGGCAAATTTAAACCTGATTTAGCAAAAATGGCACAGTTGGGCGAAGAAGGCGTATTTATGCTGTTATCTGAGTCATGTGAAGCAGAGCGTCCAGGTTATACGACATCTGAAATTGTGATTGAAGAGCAATTATCAAAAACATTCCATTCAGCACCAGGTCGTATTTTAGTTGCTGTTTATGCATCTAATTTCATCCGTATTCAGCAAGTATTTACACAAGCTCAAAAGTCATTCCGTAAAGTAGTGATTGTAGGAAAACCTTTAGAAAAAGCAGTGGATTTAGGGGTGCAATTAGGCTATTTAACAGTTGAAGAAGATACGATAATCCCAATCTCAGAAATGCATAAATATCAAGATGATGAGATTATTATTATTGCAACTGGTAATAAAGGTGAACCACTAGATGCGCTGGAGAAAGTAGTCCGCAAACATCATCGAGACATTAAAATTAAGAAAAATGATACAGTATTAATTACTTTCACTCCATCTCCTGGTATGGAAGTGCAAATGGCTAATACAATGAACTCCATTGCAAAAGCTGGTGCTGAAATTCTGACATCTAGCAAAAATGTACATGTATCAGGCCACGGTAGCCAAGAGGATTTAAAGCTAATGCTTAACTTAATGCAACCAAAGTATTTTGTTCCTGTACAAGGTGAATATCGCATGCTGATTGCACACTCTAAACTAGCACAACAGCTTGGTATGCAAAAATCACAAATTTTTATCGCCGACAAAGGGGATATTGTAGAATACAAAAATGGTAAAATGCGAATGAGTGGTCGTGTACAAGCTGGTAATGTATTAATCGACGGTATTGGTGTTGGTGATGTAGGAAACATTGTACTTCGAGATCGTAAATTATTATCACAGGATGGTATTTTCATTGTTGTCGTAACATTAAATCGTGCTCAAAAGAAAATTGCATCTGGTCCAGAGATTTTATCGCGTGGTTTTGTATACGTACGCGAATCAGAAGAATTAATGGTAGAAGCTTCTGATATTGCGAGAAATGTTATTGAAAAATACGTAGGTAAAGATACATTTGAATGGACAAACATTAAACAGGAAATTCGAGATACACTAAATACGTATTTATTCCAAAAAACAAAGCGCCGCCCAATGATTATCCCAATTATTATGGAATATTAAAAATGAAAGCTCATCGCTGAAGCATTGAGCAAGAAGTGAATGAAAAAGGATTTTCTAGCCGAATGTGAACGGTGGAAAATCCTTTTTTTTGAAATAATCAAGTTCTACATGTTATTATTCGCTACATATATAGAATGGATTGCAAAAGAAGGTGAAAATAGATGGCGACTAGTAAAAAAAGAAAAGTTACTAAAAGAAAAGAAAAAACAGAAAAAAAAGAAATGCATCCGCTTATGTATGAAATTTTAGGGCTCATCTTAATTGCGTTTGCAGTTATTATGATTTTTGAATATGGCATGATTGGACGTGTTCTACAAACAATAGCGATGTTTTTTTTAGGGAATTTACATTTTGCTGTGCCATTCATGCTTATTTTTATTGCAATGATGCTCATGATTGGGCAGAAAAAAGTAAGCATAAAGGATCGTCTACTATTGGGTATGCTCCTAATTATTATGAGTTTAACAATTTTTAGTCATGGTATTCTTTTTGAACAATTATCAAAATCGGGCGGGTTGTTATCAGAATCGGTGTTGCGAGAATCGTGGCGAATTTTAATTAATACAGACGGTATCATCAATCGAAGTAATGCTCTTGGTGGTGGTATGATTGGTGCACTGTTATTTAGTACACTACATGTATTATTTGAGGCATCAGGGGCAAAGGTCGTGGCATGGGTTATTTTCATTATCGGTTTAATTTTAGTCACGGGAAAAGCACTCGTTCCATTTCTAGCGGAAAAAATGCCTGTACTTTTTGGCAAATGGCAAAAAAAACAGCGAGATAAGAAAAAAAATGCGCCAAAGAAACCAAAAAATCGTCGATCAAGAGTTGAAAGCATGGATGAGATTGCTGCTGTTAATCATGCACCTGAGATACAGGAGGAAGAGGAAATTCCTCATGAACCTATTATTTCTGCTTTTACACAAAATGTATCCCATGAACGAGAAGCGTTTGCGGCAGCAGAATATGAAGAAATTGACCATGGAGAGATCGTTGATGATGTCCATATTCAAGGTGCAGATGCTGTAGAAAATGCAGATTATCAACTACCTTCATATAATCTATTACAATTGCCGCCACAACATGACCAAAGCGGTGAATATTCTGTTATACAGGCAAATGCAAAAAAGCTTGAACAAACTTTGCAAAGCTTTGGTGTAAAAGCCAAAGTGACGCAAGTTCATTTAGGTCCTGCTGTAACGAAATATGAAATACTACCAGATATAGGCGTGAAAGTTAGCAAAATTGTAAACTTACAGGACGATCTTGCCTTGGCACTTGCTGCAAAGGATATTCGTATGGAAGCACCTATTCCTGGGAAATCTGCGATTGGCATTGAAGTACCAAATAGTGAGGTAGCCATAGTGACACTTCGAGAAGTGTTAGAGTCTAAGGATGGAGCGAAGCCAGAAGCGTTGCTACAAGTCGCATTTGGTCGTGATATTACTGGACAAGCTGTTCTTGCCGAGCTCAATAAAATGCCGCATTTACTTGTCGCCGGTTCAACTGGTAGTGGTAAAAGTGTATGTATTAATGGCATTATCGTATCGATACTTATGCGTACAAAACCACATGAAGTAAAGCTGATGATGATTGACCCGAAAATGGTGGAATTAAATGTATATAATGGAATACCTCATCTGTTGGCACCTGTGGTTACAGATGCTCGAAAAGCGTCACAGGCACTAAAGAAAGTAGTGTCAGAAATGGAACGCCGTTATGACCTATTTTCTCACACGGGTACACGTAATATAGAAGGGTACAATGGCCATGTTCAAAAGGTAAATGAGCAAACCGATGAAAAGCACCCAAAATTACCTTATATTGTCGTAATTGTAGACGAGTTAGCTGACTTAATGATGGTTGCATCGAGCGATGTAGAGGATTCCATTACACGTTTGGCACAAATGGCACGGGCAGCGGGGATTCATTTAATCATTGCAACCCAAAGACCTAGTGTCGATGTATTGACAGGTGTTATTAAGGCAAATATACCTTCGCGTATCGCCTTTGCGGTATCGTCAGCCATTGATTCCAGAACGATACTAGATATGGGTGGAGCTGAACGCTTACTTGGACGTGGAGATATGCTATTTTTACCTGCCGGCGCGTCTAAACCAAAACGTGTGCAAGGTGCATTCTTATCAGACCAAGAAGTTGAGTCTGTCGTTAATTTTGTTATAGAACAGCAAAAAGCACAGTATCAAGAGGAAATGATTCCGACTGAAGAAGAAACTATTTTAGAGGAAACGGATGAATTATTTGATGAGGCTGTGCAATTAGTTGTAAGTATGCAGACGGCTTCGGTTTCCATGTTACAGCGCCGCTTTCGAATAGGATATTCGAGGGCTGCTCGCATTGTCGATCAAATGGAACAACGCGGTATTGTCGGGCCTTCAGAGGGTAGTAAACCTCGACAAGTACTTATTCATCAATACGAATAGTTAATATTCATTAACAATAAACATCTTCTGAATTTTGAATTCAATTCAAAATTCAGAAGTAATTACGTTAAAGCGTAATTGATTTCATTCTGCAAAAATGTTATATTATGAACGATTAGTAGGAATGTTGTACATCAGATGTCTGATCTCTGATTTTGGTGGTGATATATTGACTATTAAAGCAGATCATCGTCATCTCTATCTTCAAGTAATTGATCGTTTAAAGTCTGACATTGAGACAGGCGTTTTCAAAGAAAATGAAAAACTGCCTTCAGAGTTTGAATTATCGAAATCACTAGGAGTCAGTCGAGCAACACTTAGAGAAGCGCTTCGACTGTTGGAAGAGGAAAATGTGATTGTGCGACGACATGGTGTAGGTACGTTTGTAAATCCTAAGCCGTTATTTACATCAGGTATTGAGCACTTATCAAGCATTTCTTCTATGATTGAGACAGCTGGTATGGAGCCAGGCTCGCGCTTTTTAAAGGCGACAGAAAACATACCTTCTGAGGAAGATTTAAAACGCTTCCAATGTGATGACGAAGATAAAATACTCACGATTGAACGTGTCAGAACAGCAGATGGCGAGCCAGTAGTTTACTGCATTGACAGATTACCAGCTAGCTTCTTGCCAACTGACTTTGTAGAAAAAAAAGAAGTTTCACTTTTCTCTGCACTTGAACAATCCGGTAAAATTCATGTTGCCTATGCTGTAACATATATTGATCCGATAGGATATCATGAGCAAGCGTCACCGATTTTAAATTGCGGACGTGAAACAGCACTTTTAGTATTAAAACAGTTGCATTACGATGATCAAGATCAAGTAGTGCTATATTCAAAAAATTATTTCCGAGCTGATAAATTCAGCTTCCATGTAGTTCGTAAACGGGTGTAGAACATTTCTAAATATTTTTTCCTGCTAATTACAATACCTTTGGGGGGTTACTACAATGAAAAAACGTAAATTTGGCTTAGTATTATCATCAGTGTTAGCTGCAAGTGCAATTTTAGGTGCATGTGGCGCGAAAGATGAAGAAGAACCTGCAAAAGAAAATAACAATAATGCATCAACTGAAGAAGGCAACAAAGAAAATGCATTCTCAGTAGCAATGGTTACTGACGTAGGTGGCGTTGATGATAAATCATTCAACCAATCTGCTTGGGAAGGTGTTCAAGCTTACGGTAAAGAAAATAGCCTATCAAAAGGTGACGGTGGTTTCGACTACTTACAATCAAAATCAGATGCAGACTATGATTCAAATTTAAACCTATTATTACGTCGTGACTTCAATTTAATATTTGGTATTGGTTTTATGATGGAAGACGCTATGACTGCAATAGCTGAAGAAAATCCAGATAACAAATTTGCCATCATTGACGCTGAAGTAAAAGCAGACAATGTAGTATCTGTTATGTTCAAAGAGCAAGAAGGTGCTTTCTTAGCAGGTGTAGCTGCTGCGAAAATGTCTAAATCAGGTAAAATTGGTTTTGTAGGTGGCGTAGATATTCCAGTTATTAACCGCTTCCACGCTGGTTTCGTTGAAGGAGCAAAAGCTGTAAATCCAGATATCGATATTAAAGTAAAATACACTGGTGCATTCGATAAAGCTGACCTTGGTAAAGTTACTGCAAACAGCATGTATTCTTCAGGTGTAGATGTTATCTTCCACGCTGCCGGTGCAACTGGTAACGGTGTATTTTCTGAGGCAAAGGAACGTAAGAAAAAAGATCCTAATGCAAACATTTGGGTAATCGGAGTAGACGCTGACCAATACGAAGAAGGTAAAGTAGATGATAAAACAAATGTAACTTTAACTTCTATGTTAAAAGGTGTTAACACAGCAGTAGTAGATATTTCAAATAAAGCGAAAAACGGTGAATTCCCAGGTGGTCAAACGCTTACTTATGGTATTGCTGAAGACGGTGTGAAACTTGCAGATTCTCGTGGCGCGATCCCAGCAGATGTTCAATCTGTAATTGACGAATATAAAGAAAAAATTGCTAAGGGTGAAATCGTAGTTCCAGAAAAAGTGGAAAAATAATTCATCTTTGATCATCATAAGGGACTTTTAGAAGACCCTTATGATGATTTTTCAATATATCGTTATATTTTGACTATTCGTAATACTCTATTTAACAATCACAATCTTCACAATTACCATAGAGGTAGTAATTTAATAGTTTATCGCAAGTTTAATAGTAAGTTAATAGAAGAAAGGTTTCTAACGATGACCTTTCCTGTATTAATTTATTTTCATTTGCTTGTAGTGAAAATGCAACGCTAGCTACACAATATCTATCTCAATCGGTGGGATAAGACGTAAGTGAATTTTTGTTAATTGAGTAAAAATAGTGCTTACTGAACTAAGATAGATCCTCTGGCTGATGTTATTCGTTATGACAACAGTTAGTATTTTAGATTGGTTTGTAAGGAGTAGTTAAATAACATTTCAAAAACTGGACGTATTGTTTATCTGTACAAAAGTCATAGCGCAGATACTAATACGGCAAAAATTTATATAAAAGTGCCTATTAAGGGAGTGACAAAATTGGAATATGTGATTGAGATGCTAGGAATCCGTAAAGAATTCGGTGATTTCGTGGCGAATAATAACATCACCCTCCAACTGAAAAAAGGCGAAATCCATGCATTGCTAGGCGAGAATGGTGCAGGTAAATCGACATTAATGAACGTCCTTTTTGGTTTGTATCAACCAGAGGGTGGCGAAATTCGAGTTCGAGGGAATGCAGTTAAAATTACAAACCCGAATGTTGCCAATGATTTAGGGATTGGTATGGTGCATCAACACTTTATGTTGGTGGAAAACTTTACAGTAACAGAGAACATTATTTTAGGTTCTGAACCAACAAAAATGGGGATTGTCAACATTAAAGATGCGGCAAAGAAAGTACAAGCACTTTCTGAAAAATATGGTTTAGATGTTGATCCATATGCCAAAATCGAAGATATTACTGTTGGGATGCAACAGCGTGTTGAAATTTTAAAAACACTATACCGTGGTGCAGAAATTTTAATCTTTGACGAACCTACTGCATCTTTAACACCACAGGAGATTACGGAGCTTATTCAGATTATGCGCCGCTTAATTGCAGAGGGCAAATCGATTATTTTAATTACCCATAAGCTAAAAGAAATTATGGAAGTCTCTGACCGTGTAACGATTATCCGAAAAGGTGAAGGGATTGGAACAGTTATAACTGCTGAAACAAATCCTAACCAATTAGCTGAAATGATGGTAGGTCGTCAAGTTGAGTTTAAGACGGAAAAAACAGAGGCAAAACCAACTGAAGAAGTGCTTACAATCGAAAACTTGGTTGTTACAGACTATCGAAATATCGATAAAGTAAAAGGCTTAAACTTAAAAGTACGCAAAGGTGAAATTGTTGGTATCGCGGGTATCGATGGCAACGGACAATCTGAGTTAATCGAAGCCATTACTGGTCTACGTAAAATAAAGAGTGGTAATGTTAAATTAAATGGAAAAGATATTACAAATATGAAACCTCGAAAAATTACTGAGGAAGGCGTTGGACATATCCCACAAGACCGCCATAAGCACGGTTTAGTATTAGATTTCCCAATTGGCCATAATATCGTACTGCAAACATATTATCAGTCTCCAATCGCTAAGGGCTTTGTCATGGACTACAAGAAGGTATCTGAAAAAGCACGTCAAGTCATTGAAGAATATGATGTGCGTACTGGAAATGGTGAAATGACACCAGCACGTGCGCTTTCAGGTGGTAACCAGCAAAAAGCGATTATCGGTCGTGAAATTGATCGTAATCCAGATTTATTAATCGCGGCGTTACCAACACGTGGGCTAGACGTAGGTGCTATTGAATTTATTCACTCCCGCCTTATCGAGCAACGTGATAAAGGAAAAGCAGTACTGTTAATTTCATTCGAATTAGATGAGGTCATGAATGTTTCGGACCGTATCGCTGTTATTTATGACGGTCAAATTGTTGAAGAGTTAAATCCGAAAGAAACATCAGAACAAGAGCTTGGTCTATTAATGGCAGGACAAAATAGTAAAAATCACATGAATGATGCGAAGGAGGGGAACGACTAATGTCAAATCGTGTCATTAATATACTCGTTCCTATCATCTCTATCATTATCGGTTTAATTGTTGGTGCTATCGTAATGGTAGTCAGCGGTTATGACCCAGTTCAAGGTTATATCGCCCTTTGGACAGGTATTTTTGGAGATTCATATTCAATCGGGAACACAATCCGTCAAATTACACCATACCTATTGGCAGGTCTTGCAGTGGCATTTGCCTTCCGCACAGGTTTATTCAATATCGGTGTTGAAGGTCAGCTGATTTTAGGTTGGCTAGCAGCAGCTTGGGTAGGATATGCATTTGAACTACCTAAAGTCATTCACTTACCATTAGCATTACTTGCGGCAGCAGCTGCAGGTGCATTTTGGGCCTTTATTGCAGGTTTCTTAAAAGCGAAATTTAAAGTTCACGAAGTAATTGCGACAATTATGTTAAATTACACTGCGCTTTATATTGCGAACGCAGTGATTAAAAAATTGTCTGACGGTAGCTTTAAAACAGAACGAATTCATGAATCAGCTTCATTACGTTCTCCGTTTTTAAGAGAGCTTACAGACAATTCAAGTCTTCACTATGGGATCATTGTTGCACTATTAATGGTAGTAGTTATGTGGTTCATTTTAGAAAAAACAACACGTGGATATGAGCTTAAAGCGGTAGGGTTTAACAAGCATGCTGCAGATTATGCTGGTATGAGCGTAAATAAAAATATTATTTTAGCTATGACGATTTCGGGTATGTTCGCAGGTCTTGGTGGTGCTATGGAGGCACTGGGTACTTTCCAAAATGCTTCTATTAAAGCAGGCTTTACAGGTGTCGGTTTCGATGGTATCGCCGTTGCCTTACTTGGTGCAAACACGCCACTAGGGGTTGTATTCGGGGCTTCATTATTCGGCTCACTTAAATACGGAGCACTAAATATGCCAAATGCTGCGGGTATTCCCGAGGAGATCGTATCTATTATTATCGCATTAATTATTTTCTTCGTAGCATCAGGCTATATTATTCGAGTAGCATTACAAAAGTTGAGCAAGAAAAAGGAGGGACAATAACATGAGCTTTTTAGAAATGTTATATTTCATCATCCCTTCTGCAATTTTTTATGCAACACCTTTAATTTTTACTGCAATCGGTGGTGTATTTTCTGAACGTTCCGGTGTTGTAAACATTGGACTAGAAGGTTTAATGATCGTTGGTGCCTTTGTTGGTATTTTTGTCAATCTAGAATTTGCTTCAACATTTGGGGTAGCAACCATTTGGGTGGCCATGCTTGCAGCGGTCATTGTTGGAGGAATCTTCTCTCTATTACATGCCGTAGCTTCGATTTCCTTCCGTGCCGATCAAACGGTATCAGGGGTTGCCATCAATTTATTAGGTTTAGCGGTAACTGTATTCTTAGTAAAGATGATTTATGATAAAGGTCAAACGGATATGATTACCCAACCAATAGGGCGTTTCGCTATCCCTTATTTAAAGGATATTCCGTTCTTTGGTCCATTGTTATTCCGTGATGTCTATAGTACGTCGATTTTAGCTTTTGCAGTAGCTATTGGAGCATGGTTTGTCATTTATAAAACACCATTTGGGTTACGTTTACGTGCTGTTGGTGAGCATCCAATGGCTGCAGATACGATGGGAGTAAACGTTAATAAAATGCGCTATATTGCTGTTGTCATCTCAGGCGCATTAGGTGGCCTTGGTGGTGCAGTATACGCGCAATCAATTACTGGTGATTTCTCACATGCAACAATTGCTGGTCAAGGGTTTATGGCGATTGCTGCAATGATTTTCGGGAAATGGCATCCAATTGGTGCATTGGGTGCAGCATTATTCTTTGGAGTAGCACAAACGCTAAGTATTGCGGGGAGCGAAATTCCTTATATTCAAGACATTCCTGCAGTATACCTACAAATTTTACCATATGTATTAACGATTTTTGCCTTAGCAGGTTTTATCGGTAAAGCAAGTGCACCAAAGGCTAGTGGACAGCCTTACATTAAAGGTAAACGCTAGAAAAGGACTGACAATTGTCTAAACAAAAAGACTGAGCGAAAATGCTCAGTCTTTTTCCTTGTACATATCTTAGATGTTTAGGAAAATAATATACATACTTTGGATTCTTTTTGCAATTATAGACAATAGACATGTATAGTATGTGTAGTACATTGTTATATTAAGAAAGATAGGAGGGTTCCATATGTTTAAAACAATACCTTTTGCAAAAGGTGTCAATTTGCATATCAGACAAACGACCCAATTTAAAACCGTAAATTTTTCATTTAAATGGAGAAGAGCATTAACGGCTCAAAATGCGTCTGAACGCACAGTGTTAACCAATGTATTGCAACATAGCAACGCCAAATATACGACAACAGCTGCTTTCCGAAGCTTTTTGGATGATTTGTATGGCTCAGTATTGTATTTTGACACATCCAAACGTGGCAATGAGCATACGGTACTGATGAATGTAGAAGCTGTTAATGATCATTTTTTAGCAAATACAAGTGTTTTAAACGAGGTACTTGATTTATTGCACACTGCAATATTTGAACCGAATTTAGAAAATGGTGTATTTAAGGAATCCATAGTAGAACGTGAAAAGAAAACGGTTATTCAGCGTATCGAATCCATTTTTGACGATAAATCTCGTTTTGCGCAGCAACGCCTTCAGCAAATTTTACGTCCGAATGAAGCAGCGTCTATTTCAGCAAATGGAACTATCGAGGATATTCAAAATATTACTCCTGCTTCATTGTTTGAGGCATATCAATCCATGCTTGCAAACGATGAAATAGACATTTATGTCGCGGGTGATATAAATGAAGATGAGATCGTGGCGAAGCTCAAAAAAGCGCTACCATTTACTGATCGTACACCAGAAGATATCCCTGCTGTGCTTCCGCAACAGCATCCACAGAACGATTATGTACGTGAACAACAGGATATGAAGCAAGGAAAGCTGCATATTGGCTTTAGTACACCGGTACGATTTGGTGATCCAGATTTCGCAAAAATGCAAATCTTTAACGGTGTATTTGGTGGTTATCCGCATGCTAAATTATTCATGAATGTTCGTGAAAAGGAAAGCTTAGCATACTATGCATCTAGCTCTTATGCTTCTCATTATGGCCTAGTCTTTGTTGTGTCTGGGATTGAACCAAAGAATGAAGAAAAAGCGCTATCGCTTATAAAAGAGCAGCTCGCAGTTATGCAAGCAGGCGATATGACCGATTTGGAATTAGAGCAAACAAAGGCAATGTTGACGAACCAGCTAAAAGAATCATTGGATTCCGCTCGAGGACAAATAGAAATTTTTGACCAATATAAAGATTTACCCGAGGAGTTCTCTGTTGAAACTTGGGCAAATAAATGGAAAGCTGTCACAAAAGAAGATGTTGTCGAAATGGCGAAGCAAGTACAGCTAGAAGCGGTCTATTTCTTATGTGGGAAGGAGCAAGCCGCACAATGAAAACAATTGAATTCAAGCAATTAGATGAAACACTATATTATGAAAAACTAGAGAATGGCTTAGATGTCTATATCTTACCGAAAAAAGGATTTTCAAAAACATTTGTGACCTTTACAACTAAGTACGGATCTGTTGACCGTACATTTGTGCCAATTGGTGAAAAAGAAAGCATTACAGTACCAGATGGCATCGCACACTTTTTAGAGCATAAAATGTTTGAAAAAGAAGATGGGGATGTATTCCAAAAGTTCAGTGAATACGGCGCTTCAGCCAATGCATTCACATCATTTACACGTACAGCATATTTATTTTCCTCGACAAATCATATTTATAAAAGTACTGAAACATTATTAAATTTCGTCCAAGAGCCATACTTTACAGAAGCAACGGTTAACAAGGAGAAGGGGATAATTGGTCAGGAGATTACAATGTATGACGATCAGCCAGATTGGCGACTATATTTTGGTACAATCGAAAATATGTATCATACTCATCCAGTAAAGATTGATATTGCTGGTACGATTGAATCGATTGATGGCATTACTGCTGACCATTTATATACGTGCTACAATACATTTTATCATCCATCCAATATGTTGTTATTTGTCATTGGTGCAGTAGACCCGAATGAAATGATGACGTTTATTCGTGAAAATCAAAACAAAAAAGAATTCCCTGAACCAACACCAATTCAACGCTTCTTTGATGAAGAGCCGACTGAAGTTGCTATTAAAGAGCGTACTTTGAATATGGATGTCCAAAAACCAAAGGTATACATTGGTCTAAAAGCAAAAGAAACAAATTTTTCCGGTCGTGATATGTTAAAGCATGAACTATCTGTTCAAATTGCTTTGGAGCTTATTTTTGGCCGCACATCTAAATTTTATGAACGTGTCTATGAAGATGGCTTGATTGATGAAACATATGCATTTGATTTTACATTAGAAAATGGTTTTGGCTTTGCTATGATTGGTTCAGATTCAACTGAACCAGCTGCATTGGAAAAGGCTATTAAAGAAGAATTGGCAAAGAATGAGGGAGATGCCCAATTTGCAGTTGCCGATTTAGAACGAATAAAACGTAAAAAAATTGGATTCTTTTTGCGTGCATTAAACTCTATTGAATTTATCGCTAACCAATTCACTCGCTATTCATTTAATGAAATGAATTTATTTGATGTTGTGCCTGTATTAGAGGAATTAACGATTGAAGATTTAAAAAAAGCATTTGCATCAATTCAAGGAGAATCTCAACAAACTGTTTTTAAGATTTTACCTACAGAGAAGGGTGCACAGTGAAAAAATTTGCCCTTGTTTTAGGTGCATCAGGTGAGATTGGTCGTGCTATTTGTCAGAGCCTGGCAGAAGACGGTTGGTCCATCTATGTTCATTATTCAAACAATGAGAAAACTGCTCAGGATTTATATTGTTCCCTTTCTGAAAACTTCCCTGCACAGGAGTTTATGCTTGTACAGGGGGATTTTTCAAAAATAGCCGGGGCAGATTTGTTAGCATCACAAATTTTTAATGTACAGGCGATTGTCTTTGCTAGTGGTCAGGCCCATTATTCTTTACTTGAAGATACTACTGTTGAGGATATGGATGCACTATGGCGCGTACATGTACAAAATCCGATGCGTCTAACTGCATTGCTATCATCTAAGCTTCGAGCTCACAATGTCAGCTATGTTCTTTTTATTGGCTCCATTTGGGGAGAAGCAGGATCAGCAGGTGAAGCACTTTATGCTACTGTAAAGGGTGCCCAGCATGCTTTTGTGAAGTCATATGCGAAAGAAGCTGCATTGTCACGGATTCGTGTGAATGCGATTGCACCAGGTTTTATTAATACATCGATGAACAATCATTTAAGTAAAGAGGAGCTTGATTACATTTTGGAGGATATTCCCCTAGGTATTATTGGTGAAACAATAGACGTGGCTGAAATGGTGCGTTTTTATCTTTCAGGAAAAGCTGATTATGTAACAGGACAAATAATTCGTTTAAATGGTGGTTGGTACATATAATATTCTTTTTTGCACATACTACATGTGTAAAGGAGGAGGAACATATGACCATTTTAGAAAACTGGCAAAAATGGACATCGTTTTTAGGACAAAATGTTATGAAGGCAGAATCAAGCGGAATGCCAAAGCAAATGATTCAACAAGCTGCTGTACAAATTGGTGAATATTTGGCGTCAAATGTCGATCCTAAAAACGAACAAGAGCGAGTGCTGTCGGATTTATGGGGCGTTGCCTCTGAAGATGAAAAAGAAGCATTGGCGAATTGTGTCATTAAACTTGTACAAAATAAACATGTGCAGTAAATAAAAGAGGAGAGCTTCTCCTCTTTTTTCTATATAAAGGGGAACGTATGTAAGCCTATTTCGAATGGTTAAAAAAGTTTTTAAAAATAACGCCTTAATTCCATATATTCTAACTTTCCATTACATAAAAAATCAGCTATGATGGAACTTATAAAGGATTTTTTACGTTAACTAATAGGAAGGGAACGAGTGTGTTTGAGCGATTGGTACTTTGAATATGAAATTCAGGTGAATCGCCCTGGATTATTAGGAGATATTGCTTCACTTTTAGGGATGCTTCGTGTCAATATTATTTCAATAAATGGTGTCGATGAGGATCGGCGTGGTATGTTAGTGCATTCAGACAATGATGAGGCAATTGAGCGTTTTCGTACAATTGTTTCGACAATGGAACATATTAACGTGACCAAATTTCGACAACCTAAACTCCGTGATCGATTAGCTATTAGGCATGGTCATTATATTCCTCGAGATGCAGATGAAAAAAATACTTTCCGTTTTGTACGAGATGAACTTGGTATTTTAGTTGACTTTATGGCAGAACTCTTTAAAAAAGAGGGACATAAGCTCATAGGAATACGTGGTATGCCTCGTGTTGGAAAAACTGAATCGATTGTAGCGGCAAGTGTATGTGCCAATAAAAAGTGGATTTTTTTGTCGTCTACAATGATCAAGCAAACTATTCGCAATAAACTCGCTGGTGATGAATTCAGTGACAATAATATTTTTATATTAGATGGCATTGTGACACGTCGTTCATCTGATGAGCGGCATTTACAACTAGTGCGTGAAATGATGAATATGCCTTCTATTAAGGTTGTAGAGCATCCAGATATGTTTGTTCAGCATTCAGAATATAAGATTGAGGATTTTGATTATATCATTGAACTACGTCATCACCCAGATGAAGAAATTACTTATGAAATAATGGAAAAAAATCATATGATGTCCGAATCCAATTCATTTGGAGGATTTAATTTTTAATTTGATATTAAAGTAGGTGTTATGAGTGGCAGAATTAGGGACTCGACTGAAAGAGGCGAGACTGTCTAAAGGCTACAGTTTAGACGATTTACAAGAAATAACGAAAATTCAAAAACGTTATTTAGTAGGTATTGAAGAGGGCAATTATTCGATTATGCCTGGTTCGTTTTATGTACGAGCCTTTATTAAACAATATGCAGACGCTGTTGGTTTGAATGCAGAGGAAATTTTAGAAAGCTATAAAAGCGAATTACCAAGTACACCAAACGATCAAGTAAGCCAATCAATGACAAATAGCCCAAGTAGAAGAAAAGTTTCCAAGGGCCCTTCCAATAAAATGATGGAGGCAATGCCGAAAGTAATCGTTGGTTTATTTATCATTGTCATTATTGTGGCTATTTGGGTGCTATTGCAATCTAAAAAGGATGCAGGGCCAAGCGCTACTGACAATAAAACGCCAGAAATGCAGTATGACAAACAAGTAAAACCGATCGATAGTGAAAAAGATAAAGCAGAAGCAGATAAAAAAGCCCAAGTAAATGGCGAACTAGACTCAACAGATTCAACAAAAGAAACACCTGATGAAGATGAAACTGAAGAGATTAAACAAGCGATTTCAGCGGGTACGATAGAAGCAGATGGGGCAACAACTTCTTATACGTTAACAGGTACAGACACACTTAAATTACGTATTGAAGTATCAGGTCCTACATTCGTCGGTATTCGTAACCAACAGCAACAAGAATTATTAACAGATACACGTGTATATAATGCAGGGGAAGTATTGGAATTTGATGCAACTTCTCAAAACTACGTTCGTATTCGCTTAGGTAATTCAACACAAGCTAAGATATATATTAATGACGAGCTTTTAACGTATGCACAGCAAATTGTAACGCAAAACATCGTCATCAATTTCAATAAAGAACAGTAGTCATCAGGTGATGGCTACTTTCTTTCATCATGAAAGGTGTTAGAAAAAATGAACATTCCAAATAAAATTACCATCTCTCGAATCTTACTTATTCCGTTCTTTGTCATTGTTATGATGTTTGATTTCGGCTGGGGAACAATGTCGCTTTTTGGTGCGGAGATGCCTGTTCATCATTTTGTAGGTGCACTTATTTTTATCTTTGCTTCAACAACTGATTGGGTGGATGGTTATTATGCACGTAAGTATAATCTTGTAACTACGTTTGGGAAATTTTTAGACCCGCTAGCTGATAAATTACTTGTTTCAGCTGCTTTTATTTTAATGGTAGAGCTTGATATGGCCTCTGCCTGGATAATAATAATTATTATTAGTCGTGAATTTGCAGTAACTGGCCTACGCTTAATATTAGCAGGTGGGGGAGAAGTCGTAGCGGCGAACCAGCTTGGTAAAATAAAAACGTGGGCGCAAATCGTTGCCATCGCTGCAGCACTTTTACACAATACCATCTTTACACTTATTGGCATTCCATTTGATACGATTATGTTATACATTGCATTGTTCTTTACACTATGGTCTGGATGGGATTATTTCTATCTAAACCGTCGTGTTTTACTTGACTCTAAATAAGGAAGGTCTTGTGAATCATGAATGCTGAAATTATTGCGGTTGGTTCAGAGTTATTGCTTGGTCAGATTACAAATACAAATGCAAGATTTATTTCTAGTCAATTGTCTGAGCTAGGGATAAATGTGTATTACCACACTGTTGTTGGCGATAATGTTAAACGTTTAGATGAGGCCATTTCCATTGCGGAGTCTCGGGCAGATTTAATCATTTTTTCTGGTGGGCTTGGTCCTACAAAAGATGATTTAACAAAAGAAACGATTGCTCGTCATCTTGATGTGACGCTTGAATTTGATGAAGTCGCACTGACATATATTGAGCAGTTTTTTGCAAAACGAGGACGTCCAATGACGGAAAACAATCGTAAGCAGGCATTAGTATTAGCCGGTAGTGAAGTGCTAGCAAACCACCATGGTATGGCGCCTGGTATGATGTTAACAAAAGATGGGCGTACATATATGTTGCTTCCTGGACCACCTAAAGAGCTTGAGCCAATGTTCCAATTTGAAGCAAAGCCAAAGCTCGGTGCGATGTTAAATGCCGGAGGGGTTATTGCATCCCACGTTATGCGTTTTTATGGTATTGGAGAGGCAGAACTTGAGGTATGTATCCAAGATATTTTAGATACGCAAACAAATCCAACTGTTGCTCCACTTGCATCTGACGGTGAAGTTACATTGCGTGTAACTGCCAAGGCAGAAACGGAGCAAGAAGCGCAGCAGCTTATTGCAGCAAAAGTAGCGGAGATTCAGGCGCTTGTTGGTGACTATCAATATGGTGTAAATGATGATTCACTCGCTTCTAAAACAGTAGAAATGTTACTAGACAATAAGTTAACAATATCTGCGGCAGAAAGTCTAACTGCTGGGTTATTTCAGTCAGAGCTTGCTGAGATACCAGGTGTAGGAAATGCCCTTGTTGGTGGCGTCGTTACGTATACAGAAGAGGCTAAAATAAAGCAGCTCGGTATTCCGAAAGAATTACTAGATAAATATGGTATAGTAAGTGGTGAATGTGCAGCCGCTATGGCTAGTACTGTACGCCAAAAATTCGGTACCGCAATCGGTATTGGATTAACAGGTGCAGCAGGTCCTACAGCTCATGATCATCAACCAGTAGGAACGGTTTGGATTGGTATTGCTATTGCTGACGAGGAGCCGATAACGTATCTACTTCAATTATCAGGCATGCGCAATACAAATCGACTTCGTGCTGTGAAGTTTACTTGTCATTACCTAATGCAGCTTTTGGAAGAAAGAGGCTTTACAAAGCGTTATTAAATATAGTGTTGAAAATAGGAATTTGGGTAGGGGAAAGTTGCCCAAATTTTTATTTTGAAGAAAAATAGAATAAATGTTCGCTTTTTTCTTGCGTGTTCTCTCAAAAACAAGTATAGTAGAGATAGAGAAAAACAGTGAACAGTTTTCGAAGGAGGAAAATGAATGAGTGATCGTAAAGCAGCCTTAGAACAGGCGTTAAAACAAATTGAAAAGAATTTTGGTAAAGGTTCTATCATGAAACTTGGCGAAAAGACCGATTTAGAAATCGCTACATCTTCGAGTGGTTCGTTAGCACTTGATGCTGCATTAGGAGTTGGCGGTTATCCACGAGGACGTATTATTGAAGTATATGGTCCTGAATCATCAGGTAAAACAACGGTTGCTCTTCATGCCATTGCAGAGGTACAAGCAAATGGTGGACAAGCAGCATTTATCGATGCTGAGCATGCACTAGATCCAATTTACGCACAAAAATTGGGTGTCAATATTGATGAACTATTATTATCGCAACCAGATACAGGAGAGCAGGCTCTTGAAATTGCAGAAGCACTAGTACGTAGTGGTGCTATTGATATTATCGTCATTGACTCTGTAGCAGCATTAGTTCCAAAAGCTGAAATTGAAGGTGATATGGGTGACTCCCATGTTGGATTACAAGCACGTTTAATGTCTCAAGCATTGCGTAAGCTTTCAGGTGCTATTAATAAATCAAAAACGATTGCCATTTTCATTAACCAAATACGTGAAAAAATTGGTGTTATGTTCGGAAATCCGGAAACAACACCAGGTGGACGTGCGCTTAAATTCTATAGCTCTGTTCGTTTAGAGGTTCGTCGCGCAGAAGCTATTAAACAAGGCAATGATATTATGGGGAATCGCACAAAAGTTAAAATTGTGAAAAATAAAGTAGCGCCACCTTTCCGTACAGCAGAGGTAGACATTATGTATGGTGAAGGTATTTCTAAAGAAGGCGAAACAGTCGATTTAGGTGTAGAACTAGACATCGTTCAAAAAAGTGGCTCTTGGTATGCTTACGGTGATGAGCGTTTAGGACAAGGTCGCGAAAATGCAAAACAATATTTAAAAGAAAATCCAGCTGTTATGGAAGAAATCGCAAATAAAATTCGATCTTCTTATGGTATTGCTTCTTCTTCGTATACGATCGCCGCTCATGATGATGAGGAAGAAATGGATGAAGAATTAATGCTTCTTCTTGAAGATGAATAGTATACATGCATTGTTCCTGCTCTTTAGAGTAAGAACAATGCATTTTTTTGTCTAGATTCCATATAATGGTGGGTATACTCATTAAGAGAACGTTAGGTGGAAAATTTGCTTATAAAAAAAATAAATTAAAATGAGCCTTTACGGAAATTACTACCTTTGCACTGACTGTTCCTTAATGTGTAAAATAGTTAAATTTAAATCTAGTGTAAAAGTATTAGGTAATTTATTGACCTATTGGATATGACTTACTTTTTTTCTTGAGAAGGGCGAACAGGTGCCCGACTATCCTTGACAGAGCTTGAGGCTAGCTATACAATTAAATATGTATAATTTCTGAATTATGACTTTAAATAGGCACATTTTTTGTATGCGCCGACTGAAACTGTATTACCCAAATAGCAAGAGGAGGTGTTCATATGGATGGAATTACTATCATCTCCGCTTTGCTTGGACTCATCGTTGGTGCCGCTGTTAGCTATATCTACATGAAAAAAGTGAATGACTCAAAAATCACTGGTGCTAAACATGTCGCTGAAACAATCGTTGAAGAAGGAAAACGAGAGGCGGAGGCATTAAAGAAAGAAGCACTACTTGAAGCCAAAGATGAAACTCACAAATTTCGTACTGAAGCAGAAAATGACATTCGTGAACGTCGTTTAGAACTTCAAAAACAAGAGAACCGTTTATTGCAAAGAGAAGAGAATCTTGATCGCAAGGATGATGCTCTAAATAAGAGAGAAGCAGGCTTAGAGCGCAAAGAACAAGCTCTAGCCGAAAGACAACAGCATATTGAACAGATGGAAAGCAAAGTGGACGAGCTCGTTGACGCGCAAAAAACCGAGCTAGAACGAATTTCTGCTTTAACTAGAGATGAAGCCAAGACTATTATCTTAGGAGAAGTAGAAAAAGAGCTAGCAACTGATATTGCTGTGATGACGAAGGAAGCTGAGACACGTGCAAAAGAAGATTCTGATAAAAAAGCACGTGAAATTTTATCTTTGGCACTACAACGCTTTGCAGCAGACCATGTTGCAGAAACAACAGTATCTGTCGTGAACCTGCCAAATGATGAAATGAAAGGTCGTATTATTGGTCGAGAAGGTCGTAATATCCGCACTTTGGAAACGTTAACAGGTATAGATTTAATTATTGATGATACTCCAGAGGCAGTTATTTTATCAGGCTTTGATCCAATTCGTCGTGAAACGGCTCGACTGGCACTTGAAAAACTTGTACAGGATGGCCGCATTCACCCAGCTCGAATTGAAGAAATGGTGGAAAAAGCTCGTCGTGAAGTGGATGAACAGATCCGTGAAACAGGTGAGCAAACAACATTTGAAATTGGCATTCATAACTTACATCCGGATTTAATGAAAATTTTAGGTCGAATGAAATATCGTACAAGCTATGGACAAAACGTTTTAAAACATTCAATCGAGGTCGCACATTTAGCAGGTTTGCTTGCTGCTGAACTTGGTGAAGATGTAGCATTAGCTCGTCGTGCAGGCTTATTACATGATATTGGTAAAGCGATTGATCATGAAGTTGAAGGTAGCCACGTCGAAATCGGTGTGGAATTAGCAACAAAATATAAGGAACATCCAGTCGTAATAAACAGTATTGCTTCTCACCATGGTGATACAGAAGCAACATCTGTCATCGCGGTATTAGTGGCTGCAGCTGATGCATTATCAGCAGCTCGTCCAGGTGCTCGAAGTGAGACCCTTGAAAACTATATCCGCAGACTTGAAAAGTTAGAGGAAATTTCCGAAAGCTATGATGGTGTAGAAAAATCCTTTGCCATTCAAGCAGGTCGTGAAATTCGTATTATTGTACAACCTGAAAAAATTGATGACTTGGCTTCACATCGCTTAGCGCGAGATATCCGTAAGAAAATTGAAGAGGAACTTGACTACCCAGGTCATATTAAAGTAACAGTCATTCGTGAAACACGTGCAGTGGAGTATGCGAAGTAATAAATAAAGCGCTCCTTGGACTTCGATCTGACCCAAAAAAGTTAGATAAACATCCTAAGTAGCTTTCAAGATCTAAGTTCAGTAGTCTACTGGACTTAGGTCTTTTAATTTTGCCTTTTTTCGTTTGTGATTGTAATTGAAAAATAAAGTATATTTGCACTAATTTGAATACAAACGACAAAAATAAACCGTAAAATTTGTAATCCACGATACATTCATTTCGTCTGCGAGGAAATCGTGATAATAGAGTTATAGACCGATTTTACTAACCATTGCCCCGAAAAGAAAAATATTTCTTCATATACACACTTCATACAATCCCCATATTTTTTGCATTTACGTTAACTGTTAAATTCATTAAAGCATCAAAGTATATATAAGCGAAAATCGCTATCGTGAATAAACTAAGAAGCATAATAATATAATGAAAAATAAATTAATGCTTATGTTACGGCTAACTAGTAGATGTTTAGACAAGGAGAGAGAGTTTTTGAAAGAAACTATTACCATGCAGGATGTATTAAAAATTGTACGAAAACGACTGCTTTTTATTATAAGCTTTGCACTTTTTGCAGCATTGATAACCGCTTTTATTATACTTTTTATCATTAAGCCTACTTATCAAGCAGAAACACAGCTATTAGTTAATCAAAAAAGTACAGAACCATACTTAGGTATACAGAATGTGGAAACAGATCTACGATTAATCAACACGTATAATATCATCATCAAGAGCCCAGCTATCCTATCAAAGGTTATTAGTGAGCTAGAGTTAGATATGACACCAGAAATATTGATGGAAAAAATTAATGTATCAAGTGCCAACAATTCTCAGGTAGTAAATATTAACGTCAAAGATAAGAAGTTGGAAACGGCTGTCGATATTGCTAATACATTAGCAAAGGTATTTCAAGAGGAGATTCCTATATTAATGACGGTGGATAATATTAATCTTTTATCAGTGGCAAAAGTAAGTGAAAAGGCTAAGCCTGTCGCGCCAAATAAATTATTTTATATTGTGGCAGCTTCTCTCATGGCCTTCATTGTAAGTACAGTTTTTGCAGTGTTGCTAGAAATTCTTGATACAACGATTAAGACAGAACAAGATATTGAGGAAGCAGTAGGATTACCGATTATTGGTCTAATAAGTCAAATAAGCGATCAGCACGTAAAAAGCACCAGAATGAAAACCTGAAAACAAGAAGGGAGAATAGCAATGTTTCAAAAAAAACATAAAAAATTTATAAAAAGGAATCGAAAACTTGTAACAGTTGCAAATACTAACTCTATTGTATCTGAGCAATTTCGCACCATACGTACAAATATTACCTTCTCTTTACCCAATCAAGAAATAAAAACAATTTTAGTGACATCTGCGACTCCAGGTGAAGGAAAATCTACAAATGTAGCAAATATAGGTGTTGTATTTGCACAGGAAGGTAAAAAAGTATTAATTGTTGATGCAGATTTACGCAGACCGACGATGCATTATACATTTCGAGTGCAAAATACAAAAGGTCTTTCCAATTTACTGATAGGGAAATATGATGTTTTGGAGGTGGTAGATAGTACGGAAATTCCAAATCTATTTGTCATGACCAGCGGACCTATTCCACACAATCCTGCTGAATTGCTTGCCTCTAAAACAATGGATTGTATAATGGTAGAATTAATGCGTGCTTTTGATATCATTTTGTTCGACGCACCTCCTGTTTTATCAGTGACGGATGCACAGATTCTAGCAAATAAATGCAATGGTACATTGTTAGTCGTTAATAGTGGTGCTGTAGAAAGAACAAACGTTATCAAAGCAAAAGAAAGACTAGAAGCCTCGAAAGCTAAAATTTTAGGAGTTATCTTAAATAATTACAAATTGCCGCATAGCCTCTATTATGATCAATATTACCATTGACCGGAGTGACACAGGATGATTGATATGCATAGCCATATTTTAGTAAATGTAGATGATGGTCCAAAGTCATTAGAAGAAACAATGTGTCTATTTGAACAGGCAGTTGCCGAGGGAATTACAACTATTATTTCAACCTCCCATGCTTTTCATCCTTCTTATCATGTACAGTTCGAAACAGTGAATGCACAAATTACACAATTACAAAAGGAAATAAATGAACGTAACTTATCGTTAACATTGTATCCTGGACATGAGGTCCGTTTATCAGGAAACATCCTAGAACTTTATGAAAAAAAGCAACTTCACACATTAGCGCATTCAAATTATTTACTTCTAGAGCTTCCTTCGAGCATCGTTCCAAAATATACGAGAGAAATTATTCATGCTTTATTAGCAATTGGCATTACGCCAATCATTGCACACCCAGAGCGAAATAGAGCTATTGCCGAAAATCCAAGCTATTTGGAGCAACTAATACGTGATGGGGCACTTGCACAAATAACGGCAGGAAGCCTAGCCGGTTTTTTTGGAAAATCCATTCAACAGCTTTCTATAAGATTAGTTCGTTCAAACCTTGTTCATACTTATGGTTCTGATGTGCATAACTTACAAACTCGTCCTTTTTTATTTGAAAAGGGTCTTAGATATTTAGAAAAACAAAAGGAATTAAATGCAGTAGACTGTTTTCTTGAAAATAATGCAAGAATACTAGAAAATGTTCCATTAATAATATATGAGCCAGAAGAGACTTTCACAAAAAAATGGTGGAAGTTTTTTTGAGAAAACAAGAAATGTGGTGGACATAAAAGATAGAGATTGCACATAAATTTTTAAAGATTAGATGAGAAAATTAATAGTCTGAGGGGACAGTGTCTTATGAGAGTTGTTTTTATGCGTAGTAATCCTGTTTCGCCAGATCCAAGGGTTGAAAAGGAAGTAGATTGTCTCGTGAAAAATAATTACAATGTACAAATTTTAGCTTGGGATAGGGACAGTGAATACAGGGTTAAACAACAGCAATTAACGCCCACAAACGTTATTGAAATTACAAGATTTGGAATTCCAGCGACTTATGGAAGTGGGTTTAAAGGAAACTTTTTTCCGTTATTAAAATTTCAACTAAGACTTTTCAAATGGCTGTATCGCAATAAAAATACCTTTGATGTCATTCATGCATGTGATTTTGATACAGCACTAGTAGGGATGGTATGCGGAAAACTTTTTCGAAAAAAAGTGATTTATGATATGTTCGATTCGATTACAGCACCTTTTAATGGACCGAACAGTATTGGAAAGATTGTAGCTAAAATTGATGAGGCGATGATGAATCGTGTAGATGCGGTTATTATTTGTACGGAAAAACGCCGAGAACAAATTGCGAAATCATCACCAAAGAAAGTAGAAGTCATTTATAATACCCCGCATTATGTAAATATCAAGAATACGAAAAATTTAAATCCGAACAAAATAAAACTAGTGTACGTTGGTATTCTTTCGAGAGATCGATTCATTAGGGAAATGGTAGAGGTCGTCAAGAAGAATCCTGATTATGAATTGCACATTGGTGGCTTTGGAAAGTTGGCTGATGAATTGAAGCACATCTCTGAAGAACATGAAAATATAATATTCTACGGCAAAATTCCTTATGAACAAACACTTGAATTGGCAAATAGCTGTGATATTATGACGGCTATCTACGATCCTAATGTTCTCAATCATTACTACGCAGCGCCAAACAAATTTTATGAGGCAATGATGCTAGGAAAACCCTTGATAATGGTAAAAAACACTGGGATGTCTGAAGTGGTAGCGGAGCATAATCTTGGAGAGCTCATGGATTTTAATATAGAAAGTTTACAGCAGTCCATTGAAAACTTAGTGAAACGAAAAAATGAATGGCCAGATATTTCTAAGAAGATGAAACAACTATACGAAGAACATTACAATTGGGATATTATGGAGAAAAGATTAGTTGAATTATACAGTAATTTTTCTTAGTTATAGACAGTCATGAATGATGTTAAACAATATCAAATTCTGCCATCGTTTTGATATAACAAATACCCTTGAAAAAGTTGTTCAACAATAATGATTTTCTAGGAGGGACTACATGAAAATTTTGTTTGTTGCACAGAATTTTCAGATGGGTGGTATTCAAAAAGCTCTAATTAACACACTCAAGGAAGTCAGTTCAAGTGATGAGTATGAAATAGATGTTTTCACATTTGGAAAAGGTGTTTTCATGAAGGACATACCTCCCACAGTTAATGTAATGGTAGGAAGCTTGTTATTACAATTAATTGCAACACCTTTTGCGGAGGTGAAAAAAGAGAAAAATTTACTATATATAGTATTACGTATCATGTGCATGATCATCGTTCGAATTATAGGTTCGACACGATTGTATTCTATTTTGTTAAAAAAGCATCGACTTGATGAACGTTATCATATAGCCATTTCTTATTTTAATGATGTGCCAGGCAACTATTTTAATCAAGGCACCAATTTATTTGTAGACAATTTTGTCAAAGCAGACAAAAAGTTTGCATGGATACATACTGATCCTATAGAAGCGGCTTTTGACTATGAAACATGTGTTAACGTCTATAAGAATTTTGATCGACTTCTATGTGTATCTAAAGCTTGCAAACAAAAAATGATTGATTTTATTCCACAATATAAACATAAAATACAGGTTGTCTATAATTTTTTCCCAATAAATGAAATCAACGAACAGGCATTGCAATATACACCATTCACGAAAGGAACTACAGATATCGTATCCGTTGGACGGGTTGATAATTTTACAAAAAGATTTGACCTTATCCCGCAGCTCTGCAAATTATTAAAAGATTCATCCATATGTGATTTTCGTTGGAGAGTTTTGGGCGATGGCCCAGACTTACTCTCAAATAAAAAGCTAGCTGTTACATTAGGCGTAGACGATGTGATTGAATTTATAGGACAATGTGATAATCCATACCCCTATATCAAGCAAAGCGATGTACTTATATTAACCTCTGCATTTGAAGGCTATCCAATGGTCATTGGGGAAGCGCTCATTTTAGAAACCCCAGTGATTACAACAAACTTTGCGGCAGCAAGTGAACAAATTAGTGACGGCCATAATGGATTTATAACAGGTAGACATCTAGAAGATATTTATCCGGTTGTTGCAAGTGTCATTGAGAATAAGGACATTTTACAAATGATGAAACAATATTTAGCAGAAAACCATTACACAAATCAAAAAGCGTATGAGCAACTAGTATTGGAGTTTGTGAACAATGATTAGGATAAAAAATCATTTAAGTATTATAGTTTGCCTCTTTGCCAGTATCTTTGTCGTACTAAAAATGTACACAGGTAGCAATATATTTCTTGTGATTTTTTTTCTAATTACGTGTACATCGATGCTTTTTGATAAGCAACAAAATCGTTTTGACTATTTATTATTTTTTATTTCATGGGTGTATGTCATAAAATTTGATTTAACAAGCTTTTCGCTATTTGTCTTTTTAAGTTCTTTTTATATTATTTTAAGCCTCCTAAGGATTTTGTTACGAAATGATCATATACAGACGATGCTACTCATTACATTTGTTCTTTTTTCATTATATACGGTGAATGTAACGCTGTTGAGCAATGGCAATTTAATCGGGGCAATAGGTTTTGTTTTGAATTATAGCGTCATCTTTTTTGCTGTACATGCCATTAAAGATAAAACGTATTTTCGACGATATACGTATATTTATTCACTAGGATTACTTGCGGCATCTATGGTTCGCTTCATTAGTTTTTACGTTCCTGAAATTGGTCATTTTATTGAATCGATGACCGTAGTCAATACAGTTAAAACGATGAATGATGCAGTTAATACAAGATTTGCGGGCTTAGATTTAGATCCTAATTATTTTAGTTTACAAGTTTTAATCGCCATATCATGTTTATTAGTTTTATTTTATGTGGAAGGAAAAATGGAGAAAAGATCGAGCGCCTTAATCATTAGTTTAGCTACTTTTGGTATGCTTAGTTTTTCGAAGATGTTTATTATTACATTAGTTTTCCTCATCACCCTGACCATTATTTTTTTCTTTAAACAACAAATGAAGACAGCTGTGAAATTGACTTCCTTTGTAGTTATTATTGGTGGCATTGGCCTATACTATTTTTATGAGCAGTTGTATGAAATATACTGGAATCGTTTTTTTGGAGCTGGTATCACTTCTGATGCCATTACGACGGGGCGCGTTAAGAACTGGGGGATATTTGCTAATGAAATTGTTCAGAATACGAAAATATTTGTTTTTGGGGCTGGATTTGGAACGGACTTGACCAGTGGAGTAATGGCCCATACCATGTATTTGTCAACACCGTATTATTTAGGCATATTTGGTGTAGTTTTTGCTTTATTATACATTTGGCAGTTGTATAACGCATTGCAAAAAAATATAGGTGTTATAGGAATTGGGAATTTCCGATTTTTAGCAGTAACAAACCTTCCACTCTTCATTATGTTATTTGCGAATATGGTTCTCGATTCGTTCATAATGGATTATTTTCCATTCCATATATTATTAATTATGCTTGCCTTATCTATGAAGAAAAATGAAGAATTTACATTAAGCGCGAGCTAAGGATTACACAGTTTGTTATGAGATAATAGATTATTTACTGTTGATAATGAAAAGCTAAATGACATGTCGGATTTTGTTTTGCGGTTCACCGCGAAAAAGTGGTAAACTAAAGGGTGCTAATTAATGAAAGAGTGGTTATGTAAAATGAAAGTTTTATTTATAGGTGATATCGTAGGTTCTATCGGACGAGATGCAGTGGAAAAATATTTACCACGCTTAAAGAAAAAATATAATACAGACGTTGTCATTGCTAATGGTGAAAATGCAGCAGCAGGTCGTGGCATTACTCGTAGTATTTATAATCAGCTATTGCAAATGGGTGTAGATGTAATTACGATGGGGAATCACACTTGGGATAACAAAGATATTTTTGACTTTATTGATGATGCAGATTATTTAATACGCCCTGCAAACTTTTCAAGTGAGGCGCCAGGTAAAGGTATGGTACAAATTTCAAAAAATGGTGTCACATTATCTGTTATTAATCTACATGGTCGTGTGTTTTTACCACCTCATGAGGATCCATTTGCGATGGCAGAGAAATTAATTGAAGAAGCGCATCAAACATCACCGCTTGTATTCGTGGATTTTCATGCGGAAGCGACAAGTGAAAAAATTGCACTTGGATGGCATTTAGATGGTAAGGCGTCAGCGGTTGTGGGTACACATACACATGTACAAACAGCTGATGCACGTATTTATCCAAATGGCACTGCCTATATTACAGACGTTGGTATGACTGGCCCATACGATGAAATATTAGGAATGACCAAAGAAAGTGTCATTTATAAATTCCAAACAAATATGCCAGCTCGTTTTGAAGTGCCGAAAAATGGCCGTGAAGTGTTAAGTGGCTTCTTTGTGGAAATTGATGATAAGACTGGGAAGGCTCTACAATGTGAGCGAATTTATATAAATGAAGATTATCCGTTTCAAGGATAAGGAGAGACTATTGTGTATTAAAAAATGCACAATAGTTTTTTCGTTTTGAAAACCTGTTAATTTAATGAGATTAGAGCATCATATTCAATAAAAAATGACTCTTTTTGAAGCTAAATAGGTCACTTTAATTTCATTGAAGTAATACTATTTAAGTGTATTCCGATTACTTCCACATGAATTCGTCATTATTTTTTGATTGTTCGCAATATATCGGAAATGAAAATAGTCTATTTTCTTCTTACCGAGCATAAAATGACCTACGGACAATAACTTGGGGTCCAAAAAGGGGGACATAAGTTGTTGAGCGTAAACACTATTCGCGAAACGGGGAGGAATAATTGTGGATTCATTAAAAGTATCATCACGCTCTAATCCAAATTCAGTTGCAGGTGCATTAGTCGCGGTAATCAGAGAAAAAGGGCAAGCAGAAATGCAAGCAGTTGGGGCAGGTGCACTTAACCAAGCCGTGAAAGCAGTGGCCATTGCACGCGGATTTGTAGCGCCAAGTGGCACAGATTTAATTTGCGCACCGGCGTTTGCCGATATTTTAATTGCTGGTGAGGAGCGTACAGCCTTAAAGCTTCTAGTGGAAAAACGTAATCGATAAAAAGTAATGAATTAAAATGCCTTGCACATAATATGATGCAAGGCATTTTTTCGTTTATCTTTATTCAGTAGATGTTTACTGTGCGAAAGCGAAGCGACAGCAACACGGTTTTATCTGTGCGAAAGCGAAGCGACAGCAACAACAACAACAACAAAGACTGAGTGACCAACATCAAGTTGGCCTAAAGCCTTCAGACGCAATTACCCAAGGCGAAATTGATATAGACAATATAGATGTAGATGTGGCTGCATAGTTCAGGAAAGAAGACTTTGCCCTCATATTTTACATGTTAAATGTCACTTGAAAGTAGCAAGTTAATTTTTTATACTTAATTGATTTGAAAATTACAACTTTTTGAACGGTATTTTCAGTCAAAGGTCTGATTTTCAGTTAAATCGTGGAATAACAATAGTGTAGAAGGTTTCTTCGTGTTAAACTTATGAAGGAAAAATAATAGTACACATTGGATTTAAGGAGTTGTTGACATGTTACATCAGCTTTCATGGAAAGTCGGTGGGCAACAAGGTGAAGGGATTGAAAGTACAGGTGAGATTTTCTCAATGGCAATGAATCGTTTAGGTTATTTCCTATACGGTTATCGTCACTTCTCTTCTCGAATTAAAGGTGGCCATACGAATAATAAGATTACAGTTCGTCCAACAGAAGTACGCTCTATTGCGGATGATTTAGATATTTTAGTAGCTTTCGACCAAGAAACAATCGACGTCAATTATAAAGAACTAACAGAAAAAGGCGTAATTTTAGCTGATTCAAAATTTGAGCCAGTGAAGCCAGAAGATTCTAAGGCACCATTATTTGCAGTACCATTTACAGAAGTTGCAGCAGAGCTTGGTACTTCATTAATGAAAAATATGGTGGCAATTGGCGCAACTGCATCATTGCTAAATTTAGAAAACGAAGTATTCCAAAATGTTGTCGATGATATTTTTGGCAAAAAAGGTGAAGAAGTTGTTCAGAAAAATATGGAGGCCATTGCACGAGGTCGTCAAATTATGAATGAGCTTTTAGGTGATCGTGTCGGTGAATGGGCATTAGCACCAGCTGATGGCAAACGCCGTATGTTCATGATTGGGAATGATGCAGTAGCGCTTGGTGCACTTGCAGCTGGGACACGCTTTATGGCAGCTTATCCAATTACGCCAGCTTCTGAAATTATGGAATACCTGATTAAAAAATTACCGAAATTCGGTGGTGCGGTTATCCAAACAGAAGATGAAATTGCTGCAGCAACAATGGCAATTGGTGCAAACTTTGGTGGTGTTCGTGCCTTTACAGCTTCAGCTGGTCCTGGTCTTTCATTAATGATGGAGGCAATTGGTCTTTCAGGTATGACAGAGCAGCCATTAGTTGTTGTTGATACACAACGTGGTGGTCCATCAACAGGGTTACCAACAAAACAAGAGCAATCAGATTTAATGGCGATGTTATATGGTACGCATGGTGAAATTCCAAAAGTAGTCATTGCACCTTCTACAATGGAGGAAGCATTCTTTGACACAATCCAAGCGTTTAACATTGCGGAGGAGTTACAATTACCAGTTATCTTAATGACTGATTTACAATTATCTTTAGGTAAACAATCTGTTGAACCATTTGATTACAATAAAATTGAAATTCGCCGCGGTAAAATTGTCACTGACGATATTGAAGAAGCGGCTGATAAAGCATACTTCAAACGTTATGAAGATACGGATGATGGCATTTCGCCACGTGTGCTACCTGGTACGTTAAACGGTATTCACCATGTAACAGGTGTTGAGCATGATGAAACAGGTAAACCTTCTGAAGCAACTGGTAATCGTCAAGTACAAATGGATAAACGTTTCCGTAAGCTATCTGCATTGAAATTTGATAATCCAGTATACGCAAATGTACCACACGAAGAAGCAGATATTTTATTAGTGGGCTTTAACTCGACTCGTGGAGCGATCGAAGAAGTACAAGAACGATTAAATGCTCAAGGTATGAAGGTGAACCATGCACATATTCGCTTAATTCACCCATTCCCATCTGCTGAGGTGGCACCACTTGTAGCGAAAGCGAAAAAAGTTATCGTTGTAGAAAATAACTACACAGGGCAATTAGCAAATATTATGAAGATGAATGTTGGTGGTCACGATAAAATCGAGACTATTACAAAATACAATGGTACACCGTTCTTGCCAGGTGAATTAGAAAATCGTGTGAAGGAGTTGACTCGCTAATGGCAACATTTAAGGATTTTCGTAATACAGTGAAACCAAACTGGTGCCCAGGCTGTGGAGACTTCTCTGTACAAGCAGCCATTCAGCGTGCCGCTGCTAACGTTGGCATTGAACCAAACGAGTTAGCTGTCATTTCTGGGATTGGTTGTTCCGGACGTATTTCAGGATACATTAATTCTTATGGATTCCACGGTATTCATGGTCGTGCCTTACCGATTGCACAAGGCTTAAAAATGGCAAACCGTGATTTACACGTTATTGCTTCTGGCGGTGACGGTGATGGCTTTGCAATTGGTATGGGTCACACAATTCATGCCATCCGTCGTAATATTGACATCACGTACGTAGTAATGGATAACCAAATTTATGGTTTAACAAAAGGGCAAACATCCCCACGCTCAGCTGCAGGATTTATTACTAAATCTACGCCAGGTGGTGCGATTGAGCCATCATTAAAACCATTAGAAGTAGCGTTAACAAGTGGAGCTACATTTGTGGCACAAGGCTTCTCAACAGATATTAAAGAATTAACAGCATTAATTGAAGCAGGTATTAATCATAAAGGCTTCTCGTTCATCAACGTATTCTCTCCTTGCGTTACGTATAACAAAGTAAACACGTACGATTGGTTTAAAGAGAATTTAACAAAGCTTGCTAATATCGAGGGCTATGATAATTCTGACCGTGGTATGGCAATGCGTACAGTAATGGAGCATGAAGGTTTAGTAACAGGTATTATTTATCAAGATACTGAAACAACTTCATATCAAGAAAAAGTACCAGGCTATTCAGAGCTACCATTAACGGATATTGATATTAAAATCAGCGAAAATGATTTTAATGATTTAGTGAAAGAATTTATGTAAAAATGATAGAAAAGCATTTGGGATGATGACATTCCAAATGCTTTTTTTGCATTCGCGGGTATTCAGTGCCCAATCGCGGGTAAACGGATAGCTTCCGCGGGTATTTGATGCAGAATCGCGGGTAAACGCACAGCTTCCGCGGGTATTCGCTGTTGAATCATGAGTAAGGCATAGCATTTATTGCTGATAGCAATACATATAAAGTGGTGAATCCTTATAAAATCCTTATAATCATTTTTTACACTAGAGTCATCGAAAGGATGATGACTTCAAATGAATGATATTATTTTACAAACAGAAAATCTTAGTAAAAGCTTTAAAGGACAAAAAATTGTAGAGGATCTGACATTGACGATACCCCGTAATACTGTTTATGGCTTGCTTGGTCCTAACGGTGCAGGGAAATCAACAACGTTAAAAATGATTACGGGTATGCTGCGTCCGAATGCAGGAAAGATACTTTTTAATGGACATGTATGGAATCGTAATGATTTAAAAGACATTGGTGTATTAATTGAAACACCACCACTTTATGAAAATTTAACGGCAAGAGAAAATCTCAAGGTTCGAACGATTACCCTCGGTTTGCCACAGTCACGTATTGATGAAGTATTAAGAATTGTTGACTTGACCGATACAGGGAAAAAACGAGCTGGACAGTTTTCGTTAGGAATGAAACAACGTCTAGGAATAGCTATTGCGCTATTAAACTATCCAAAGCTTTTAATTCTTGATGAACCAACGAATGGTCTCGATCCAATCGGCATTCAAGAACTTCGAAAGCTGATTCGATCTTTTCCGGAGCAAGGTATTACAGTGATATTATCTAGCCATATACTTTCCGAGGTAGAGCAGGTCGTTGATGAAATTGGTATCATTGCAGGAGGTAAATTAGGTTATCAGGGAGTTGCTCCTCAAGGTCAGGAACTAGAATCGTTATTTATGCAGGTAGTGTCTGCCAATAGAAAGGCAGGCAAGTAACATGATTTCAATTATGAAGGGTGAAAGATTAAAATGGAAAAAGACTTTTATTCCTAAATTAGTTTGGCTAGCACCCATTGTGGCGATCTTACTACCCGCCGTATTAATGGGAGGAAGCTTTTTTCAAAGTGGCGCTTATAATTGGTGGTATACAATGCTCTTACCAGGCGCACTGACGATATGTTGTGCATTGGTGATAGAAAAAGATGCTAAATTGAAATATCATAGTATTCTCGCCATGCCGGTAGACCTAAAGAAGATTTGGTTTGGTAAAATACTTTCATGTAGTGCCTGGTTGTTATTAACAACACTTATTTTCTTTGCTGGTATTACTGTTGGTGGAATACTATTTGGTAATAGCTATTCTTTCATTAATAGTCTTATAGGTAGTTTGTTAATTTTCGTCACGTTTTTATGGCAAATTCCACTTTGTTTATTCCTTGCGGCAAAATTAGGAACTTATATGGCGATTTTTATAAATATAGTTGGCAATTTTGCTGGTATGGTTGCATTTGCAAATGGAGAGTTCTGGTATAGTGTTCCTTATGCCATTACAGCAAGACTAATATGTCCGACATTAAAGATTTTACCAAATGGTCTGCCAGTGCCTGAGGGCAGCCCGTTATTAAGCATGTCGGTAATAGTTCCAGGTATATTAGTCACTTTAGCGTGGTTTGCAATAATCAGCTACCTTACTGCACGTTGGTTTCAGAAAAGGGAGGCGAAATAGTGCATGGTAATGTTAAGATTACTGAGAGCAGAGTTTCTTAAAGTAAAAAGAACGCCATTTTTACTAATTCATCTCCTTGTACCGAGTATTATTTCTGGGCTGTTTTTAGCATACTATTCTTATTCACCATGGAATTTTGATTGGAAAATATCCGGTTATTTTCAGGCTCTTTCATGTGGGTTTCCAATTATTATTGGATTAGTTTGTGCAATGGCAGCGGAGCAAGAAGCAAATGCAGGACATTTTCAGGAGATGCTAACAGCTTCTAAAACAAAAATAATTGCCTTTTTAAGCAAGCTACTACTCTTATTATTGTTTAGTTTTGGGGCAATATTATTGTCCATGGGTATTTTTAGTGTTGGTTTTATTGAACTTTTGCATGAAGATACTTTTGGTTATCAATTTTATTTCATTGCTGGATGTATTCTGTTTGTTAGCTTTGCATTTTTATATATTTTACATTTTTTTATTAGTCTTCATTTTGGTAAAGGTGCCTCAATTGGGCTGGGTATTGTGGGATCATTAATGGTAGCCTTACTCCTTACTGGACTAGGTAATGGTATTTGGTCATTTATACCTTATGGTTGGGGTGGTCACTTTGTTTCGTTATGGGAAATGAAGGCGTCAGGGCTTGATCTATCGACGGTGGAAATAGGACTACAGGAAGGTATTATTGCTTCAGTTTGCGGGACATTACTCGCATTAGTCCTATCTTGTTTATGGTTCTGGAAATGGGAAGGAAGAAAATCAGAAAGTTAGGGTATGCTGAAATGATGAGGGTAGATGTATGGCAAAAATATTAGCAGTAGATGATGAAAAAGATATTTTAGTATTGATAAAAAATGCATTACTAAAAGAAAAACATTTAGTAACGGCAGTCTCTGATGCAACAGAAGTAAGTAAAATGAATCTTGGTGCCTTCGATTTAATTTTGCTGGATGTGATGATGCCCGAAATAGACGGATTTACTTTATGTGGACAAATACGTCATGCTGTAGATTGTCCTATCCTTTTTTTAACGGCTAAATCGTTGGAGGAGGATCTAATGTATGGTCTAGGTCTCGGTGCAGATGATTATATTATTAAGCCGTTTGGAATTGGTGAGCTCCGTGCAAGAGTGAATGCGCATTTGAGACGCGAAAAAAGAGAGCGACGTAGTATTCTTTATGTAGATAACGTTCACTTCAATTTATCTGGCAAAGAGCTGTTTGTTAATGAGGAGAAGGTAATGCTGACAAAAAGCGAATATGAAATATGCGAATTTCTAGCTAGAAATCGAGGACAGGTGTTTTCTAAAGAAAAGATTTATGAAACGATTTTTGGATTTGATGGGAAGAGTGACAGTACCGCTATAACTGAGCATATTAAAAATATTCGTTCAAAGCTACATGCCTTTAATATGGACGCCATAGATACTATTTGGGGGATCGGTTATAAATGGAGACAATAAAGCCCATTAAAGGAACGCGCCTACATACTTTTTTTCTGCGATATCTCCTTTTCCTAAGTTTAGGCACCATTCTGTTAGTAGTACTGCTGATCGGTTTAACAATGTTTGCCCTTTCTACCAACATCGTATTACCAGCAAATTATGCAGAAACTCAAATTTCATTATCAAGGGATCGTATTGCGTCTAGTAGTTCGGTTACAGCTGATATTATTCCAGCCCTTGTTGATTACGCAGTCTTTTCTAAAGAAGGTAAATTCCTTACAGGGAATCTTTCAGAGAAGGACGCTTTTAAAGCTTGGGATGCAATGAAAAAAGAGCAAACTAGAGGTATCACCCAATTTTACTCATTTATAGAGCGAGAAAATGAGATTTGTATATTACGGTATGATATATTGCCAAAGTATCGTTCGGCTATTATGAGGAAGTATTTACCTAATCCACAACTATTAGAGATTCTATTATTTATTATAGGGGTTATAACTCTAGTAACTGTCCTTGCGATCCAATTTGGAAGAAAGCTTAAGAAAAAAATGTTTGGTTTGCAGGAAGCAATCGAAAAAATACAAAATCAAAATTTGGATTTTACGATAAACCCTTCAGGAATTCGTGAAGTAGATGAAATATCCTTTTCTCTTGAGCAGATGAAAGAGGCCTTAAACAGCTCTTTAACACAACAATGGGAATCAGAACAGGCACGTAGAGAACAAATTTCTGCTCTTGCTCATGATCTGAAAACACCCCTTACAATTATTCGCGGGAATGCAGAGCTTTTACAGGACACTACTCAAGACGATATACAAAGAGAATATAATGACTATATTTTGAAGAATACGATTGAACTAGAAAAATTCACGAAAGAGCTAATCGACTTAGCGAAAATGGAAAAAAGTATCGTGCGTGAAAAAACGGACGTTACAACGGATACATTTATTACCGAGGTAGACAATCAAATGAGGGCTCTTTCGTTAGAAAAACAGCTTCAAGTGAATGTACAAAAGGAAATGCTTCCTGCTTGTATTTTTATCGATAAAGAGCAGTTCTATCGAGCAATTTTAAATGTCATTGCCAATGCCGTAGAGCACACACCTGAAAATGGCGAAGTGACATTATCTGTTCAAGGTGCTGTTGATTTTATTCAATTTACCGTTACCGATAGTGGCTGTGGATTTTCTCCGAAGGATTTAAATGAGGCTACTAAACAGTTTTATCGTGGAGATCCGAGCAGAAATGCAGGAAGCCACCATGGTATGGGACTTTATATTGCTCAATCAATTGTTCAGAGTCATGGTGGAACACTGCTAATTGACAATGATATATCAGCTGGTGGAGGAAAAGTGACCATCACAATCCCGCTAAATACTCGTAAAGAATAGTTTTTTAAGAATGATGTTGGCATATGGCTGATATCATTCTTTTGTTTTTTGTCAGAAGGAAAATTAGGGAATATGTTCGGGCAATATTATTTTTGTAAAAAATGCTACAATAAAAGAAAAAAGAAGAGGCGATGCACGTGAGTAACGTCATTGATTTTATTGCAAAGAAAAGAGAACGTGAAGAAAGGCAACGTGCGCAAGATTTAGAGAGGTACGTTGCAACACAATGTAATTTTCATCAACCAGAAAATATTGATGCGCTTGTTGATGGAAAAATGATTGAAGTGAAAGATCATACGTTGTTTTTAGGCTTTCTCTCAATATTAAAAGATGAAAAAATTGATCCACTTGATATTTTTCAGGATGTCTTTACATTAGAACCTTCTCGCTTTGAGATGTCTTACAATATGAGATGGTGGTCAGTTGTACAGCTTGCATTTACATTTTTAACAATTTTAAAGGAAAACGAGCCGCATACATATGCAGATTTTCTTGGTTTATCTGAATAATCTAGTGTGTGTGCACGTCTAGGAAAGATACTCAAACGTGCGCATACATAACTGGATTCCTTCCTAATCCTCACTTAAACAAATAATCATCTTTACATTACCCCTCTTAACTCCATAATTGTTCACACATTTTCATAATGGTAAGAACCGGCGAAGCGACCGAAAGAATCATCAAAGCTATGGAAAGAAAGGTCGAAGTGACGGAAAGAATTCAAAGCGGCGGATAGAACCGGCGAAGCGACGGAAAGAATCGTCAAAGCGATGGAAAGAAAGGTCGAAGTGACGGAAAGAATTCAAAGCGACGGAAAGGATGGTCGAAGCGACAGATAGAATCGTCAAAGCGAAGGAAAGAAAGGGCGAAGGGACGGAAAGAATTCAAAGCGACGGATAGAACTGGCGAAGCGAAGGAAAGAATCGTCAAAGCGAAGGATAGAACTGGCGAAGTGACGGAAAGAATTTAAAGCGACGGATAGAACCGGCGAAGCGACCGAAAGAATAGTCAAAGCGACGGATAGAACCGTCAAAGCGAAGGAAAGAAAGGTCGAAGTGACGGAAAGAATTCAAAGCGAAGGATAGAACAGGCGAAGTGACGGAAAGAATTCAAAGCGACGGAAAGAACCGGCGAAGCGACAGAAAGAATCGTCAAAGCGAAGGATAGAACGGTCGAAGGGACGGAAAGAATTCAAAGCGACGGATAGAACTGGCGAAGCGAAGGATAGAACCGTCAAAGCGAAGGAAAGAAAGGTCGAAGTGACGGAAAGAATTCAAAGCGAAGGATAGAACCGGCGAAGCGACCGAAAGAATCGTCAAAGCGAAGGAAAGAAAGGTCGAAGTGACGGATAGAACTGGCGAAGCGAAGGAAAGAATCGTCAAAGCGAAGGATAGAACTGGCGAAGTGACGGAAAGAATTTAAAGCGACGGATAGAACCGGCGAAGCGACAGAAAAAATCGTCAAAGCGACGGATAGAACCAGCAAATTGACAGATAGAATCAACAAAGCGACGTATAGCCCCAACAAATGAAAAGACTCGTTTGCAACCTAACGAAAATATACATCTAGCTAAGTAATTAAGTCTAAACCACGACATTTAGTACGCAAACCTTGTAGGATATAGCAATCATTCAGTATAATAGTAAAATGGGAATTCATTTGTATGGAATTCGTTTGAAAGGAGTTACCTGATTGCGATGAATGAGGAACAACGCTTAGCTAATCAACAAGTCGATCAGCCAAAAAAAGAAGACAAGCCTGAAAAGGATTATAGTAAATATTTTGAAACGGTTTTTACTGCCCCTTCATTAAAAGATGCAAAAAAACGTGGAAAAGAAGAAGTGAAGTACCATAAGGACTTTAAAATTGCACAAGAATTTGCAGGTATGGGTACAGGCCGTACATTTTATATTCGTACTTATGGCTGCCAAATGAATGAGCATGATACGGAAGTAATGGCTGGAATTTTTATGCAGCTTGGCTATACGCCTACAGATGTAATTGATGAAGCTGACGTCGTGTTACTGAATACGTGTGCTATTCGTGAAAATGCAGAAAACAAGGTATTTGGAGAACTTGGTTTCCTGTTGAAATATAAACGTAAAAATCCTGAAATGATAATAGGTGTTTGTGGCTGTATGTCACAGGAAGAAACTGTTGTCAATAAAATTTTAAGAAGCTATCCACATGTTGATATGGTGTTTGGCACTCACAATATCCATCGTTTACCGCACATTTTAAAAGAGGCTTATATGTCTAAAGAAATGGTCGTGGAGGTTTGGTCTAAAGAAGGCGATGTTATTGAAAATCTGCCGAAGAAACGCCTTGGCTCCATTAAAGCGTGGGTTAATATTATGTACGGTTGCGATAAATTCTGTACATATTGCATCGTACCTTATACACGTGGTAAGGAGCGTAGTCGCCGTCCAGAGGAAATCATTGCTGAAGTGCGCGATTTGGCTGCAGCTGGCTATAAAGAGATTATGCTGCTAGGCCAAAATGTCAACGCTTACGGTAAGGATTTTGAGGATCTTAATTATCGTCTAGGTGATTTAATGGACGAATTACGAAAAATTGATATCCCTCGTATTCGTTTTACAACGAGTCATCCACGCGACTTCGATGATCATTTAATCGAAGTACTTACAAAACGTGGGAACTTAGTTGAGCATATTCACTTACCGGTACAGTCTGGTTCAAATGAAGTGCTTAAAATTATGGCACGTAAATATACACGGGAGCATTTCCTTGAGTTAGTGGCAAAAATTAAGGCTGCTATTCCTGAAGTAACATTAACAACTGATATTATCGTAGGCTATCCAAACGAGACAGAGGAGCAATTTGAAGAGACACTGTCTTTATACCGTGAAGTTGGCTTTGAGGCAGCCTTTACGTATATTTATTCTCCTCGTGAAGGTACACCTGCTGCCAAAATGGTGGATAATGTACCTGAAGAGGTGAAAAAAGAACGTCTTCAACGATTAAATGAAGTTGTAGGAGAATATTCTCGCAAAGCTTTAGAGCGCTTAAAAGGTGAAATCGTAGAAGTATTAGTTGAAGGGACAAGTAAAAAGCGCGATGATGTGTTAGCAGGCTATACGCGTAAAAATCGTCTTGTAAACTTTAAAGCACCAAAAGAATTTATTGGTCAGTTAGTGAAGGTTAAAATAGTTGAGGCTACTTCCTACTCACTGAGTGGTGAATTTATAGAAGTTGTAAAAAATGAAAAGGTGGAAGCGTAAATGACACAAGTAATTTATACAAAAGAAGATTTAATTAAGAAGTCACATGAAATTGCGCATATGATTGCCAATACATCAGAAGTTGAATATTTCAAAAAAGTAGAAGCGCAAATTAATGAAAATCAACATGTACGTGAACGTATTGCTAGTCTAAAGAGCTTACAAAAGCAAGCAGTTAACTTCCAGCACTTAGGGAAAGAAAAGGCATTGAAAATGATTGAGGATAAAATTGCTAAAATCGAAGAAGAAATCAATGCAATCCCAGTGGTACAACAATTTAAAGAATCTCAAAGTGATGTAAATGATTTGTTACAATTAGTATCGAATACTATTGCTAACAATGTTACGAATGAGATTATTCGCTCAACAGGTGGCGATGTATTACGTGGTGAAACTGGCTCATACGTAGCAAATACGAAACCAGGTAGCTGCTCATAAAAATAATAATTGAAGGAATAGCTCGAATGATTTCATCCGAGCTATTTCTATTTTTGTTGTTCAATGAAGTTGAAGTTTTATGGCTCTTCGGTAAAACAAATGGTTGATATCCATTCAGATTATCTCGGTCTTTTTTTGGTTATATTGAACAAAAAAGTGGTGGACAGATTGTTACCATTCTGATTTTTGTTATCGTAAGAGGATTATGGTGGTTATTAGAAAAATAATTAGCTTCTTTATCCGGATAGAAATATACTCTATCTGGATCTTTTATTTGGGGTTTTCCATTATCTAATGACTTTCCATGTCACATAAAATATCCATAAATAAGAAAATATAGTATAAAAAAACGAATTATGTAGTTCTCTGAAAATATATGTTCACCCAATAGGCGCTACCTGCATATGATGTTGTGAAAAGAGTCGAAGGAGGAATTGCGCTGAAACGTTTACGACAAATCGTGACGAGAGCAGTAGTTGCCAAAGGGAAGAAGAGAACGGAAGAAAAAGTAACATTAAGTCCATCAAATAAACCGACAAGTATTCTTGGTTGCTGGGTTATCAACCATACTTGCTCCGCAAAAAAGGTCGGCAAATTTGTAGAAGTATCAGGGAAATTTGATGTCAATGTATGGTATGCATATAGTAATCATTCGAAAACAGCAGTGTTTTCTGAAACGGTTCACTATAAAGACAAAGTGAAGCTTTCTTTTAGAGACGGCGAAGTTAGTGTTGGTGATGATGTTCGTGTACGTGTCATTCAAGAGCCAAACTGCATAGAAGCAATAATCTCTCCATGCGGCACGAAATTTGAAATCGTAGTAGAACGCGAAGTTGTAGTAGAGGTAATGGGTGAAACGACAATTTGCATTAGTGTACATCCACTAGATTTCGAAGAAGAATGGAACTATGATGATGAAAGCTCATCCTCCTCATCTAGCTCTAGTTCAAGCTCTTCGTCTAGCTCTAGTGGAGAAGGTAGGTTTGTTTTAGAGTCCTCATCGTTTCCTGATGAAAGGCCAAGATAATATTAATTGGATACATGCGAAACGCTAGCATCTTAAAAAAGATGAATTAGGCGTTTCGCATGTATCTTTTGTTATAATATAAATATCTATATGGCTAGAGCGAGGGAATTTTATATATGACTACTTATACACCAATGATGCAACAATATTTGCAGGTAAAGGAAGATTACAAGGATGCCTTTTTATTTTTTAGATTAGGCGATTTCTATGAGATGTTTTTTGAGGACGCTATCAACGCCTCTCAAATTTTAGAGATTACTTTAACGAGTCGAGATGCAGGCGCTAAAGAGCGTATACCTATGTGCGGTGTGCCCCATCATTCGGCGAAAAATTATATTGAAACACTTGTGCAAAAGGGCTATAAGGTTGCCATTTGTGAGCAAACCGAAGATCCGAAGCAAGCAAAGGGCGTAGTGAGACGTGAAGTCGTACAGCTTATTACACCAGGGACAATTATGGAAGGTAAGACGCTAGATGGTAAATCCAATCATTTTATCGGTGCTGTGGAGCAACTCGATGATACGACATTTGGCTATGCTTACTTAGACTTATCTACAGGGGAAGCAGTAGCCTCCTCTATTGAAGGGGATGGCAAGGCTCTTTTAATGCAAATGCAAGCATATGGTATTCGTGAATTGATTGTCACGGAAAGTTTACAGCTTCTATTAGCCGAGCATGCAGTAAATGCTGGGATTGTACTTTCTGTTGAAACTGATGAAATGACATTGAACAAAGTTGCTATTTATCTTGAAGCAGTTCCAAATGATTTACAAAGTGCTTGCCTTCGTCTGTTATCATATATCGATAAAACACAAATGCGTTCTTTATCACATATTCAAGCATTTACCTATCATGAAATGAAAAATTACTTACGTATTGACTCTAGTTCGAAGCGTAATTTAGAGCTTATTCAATCCATACGTGGTGGTGACCAAAAGGGCACGCTATTATGGCTATTAGATGACACCGTTACAGCAATGGGTGGGCGAAAATTAAAGCAGTGGTTACATCAGCCACTTGCCACACGTTCTGCTATTGACGCGAGACTAGCAATTGTTACAGATTTATTAGAAGAATATTTTGTAAGAACAGAGCTCCAAGCTTCATTAAAACAAGTATATGATTTAGAGCGTTTAGCTGGTCGTGTAGCTTTTGGTAATGTAGGTGGACGTGATTTAGCACAGCTACGTGATTCGTTACGCCAAGTACCAGCGATTGAGCAACAACTGCTTAATGCCAATAAAGAAACATTACAAAAACTAGGAACAACATTAGATAAATGTGCAGATGTAGAGGCATTATTAGCTCGTGCTATTACAGACAATCCACCGATTACGATTAAAGAGGGTGACGTCATTCGTGACGGTTATAATGATCGATTAGATGAGCTACGTTACGCGTCTCGTAATGGAAAGGATTGGATTGCACAGCTAGAGCAAGAGGAGCGGGCAAAAACAGGCATTAAAAACTTAAAAATCGGTTATAATCGAATTTTTGGCTACTATATTGAAATAACAAAATCGAATATCCATTTAGCTGATTTAACACGTTATGAACGCAAACAAACTTTGGCAAATGCAGAGCGATATATAACACAGGAGCTAAAGGAAAAAGAGGCATTAATTTTAAATGCTGAAGAAGAAAGTTTAACGTTAGAGTACAACTTATTTGTAGAAATACGTGATGAATTAAAGGCATTTATTCCACGTGTACAAGCATTAGCGGCAAGCATTAGTGAGTTAGATGTACTACTAAGCTTTGCGAGCGTTTCAGAAAAATACCGTTTTACGAAGCCTGAATTTCATAGCGGTCGTGCACTAGAAATTATTGAAGGGCGCCATCCTGTTGTAGAGAAAATGCTAAATAAGCAAATGTATGTACCCAACGATTGTATACTTGAAGAAAAGAACAATATGATGCTTATTACAGGACCGAATATGTCTGGTAAAAGTACGTATATGCGTCAGGTGGCTCTTATCGTTGTAATGGCACAAATGGGTTGCTATGTGCCTGCTGAAAAGGCTAGATTACCAATTACAGATCAGATTTTCACACGTATAGGTGCAGCAGATGATTTAGCTGCGGGACAATCAACATTTATGGTGGAGATGTTAGAATCACAGCACGCTATTATGCATGCAACGAAAAGTAGTTTGATGCTATTTGATGAAATTGGTCGAGGGACATCTACTTATGATGGCATGAGTCTTGCGCAATCCATGATGGAATATATTCATGACAAAATTGGTGCAAATACGTTGTTCTCAACGCATTATCATGAATTAACGGCACTTGAAAATGAGCTTCCTCGCCTACAGAATGTACACGTATCTGCTACTGAAAAAAATGGTGCGGTTGTCTTTTTACATAAGGTAAAAAAGGGAGCTGCCGATAAATCTTACGGAATTCATGTAGCACAGCTTGCACAGTTGCCAGAGGAAATTTTATCAAGAGCACGAGTCTTGCTTGAAAATTTCGAGGCTGGAAAGGAAGTAGCCGTATCGCCGGAGGTTGCTGAAAAGCCCGTACAAATGTCACTATTTACAGAGGAAGAACCAATTTCTCCAGCAGAGGTGGAGGTGCTTAAAAACTTAGAAAAAGTAAATATTCTTGGCACTTCACCAATGCAAGCGATGAATATTTTATACGAATTACAGCAGCAGTTATTAAACGCAAAAAAGTAAAGGAGTGATGCGCTATGGGAAAAATACAAATTATGGACGAGTGGCTGTCCAATAAAATCGCTGCCGGGGAAGTAGTTGAAAGGCCTGCCTCTGTAGTCAAAGAGCTTGTTGAAAATGCCATTGATGCAGGAAGTACGTCCATTGATGTTTTTTTACTAGAAGCGGGCCTCACTTCAATTCAAGTAATTGATAATGGTAGTGGTATGGATGAGGAGGATGCATTAATATCATTCTCTCGCCATGCGACAAGTAAAATCCATCAGGAGCATGATTTATTTCGAATTCGTACACTTGGCTTCCGTGGTGAGGCATTGGCTTCTATTGCATCGGTGTCTAAAATGACACTCATTACATCAAATGGTGAATCAGGTACTTATTTAGAGCTTGAGGGGGGACATGTCGCTTCGCATAAACCTGGCCCTTTGCGCAAGGGAACAGATATTACAGTGGCACAGTTATTTTTCAATACACCCGCTCGATTAAAATATATGAAAACAATTCAAACTGAGCTTGGGCATACAATAGACCTGATGAACCGTCTTGCACTTGGGAATCCAGATATTGCGTTTAGATTGCTACATAATGGTCAGCAGTTGTTACAAACAAATGGGCGAGGTGACGTGCAGCAAGTATTAGCTGCTATTTACGGTGTGCATAATGCCAAGAAAATGGTGCCATTCAATGGGGAATCACAAGATTATAAGATTTCCGGCTTCGTATCACTACCAGAGGTGACACGTGCTTCGAAAAATTATATGTCCTTATTTGTAAATGGTCGCTGGGTGAAGCATTACCTAGTGCAAAAAGCGATTGTCGATGCTTACCATACGTATTTGCCAATTGAGCGTTTTCCAATTGTAGCACTCTTTATTGAGGGAGATCCTTATTTAACAGATGTTAATGTTCATCCTGCCAAACATCAAATACGTTTAAGCAAGGAACCAGAGCTTCTGAAGCTAATTGAGGAAACAATCCGAGAGAAAATACGCAATGTTATTCGCGTACCACAAATGGAAAAGAAGGAAAAAATCGAGAAGCCTGCGTCGGAGCAGTTAAATATATGGAAGCCAGCACCAAAGCTTAATGTAGAGAAAATGAATGCCATCGTTGAAAAGCTTTATGATGTGCAAACTGTTCAGGAATCAAACACCCTAGATGTGAAAGTGCCAGAACCCGTTCCTACTATCATTGAAGATAGCTGGCAGCCAACACCAATGATAGAAGTAGAAATGAAGTTAGAAGAGCCAGTAGAGTCTATAGAGCCCATAGAAATTCTAAAGGATGAATCTATTCGAGAACCATTTCCAGCTCTTGAAGTAGTAGGGCAAATTCATGGTACGTACATTGTTGCCCAAATGGAGGATGGTTTTTATTTAATCGATCAGCACGCGGCCCAGGAGCGAATTAAATATGAATTTTTCCGTGAAAAGGTTGGCCAGGTAAATCCAAATGAGCGTCAGGCTTTATTGCTTCCATTGACCTTCCATTATGCAGCTGATGAGGCACTAATATTAAGAGAAAATAGCCAGGAATTAGAAGCTGTTGGCGTGTTTTTGGAGGAGTTTGGACAGTCATCATTTGTCGTGAGGGAGCATCCTAGCTGGTTTCCTAAAGGTGAAGAGCAGGAAATTATTGAGGACTTAATTGAGCAGGTGCTGACAACGAAAAAGGCTGATGTCAAAAAATTACGTGAGGCGGCAGCTATTATGATGAGCTGTAAAAAGTCGATAAAAGCCAATCATTATTTAACGAAAGAACAAATGGAAACGTTATTGCAGGATTTGCGCAATGCAGATAATCCATTTACATGCCCACATGGACGTCCTGTGCTTATTCATTTTACAACTTATGAAGTGGAAAAAATGTTCAAACGGGTCATGTAACCTAGCTATCTTAACTTCATTCAGCGGGTGTCCAAATACCTGTACCTGCTGAAATAGAGGAACTCAGGCTAAGAACTTCACATCCTGTGAAAACGCCTGAGTGACCAACATCACGTTGGCCTAAAGCCTCCGGCGGATGTCACGGAATCGGGAAGGAGTTCACATAGGATGTTAGCCTAAAATCATCGCATCCATGCGATAACGGCTAACTGACCTGCATCGGTAAAAACGCCACGTCCTGTGGCATTACCGAAATGACCGACATCGTGTCAGCCCTCGTGCAGGCCTAAGCACAAAGCCGATTCCAGACGCAATTATGCAAGAGGCATAATTGATAAAAGGGGGAGAATGAATGGGTGAGTTTATTTTAGCCATTGATCAGGGAACAACGAGTTCAAGAGCGATTTTGTTCGATAAAAAAGGTGAAATTGTTCATGTTGCGCAAAAGGAATTTCAACAATATTTTCCGAAGGCTGGTTGGGTTGAGCATAACGCCAACGAGATTTGGGGTTCCATTCTTGCAGTCATTGCGGCTGTTTTAACAGAAAGTGGACATGAAGCTAGTGAAGTGCATGCTATTGGGATAACAAATCAACGTGAAACAACGGTAGTATGGGATAAACATACGGGGCAGCCAGTTTACAATGCAATTGTCTGGCAGTCCCGACAAACACAGGACATTGTAAATGAGTTGAAGGACCAAGGCTATGAAGAGCTCTTTCAGCAAAAAACGGGATTGCGTTTAGATGCTTATTTTTCAGCAACAAAAATTAAGTGGATTTTAGACAATGTTGACGGTGCACGAGCGATGGCAGAAAACGGAGATTTATTATTTGGTACGATTGATTCTTGGATTGTTTGGAGATTATCAAAAGGAATGGCACATATTACGGATTATTCTAATGCATCTCGTACTTTACTATATAATATCCACGACTTGAAGTGGGATGAAGAACTTTGCAAGCTATTAGATATTCCAATGTCAATGTTACCAGAGGTGAAAGATTCTTCAGAAATTTATACAAAGACGACGCCAAGCATCTTCTTTGGTGAGGAAATCCCGATTGCCGGAATAGCTGGTGATCAGCAGGCTGCGCTTTTTGGTCAAACATGCTTTGCCAAGGGCATGGCTAAAAATACGTATGGCACAGGCTGTTTTATGTTATTGAATACTGGTGAGCAAGCTGTTAAATCAGAAAATGGTTTATTGACAACCATTGCTTGGGGTATTGATGGCAAAGTGACTTATGCCTTGGAGGGTAGTGTGTTTGTTGCAGGCTCAGCAATTCAGTGGCTTCGAGACGGTCTTCGCATGATTCGCACTGCAGAGGATTCTGAAACGTATGCAGAAAAGGTGGAGAACACTGATGGTGTATATGTTGTGCCTGCATTTGTAGGTTTAGGGACTCCGTATTGGGATACTGATGCACGAGGAGCCATTTTTGGATTAACGCGAGGGACTTCCAAAGAGCATTTCATCCGTGCGACCCTTGAATCACTAGCCTATCAAACAAAGGATGTACTGGATGCAATGGAGGAAGCTGCGGGTACGCCTATTGAGGTGCTAAGGGTAGATGGTGGAGCTGTAGGTAATCAATTGCTTATGCAGTTCCAAAGTGATATTTTACAGTTAAAGGTAGAACTAGCAAAGCTTAATGAGTCGACAGCGCTTGGAGCAGCTTATTTAGCAGGGCTTGCGACGAATTTTTGGCCGAATAAGGAGGCATTATCCGAATTGTGGGTGAATGGGCAAACTTATCAACCAAAAATGGAAGCAGAAATTGGAGCGGCACTTTACGTGGGCTGGCAGAAAGCAGTAGAGGCTACACGTATTTTCAAATCATAGCTAATAGGGGGTAAGGTATGTTTTCATTTGAGCATCGTCCTAAAATTATGCATTTTTTAGAGCAATATAGCTTTGACGTATTAGTCATTGGTGGTGGCATTACAGGTGCTGGCATTGCCCTTGATGCGGCATCAAGGGGATTATCTGTCGCTTTGATTGAGATGCAGGATTTTTCTGCTGGCACATCTAGCCGTTCTACAAAGCTTATTCACGGTGGACTGCGTTATTTAAAACAACTTGATGTTGGTGTAGTCGCAGAGGTTGGTCGTGAGCGTGAAATCGTATACGACAATGCTGTTCACGTGACAACGCCTGAAAAAATGCTATTACCATTATACAAAAAGGGCTCACTTGGACCGTTTACAACATCGGTGGCGTTGAGAGTATATGATCGATTAGCAGGTGTGAAAAAGCATGAGCGTAGAACAATGCTGAGCGCCCAGGAAACTGCAGCACTAGAGCCTTTACTTAATCAGGATGAGCTGGTCGGTGGTGGTTATTATGTTGAATATCGGACAGATGATGCCCGTCTGACAATGGAAGTGCTAAAAAAGGCAGTGGAATACGGGGCGCTTTGTATAAATTATACGGAGATGACAGGGTTTATATATCATAAGAAAAAGCTTGTTGGGGCACAAGTAACAGATCAAGTAACAGGGAAAATGATAGAAGTGCATGCTGCACAAATCGTCAATGCTACGGGACCTTGGGTGGATGAGGTCCGACAAAAAGATAAAGTAGTGGACAAAAAACAATTACGTCTTACAAAAGGAGTCCATATTGTTCTTGACCAAAAGGATTTTCCATTAAGCCAAGCAGTATATTTTGATATTGCGGATGGGCGCATGGCATTTGCTATTCCACGTGATGGCAAAACCTATGTAGGAACAACAGATACGGTTTATGAGGGAGATCCCGTACATCCGGTCGCTACCCAAGAGGACGTTGATTATTTAATCGTAGCTACTAAAACTGTCTTCCCAACAGCAAATATTTCAAGAGAAACAATTGAATCATCATGGGCAGGCGTGCGTCCACTTATTTTTGAAAAAGGAAAGAATCCATCTGAAATTTCAAGAAAAGATGAACTCTGGACGGCTCCAAGTGGATTAATGACAATAGCTGGTGGCAAACTAACTGGCTACCGTCAAATGGCAGAAACAATCGTTGATAAAATTGTGAAAACACATAAATTTAAGCACGCAAGTCCATGTGTGACGCGCGAGTTATCGCTTTCCGGAGCAAAAGGCATTAACGCCATCAATTTTCCGGATTATATAGCATATAAAGCAAGAGAGGGCGTTCAATATGGCCTTAATTATGATGAAGCAAAGCAGCTCGTACAAAAATATGGCACAAATGTAGATGCATTGTTCGATCAGGTGAAATATTTGCATGAGCATGGAAGTACGATGCCCCTTGCTTTACATGCAATGCTCCTTTATGGGATTGAAGCTGAAATGGTTTACACACCAAGCGATTTCTTTATTCGTCGCACGGGTTTGCTATACTTTGATATTGATGCGGTACAACGTTATAAGCAACAGGTTATTCAAGTATTGCAGCAACGCTTTCATTACACAGAATCACAAAGAAACACGTACATTGCTCAATTAGAGCAAGCTATTTTAGATGCGACTAATTTTGCTGAGGAAGGAGTGTAAGTATGGAGCGTTATTTAGAAATGTCAGATGGTCAATTTGTGTTTACTCGCACATTAAGGCCATCGGATTCTTGTATTGGCCATATTCATATTTTGCATGGGATGGCGGAACATAGTGGCCGTTATGTAAAATTTGCACATGTTCTCAATGCAGCAGGCTATGCAGTGACAATGCATGATCACCGAGGACATGGTGAAACAGCGGCTTATAATGGTACACTAGGCTTTTTTGCTGAAGACAATGGTTTTGACCGTGTTGTAGAAGACGCACACGAAGTAGTGACCACTTTACATGCACAGTTTGCAGACGTGCCCTTGATTTTATTTGGTCATAGTATGGGGTCTTTTATCACTAGAAGGTTTATTCAATTGTATAGCGATAATGTTGAATATGTGATTTTATGCGGAACAGGAAATGTAACAGCATTGCATTCAATGGGAAATTTAGTCGCAAAAGCATTGGCCAAGCAGCTTGGGAAAGAGACAGAGAGCAAGTTGTTAAATAAACTGAGCTTCGGCAGTTTCAATAAGCAGTTTCCAAATTCGAAGACCGAGTATGATTGGTTATGTTCGGTAGACGATGAAGTGCAACAATATATGGAGGATCCGTATTGTGGCTTTATCCCAACAAATCAATTTTTTGTGGATTTAACAACCGGCTTTATGGCGTTAAATAGTAAAAAGGAGATTGCAAAAGTAAAGAAAGACTTACCAATTTTATTGATAAGTGGTAGCAAGGATCCAGTCGGAGATCAGGGACGAGGCGTATATACTGTTGCTGAACAGTTTGCAGCAGCAGGTTTACAGGATGTGACGGTTTACTTATTTGAAGATAAGCGCCATGAAATCTTGAACGAGGATAATCAAGAGGCGGTCTATCAAGTTTTATTACGGTGGTTAGAAAAATATGATACAAGATAAAATACAGCAGGCAGAGGTCGTAGCAATCGTTGGGCCAACTGCTTCTGGCAAAACAGCATTAAGCATTGAGTTAGCGAAAAAATATAATGGAGAAATCATTAACGGTGATTCCATGCAAGTCTATAAAGGCTTAGATATTGGTACAGCGAAGATTACCGAGGAAGAGATGGAGGGAGTGCCACATCATTTACTTAGCTTCAAGGAGCCAACAGAGTCCTTCTCAGTAGCTGAATATCAAAAATTAGTGCGTGCAAAGATTGCAGAAATTCAAGCACGCAATAAGCTACCGATTATTGTAGGGGGCTCGGGTTTATATGTACAGGCAGTGCTCTATGATTTTCAATTTACAGAAGAGCAGGTAGATGAGGTTGCACGAAAAGCCTATTATGATGAACTGGAGAAATTATGCCCAGAAGCTATGCATGCTAGGCTTAAAAAACTTGATCCACAAACGGCGGAGACCATTCACCCAAATAATACGCGTCGTGTCATACGTGCGTTAGAGATGATTGAGCTAAGCGGTGTATCGAAAGCATCCGAGGCACAGAATCGTGGGGAAGTCCCTCTCTATAACCATGTCATTTTAGGACTTGGGCAAAATATGCCACGTGAAGAGCTTTATGATCGAATAAACCGCCGTGTCGATTTGATGATGGACAAAGGTCTTTTAGAGGAAGTAAAAGGCTTATGGCATCAAAATATTCGAGGTGTGCAGTCCATTCAAGCGATTGGCTATAAGGAAATATATGATTACCTTGATGGTAAGTGTTCTTTAGAAGAAGCGATTGACAGTTTACAACAAAACTCTCGCCGCTATGCTAAAAGACAGTTAACTTATTTCCGTAATAAAATGGATGTACAATTTCTTAGTAATGACGAACAACTTTAATCAATTACGCCTTGGCGTAATTGTGTCCGGATTTTGAATTGTGCTTGCACAATTTAAAATCCGTGACATCCGTCGGGGACTTTATCTTCATTCAGCTATATTTATACTAGGGTGAAAAGAATAATATTGCATTCAAGCATATTTTTATTAATGATATTCTTCTGTGACTAATATTTCTCCATTATTTGTAAAATGATTTTTGCTGAATGAAGAAAAATTGCTAAAAATTACTAATTGATAAATTGGTAGAACATGCTACTATAGGGATTAAGAGGTAGAAAGACAGTAGGGAGGCATTTTTGATGAAATCAATTAATTTGCAAGATACGTTCTTGAACCATCTACGTAAAAATAGTGTTTTTGTAACTGTGTTTCTGTTAAACGGATTTCAGTTAAAAGGAACTGTAAAATCCTATGATAATTTTACAGTTTTATTAGTAGATGCTGAAAGCAAACAGCATCTTATTTACAAACACGCAATTTCTACATTTGTTCCAGCAAAGCAAGTAGATTTTTTAGAAACAGAAGGCTAGAAAAAATAGTAAAACAGTTAGTGTTCATGACACTAGCTGTTTTTTTGTCTTCGGGCTATAATGTAAGAGGAAATTGACATATTGGAGGACAAGACATATGAAAGCAATGGATACAACTCAATTATTAGAATTATTAGATGCGAACGAAGACCTATACATTATTGATGTTCGTGAAGATGATGAAGTGGCACAAGGTATGATTCCTGGTGCTAAGCATATTGCTCTTGGGACAATCCCTGAGCGCTTAGATGAATTAGATGCTTCGAAGCCATACATTATCGTTTGTAAGGCTGGAGGTCGCTCAGCAAATGCTTGTGCATACCTAGAAGCGCAAGGCTTTGATGTGACAAACCTTGAAGGTGGCATGCTTGCCTATGATGGAGAGTTAGAATTTAAGTAATGGTTAATGAGAACCCTCGTGTTGAACGAGGGTTTTTTATCGTTTAAAAGTTAAAATGTGTTAATATTAGAACATATAAGGAGGGATTCGTATGTTTCGACCAATAGCACCCCCAACAATGTCTTTACAGTAGAATCTGCTGTTTAGGCATTCAATAAAAGCTTGCTAATTCTCAATAGATTCTACTGTATATCGATGACTATATACATGTAGAAAGTAGGAATTAGAAATGAGCGGTAAACTATCTTTTATTTTATCAATGATTATTTTTGGAGCTGTCGGTGTTTTTGCAAGATATATTCAGCTGCCTTCAAGTGAAATTGCCTTATGGATGAGTCTCATTGGCTCTTGTTTTTTACTGGTGATTTTCTTTTATAAGAAAGAAAGATTTGCAAAAATATCCATTTTGCAGAATATCTGGCCTTTAGTCCTTTCCAGCTTAGCCTTGTGTGGTAATTGGATTTTTCTATTCCAAGCGTATAAGGAGACTACTATTGCTAATGCTGCTTTAAGCTACTACTTTGCTCCAGTTTTAGTTATTTGTTTGTCGCCTATAATTTTGAAAGAAAAAATATCAGTGAGAAAAATTTTTTATGTTGGTGTGGCTCTAGTAGGACTGTTTTTTATAGTTCAAAGCCAAACTACTGGAACGAGCGAACATTATATCGGTATTGTATATGGACTGATTGCAGCTTGTTTCTATACAATAGTCACATTTACAAATAAGTATATTCGTGGATTGAAAGAGCCCGAAAATACGATTATTCAACTTGCATTAGCGGCGTTATTCCTTGCTCTTTATCTTTTTGGAACAAGTGGCTTCCAAGTAATGCAAATTGATATAAAATCAATTAGTTTGTTGATAGCATTGGGCATTGTCCATGCGGGAATTGGCTTCTATCTGTTCTTTTTTGGAATGCGCCATCTAAAAGGGCAAAGTATAGCTATTCTAAGCTATATTGATCCACTGACATCATTAGTGATTTCGACGATGATTATAGGAGAAAAAATGACGATCCTACAAATAATCGGCGCTATTCTTCTACTTGGCGCAACATTTCTGAGTGAAATAAATAAAACAAAGCGAATTCCACAGTAATTAATGAATAGAATAAGAAGCCCCCTTTTGTTTGGCGAAAGGGGGCTTTTCTAGATCATAATAAAGAAGTGAAAAATTAGCAATGTCAGTGACTACCCTTAAGAATCGAGTAGGGTGTGTGGGTGCAGTAGATTCAAATGTGAGCGGTCTAACTTATAACAAGAAGAAATGAAAAAACTAGCTAAGTATTACCTATTTTAGTAAAGTTCTAGAATTCCTTTATTTCATTACTGTTTGAAAAAATAGAACCATTCAAAGAATTTACAATCAAATTAAAGGTGTCAGACCTTGTCCACTGGGGAAAATGGGCAGTGTTTTTTATACTGAAATAGACTTTAGGAGATGCAATACTTCGATAAAAATCAAAAACTATTTCGGAGGAAGCATGATAATCATACTCACCTTCGATAAAAGCTATTGGAACCTTAAAATTTTTATAAGCTGAAAAATCAATTTCTGATACTTCGTGCCATAACTTAACTATGGACTGCTCAGAGCCTTTTAGTCGTTTTATACAATCCATTAATGAATAGTTTTTGGAAAAAATAAAATAGCGATATAATGATAAATACGTACTTTTTCCATAAAGAGAAACACCTTGCTTGATTAGTTGACTCATTAAAAACATTAAATCAGAATACCAATTATCTTGATTAAACTTTGTGTTTAGAGAAGAAATTCTATTTTTAAGACGATGATTATCAACATGACTTACAATGTATTCTTTACTTTTTTTAAACATTTTTTGCGAACAAATAACTTGTCCAACTCCAATATAAAAATGTATCAATTCTGGATATGAAATAATGAATTTCATTCCAATAATGCTTCCCCATGAATGTCCCATTAAGCATATTTTCTCTTGTTTGAATTCAACAAGGAGTTTTTCAATTAAGACCTTCAAGTCAAGTACAAAATCATTTATAGTAATATGTTCCTCTTCTCTAAATTTATAGTATGACTTTCCAGCACCCCTTTGCTCCCAAATGATTAAAGTATAGTTTTCGGATAAATCAAAATTAAAATGTTCAACAAGAGGTAGGGCAGCATCACCAGGTCCGCCATGTAAATATATTAAAATAGGATTATCCAAATTAGTACTTACTACTTGAACATATTGGTTAACACCATTTATGTGATACCATTTGCAGTAATTATACATTTTATCTCCCTACTTTCGTTGACACAGATGTGTCATGTAATTATAGTCTATATATGAAATAATTGATTTGCAATCAATGGAAACACATTGGTAGAAAGTGTGTCAGGAGAAAAAATGGGAAAAAAAGAAGATATAATTAATGGTCTATTTTCTGTGATGGAAAAATATGAATTTTCGCTAATTACTGTTACCCAAATATCGCAGGAAGCTAGCGTAGGAAGAAAAACCTTTTATAGATATTTTAAAAATAAAGAAGAAGTGCTAGAGGAATCTATAAATTTATTATTCTTAGAGTATTCCTCCTTTCAAGAGAATTATTTTTCTTCTAAATATGAAGTGTTAATTCATAATCATTTTTCATTTTGGAGTAATCATTTAACATTTCTTAAACTTATGTATAACAACGAACTAATGTTATATATATTTAAGCAATATCAAAGGTCTGTTCCTAAGCTTAATAAAAATTATTTAACTGATAAAGAATTGAATCATATTACTGCAAAATATGCCAATGCATTTACTGTTGGCATATTTTGGTCAATGCTTTACACATGGATAGAGAATGGAGCAAAAGAATCTCCCGCTGAATTAGCAAGTACTTGTATACAGTTTTTACAAAATAGAGTATAAGAAAACATAAACTATATTGGGGGTTGTCCATGCTGGGATCTAACTCCCCAAAGCCTTTTCTTATCGTCTGCTCCCAAAAAATTGACATTTAGACTCATGCGACTTATAGTTAAGTATAGTTAACTAAACTAAAATAGGAGTTGATTTTATTGAGGTTGTTTGAAGGTATATTAATTGCAGTACATATTTTCTGGCTTTTTTCTTTTTTGTTTAGATTTAATGCAAAGATAAAAATAATCACTAATGTCATCGCACTTATCCTATTGGTTATTCATTTGGACCTAGAGGGTTACCGATGGCAAATGGGATTAACCTATATGTTATTTAGTCTTTTAACTGTGTTCACAATGAAGCCATTCATACAAAGGAACGCGGAAAAAGGCACACTTGAAAGCGTGAAAAATAAAAGGAAGGTCAAAAAGCTTTCCTATATTTCGTTTATTGTCACTTATTCGTTCAGTAGCTTTGGTTTAGTCATTGTCATGCCTGTATTTCAACTTCCAAAGCCAACAGGTCCTTTTGAAGTAGGTATGAACTCAAGGTATTTGATAGATGAATCCAGACACGACTTAGAACAAAAAGATCGAGAATTAATGATACAAATATGGTATCCAGCAGAGGTGAAAGATGATACGAAGGATATTCATTATGAATCCTTTCCTTACGAAGAATGGTCAGGAACGATGGAATTCATTTTTTCTGTTCCTCGCTCTGTATTCGAGTATTTGAAGTATGGGCAAACTAACAGCATAAAAGATATAGCAGTATCCAAACAAGAAGTTAACTTTCCGGTTCTTTTATTTTCTCATGGATTTGGCAGTACTAGATTGCAAAATTTTTCCCAAATGGAGGAGTTGGCAAGTTATGGATACGTTGTTGTCAGCGTTGATCATACGAATGATGCAGCCTATACGAAGTTCCCAGATGGACGGGAAATCATGAATCAAACAGACGCATATTCTTATTCATTTAATATTGAAGATGAGAAAGATGTTAAAATGCGATCAAAAGATATGAGCTATGTTCTAGATCATTTAACAACGATAAATGATCAGGATCCTCATGGTTTGTTTACTGGAAAGATGGACATGGGTAGAATTGGTATATTTGGACATTCGTATGGAGGTTCAACAGCTGCTCAAGCATTGTTGGATGATAGCAGGATTTCTGCAGGAATCAACATAGATGGGCCTTTACATGAACCAGTGGCTAGCTCAGGATTTGAACAACCATTTATGTTTATTTTAGATGAAGATTATCTCTATATATCCGATGAAGAAATTCAATATACGAATATCACCCGGGAGGAATTTCAAAAGTATCACGATAAAATTACAGAGCTTGCTGATTTTCACTATAAAGAGGGAATAAAGGGAGATACTTTTATGCTTACTTTTATAGCAGGAGATCATTATACTTTTACAGATTTCCCTTTTCTATCTCCTTTATTATCATGGAATATTGATATAAATCAATTCCATCAAGTTATGAATTGGTACATATTAGCTTTCTTTGACCACTATGTGAAAGGAGAAGAGCCTAATCCATTGCTTAAGAAAGAGAAAATGGAGGATAAGTTTTACTATTATAAAACCAATATTAAAAATGATTGACAGAATATAATAATGAGCATACAGTTAAGTTTATCAAACTAAATAAATGTATCTACACGTATTTTGTTATAAAAAGCAAGCAAGCAGGGAAGTTAAATTAACGAGAAATTTGTTCTAAAATAAGCTCACCAGAGTTGCATATGATTGTTTCAAAATTTAAACACGTCGAAAAGAAAAACTCCTTTATAATAGATGGAGAGGTGATTGCTTGTCCAAATCTATTATAAAGGAGACCTTATGGGTAAAAACTTCACTAGTTATCTTAACTTCCTTGGTTATTTTTAGTCCCGACAATCTTATTTAATGTATCAAGAACATTATTTAACTCTTTTAAGCTTACTTTCGAGTAATATTTTTCTACAAGAATGTTGTCAATTTTTTTAAGAAGCTGACGAAACTCTTGCCCCCTATCCCCAAGATAAATAAAGGTCTCTCTACGGTTTATTGAATTTTCTTGACGATATATCATTTTCATTTCTTCAAGCTTTGAAATTACTTGGCTGACCGCACTTTTAGAAATATCAAAATGATTTGCAATATCTTTAGCAATTACCGGCTCATTGTGAATAATATAAGACATTATAATTTCTTGTTGAGGAGTTAAGTGAAAGTTCTCTAATTCCTCAACCTCTTTTGTTTCTTGTAAAACTAACAACCTGAATTGTTCGAATTTTTGATTAATTTTGTCTGTAATAATTAAATAATCATGCACTGATTTATCATCCCTAATTCATTTTAAAGGTTTATAATTAAGTTAATATTACTTAACTATTATATATTTGTCAATTATTAAGGATATTCGGAAAATATGAAAAAAATTTAACTAACTCTAATCATATTTATTTAAATAGAACTTTATACAATCGATCCATTACGTGATAGTGAGTTAAAATATTTAGCCCCTCTTGTCTCCGTTGATTGTTGAACCGCTTGGATAAATTTGCTTTTATATTGTATGTAGTACTAAGGAATGGTTGATATCCAGATTTTCTTTGCCAGAAAATCTTTAAAATTAATTGTGACAATGGATGTATGTAACTCAGCAATGGAAAGAAATATATAATTTCACTAATCCATTGACACTAAAAACACTTTGTCGTAAATTTAAAATAATTGCATAAAAGCATTAGGTGCCCATTGCGGGAGAATAGGGAATGAAGTGAAAAGCTTTAGCGGTCCCACCACTGTAAAAGGGAGTTTCATAGAGAATGCCACTAGCAAAGTTCTGGGAAGGTTCTATGAAATGTTGAAATTGAGCCAGGAGACCTGCCTAATTGCTTCGTATTATATAGACGATGGAAAAGTCTGTAGTTTATTTGTTATGAAATAAACTACAGGCTTTTTATTTTTTTCTCTAAATCATTCTTCGAGTAACAAGGGCAAAAAAGAAAGGGGAAATTTTCATGCAATTATTACAACAGACGATTCAAAACATTCAAAGTACTGACTACAAAATGATGGAAAAAGCAAGGGAACGCATTGATGCGCTTTGCAAGCCTCCTAGCAGCTTAGGGAAATTGGAGTCTCTTGCAGTGCAACTATCAGGAATTACAGGTGAACTATTTCCTACGATTGATAACAAAGCAATTATTGTCTGTGCGGCAGATCATGGTGTTTGTGATGAAGGGGTGACCTCAAATCCACAAAATGTGACGGTCTTTCAAACATTAAATTTTCCAAGAGGAGGAACAGGTGTCTGTGCTGTAGCGAAAATAACAAATGCAAAAATTGTTCCGGTAGACGTTGGTGTAAAAGAGGAGATTCCGCATGATGCTGGTGTCATCATAAAAAAGATTAAATATGGAACGGACAATATGGCAAAAGGTCCTGCAATGTCTAGGGAAGAAGCCATTCAATCAATTGAAGTAGGAATTGAGGTAGCTACAGAAGAAATAAAAAAAGGAGTCAATGTACTTGGGACAGGTGAAATGGGGATTGGTAATACAACACCGAGTGCTGCAATATTATCGGTCCTTCATGGTTGTCATCCACTTGAAGTGACAGGATTTGGTGCAGGTGTTGGGCCAGGGGGCATTGAGCATAAAGTAGAGGTCATTCACAATGCCATTCTATTAAACAAACCAAATCGCGAGGATGCTATTGATATTCTTGCAAAAATTGGTGGCTTAGAAATCGGCGCTATGGCAGGAGTCGTACTTGCCGCTGCGGCAAACCGCAAACCTGTTGTTATTGATGGTTTTATTTCTACCATTGCTGCCCTTATTGCCTACGAGTTAGAGCCAAAAGTAAAAGACTATATCATTCCATCTCATGCCTCTGAAGAACCAGGTGCTAAAATTGCTGCTGAATTACTTGGAGTTGAACCAATGCTTCATATGAATATGCGATTGGGAGAAGGCTCTGGTGCAGCTTTGGCCTTTCCTATTTTAGATGCAGCTTGCTCTATGATGAAAAATATGGCTACATTAGAGGAATCTATGGCTTTATTAAATCATTGCAGATAATGTATTTTTCATCAGTATGAAAAAATAAGCCCAAATCGCTATTTGGGCTTATTGGTTATGCTCGATTCAATTTCCGCAATGGCAAACGCCATTTCTTCATATATGAAAGTATTCTCAATGCTGTTATCACACCAAATAATACATATAAATAAATATCCCCTGACATCATTTCAAGCCCTACGATTAGCCCTGCTAGTGCTGCCCAAACACCATAGACTTCATCACGGAGTACTAATGGTTTTCGTCTAGCCAATAAATCTCGAACAATTCCACCACCGGAACCAGTTAAGACAGCAGCGACAATAACTGCACTAATAGGCATGTCGAGCTTCACTGCATAGAGGGCACCCTGAATGGCAAATGCCGATAAACCAATGGCATCTGTGAAGTTTCCCCAGCGATGCCAATGCTGAATAAGATGGTGTGGAAAGATAAAAAATATTGTAATCGCCGCCAGGGCAATTTGAAACATCATATCCTGTCCCCATAACGTTGTAACAGGCAGGCCTATGAGTAAGTTACGTATTGCTCCTCCACCAAAGGCAGTGACAATACCGAGTATATATACACCGAATAAATCGTATTCTTCCTCCATTGCAATTATTGCCCCGGAAATAGCAAAGGCAATTGTTCCGATAATACTAAAAACCTCCCAAGCCATCCCTTTCACCCCTTTTAGCAAATAATCATAAAGTTAAAGAAACTTCCAAACACAACAGAATCTATGAATTTTACAGCCAAAATCAGTAGTTAAACACTTTTTATGAAATATGTCCGCACATTAGCTTAGCGCATATTACGGATAGAAACAATAGGCAAGTTTTGCAGACGCATCTACAAATTGTTAAGATAATATAGGAATAAAGTGAATACTTCAATTAGAGGGTATATGTGCCCGCAATTGAACAAGTGAATGGAGAAAAATTAATGACTTTTACAACGAATTTAACAGAAGAAACATTAGCATTAGCTGCCAAAATAGAGAACAAGGTCCGTCCTTTTCATGCGAAGGTAGAGGAAATGGCATTCTTCAATCAACAAAAGGTGCTTGCGGCTTTTAGGAAGCATCAAGTAAGTGACTATCATTTACACCCTTCTAATGGATATGGTTATGATGATGAGGGGCGTGATAATTTAGAGCGTGTTTATGCAGAGGTTTTTGGAGCGGAGGCTACCATTGTACGTCCACAGATTATTTCGGGGACACATGCAATTACGCTTAGTCTATTCGGAGTGCTACGACCAGGTGATGAATTACTGTATATTTCAGGGCAACCGTACGATACATTACAATCCATTGTAGATGGTGGTGACAAGGATACTGGCTCATTAAAGGATTATAAAATCGGTTATCGTCATGTGGATTTAATTGATAATCAAACGATTGATTGGAACGGAGTAGCAGCTGCCATTACAGAGAATACAAAAATGATTGCGATTCAGCGTTCAAAAGGCTATGCCACACGCCCATCGTTTACAATTTCAGAAATTACGGAGATGTGTGCCAAGGTGCGTGAATTGGCGCCGCAGGCAGTTATTTTTGTAGATAACTGCTATGGTGAATTTGTAGAGGATCAGGAACCGACGGAGGTAGGTGCTGATTTAATGGCAGGCTCTCTGATTAAAAATCCAGGCGGGGGCTTAGCGAAAATTGGTGGTTATATTGCTGGCCGTGCAGATTTAGTAGAGAAATGTGCTTATCGTATGACATCACCAGGGATTGGTGCAGAAGCAGGTGCAACATTAAATACTCTTGGTGATTTCTATCAGGGCTTTTTCCTTGCACCACATGTAGTAGCACAAGCATTAAAAGGCGCTATTTTCACAGCTGCAATGCTAGAAGAAATCGGTATGACTACATCACCAAGCTATGAAGCTAGACGTACTGATTTAATTCAGTCTGTATCATTCCAAACAGCTGAACAAATGATTGCCTTTTGCCGTGAAATTCAAGCAAATTCACCAATCAATGCGCATTATGCACCTGAACCAGCGTATATGCCAGGTTATGAGGATGATGTCATTATGGCCGCAGGAACTTTTATTCAGGGCTCAAGTATTGAACTTACAGCAGACGGTCCCATCCGTCCACCATTTACGGCATTTATTCAGGGTGGTCTCACATATGAGCATGTAAAATTTGCGATTTGTAGCGCAGTACAGAAAATTCAGAAATAGGTAGGAGAAAATTATTGTGTCAATAAAAGAAGTGACCTATTGAATAAAATATGGTACTTCGGCAAAAAGAGGGGGGTGATTTCCGTTCCGACCGGGTGCTTAAGCAGAGGAAACGGCTCGGCGCTCGCTCACAGGAAGCTTTGCTCTGTGCGAAAGCGAAGCGGCAGCAACAAATGTTTTACTGTGCGAAAGCGAAGCGGCAGCAACAAATGTTTTACTGTGCGAAAGCGAAGCGGCAGCAACAAATGTTTTACTGTGCGAAAGCGAAGCGGCAGCG
>NZ_JBIWDH010000001.1:0-68828 GCF_044761885.1 Lysinibacillus sp. NPDC097231 | reverse complement strand
GCAACAAAGCGAGTAGACTGGAACGGAAATCAGCTCATTTACAGTGCCAACTATTCACAAAGGTTTCTTGACCATTTTGCTTTTCAACACTGTGAAACTATTCAAATCATGATTTTGAATAGTTTTTTTACAATTTCGCATCAGTTGAAAAAAATATTGAAAATCGATGTTAGGAAACCTTACATCTTTGTTGACAGTGTAAATTTTTCGTTATATGATTAGCGGGTATTGGAGGGGACTTAAATGAGTCGTGAAATTAGACGAACTATGCCGTTATTATCCATGAGTATCGTGATGCAATTGACCGAGCTTTCGGCACGCCAAATTCGTTACTATGAAGAACACCATTTAATTGAGCCGCACCGAACAGAAGGCAATCGTCGAATGTTTTCTTTAAATGACGTCGACACATTGCTTGAAATTAAAGATTACTTGGAACAGGGAATGAACATGGCGAAGATTAAAAAGTTATTCTCTAAAAAGAAAGATCCTGTTGCAACGGAAGAACCAGATTTAAGTGATTCAGAATTACGTCGCATCATGCGCGAGGAAATGCGTCAAGCACAGCGCTTGCAAAAATCATCCATCCGACAAGGGGATTTATCTCGATTCTATTAATGAATGCAGTTTCATGCTTATTTTAATAGGATAGAGTAATGATATAAGCTAGACAATTTATAGGAGTGTGGAAAACTGTGGGCAAATACACAAAAGAGGACATTAAACGTCTAATCGAAGAAAAAAACGTAAGCTTTATTCGTTTACAATTTACGGATATTCTTGGCACAATCAAAAACGTTGAGATTCCAGTAAGTCAATTAGACAAAGCTCTAGAAAATAAAATGATGTTTGATGGCTCATCCATTGAAGGCTTTGTACGTATCGAAGAATCAGATATGTATTTATATCCAGATTTAGATTCTTTCGTAGTGTTCCCTTGGACTTCTGAAAAAGGGAAAGTAGCACGTTTCATCTGTGATGTATACACTGCTAAAGGCGAGCCATTTGCTGGTGACCCACGTAACAACCTAAAACGTATCCTTAAAAAAATGGAAGACTTAGGCTTCACTAGCTTCAACTTAGGGCCTGAGCCAGAATTCTTCTTATTTAAATTAGATGCTAAAGGTGAACCAACATTAGAAGTAAATGACCACGGTGGATACTTCGACTTAGCGCCAACTGACCTTGGTGAAAACTGCCGACGTGATATCGTATTAGAGCTAGAAGAGATGGGCTTTGAAATTGAAGCATCTCACCATGAGGTAGCTCCAGGACAACATGAAATCGACTTTAAATATGCGGATGCAATCACAGCTTGTGATAACATCCAAACGTTTAAATTAGTAGTTAAAACAATTGCTCGTAAACATGGCCTTCATGCGACATTTATGCCGAAGCCATTATTCGGTGAGGCTGGCTCTGGTATGCACTTCAACGTTTCATTATTTAAAGGTAAAGAAAATGCATTCTACGATCAGTCTACTGAACTAGGACTTTCTGAAACAGCAATGCAATTCATGGCAGGTGTCCTTGCTCATGTTCAAGGATTCACAGCTGTGACAAATCCAACAGTTAACTCTTATAAACGTCTAGTTCCTGGTTACGAAGCACCATGTTACGTAGCATGGTCAGCTCAAAATCGTTCACCACTTATCCGTATCCCATCAGCGCGTGGTCTTTCAACTCGTGTGGAAGTACGTTCTGTGGACCCAGCAGCAAACCCATATTTAGCAATGGCTGTTATTTTAGAAGCTGGTCTTGAAGGTATTCGTCAAAACTTAACGCCACCAGCTGCGATCAACCGTAACATTTACGTGATGTCTGAAGAAGAGCGTAAAGCGAACGGTATCGCAAACTTACCACCAGCACTTGATGATGCTTTAGTATTACTTGCTAATGATAAGGTAGCACAAGAAGCTTTAGGTGAGCATATCTACGCAAACTTTAAAGAAGCAAAAGAAATCGAGTTCGACATGTACCGTACAACAGTACACCAATGGGAACGCGATCAATATTTAAAAATGTACTAAAAATATTAGCCGAGTGCCTAGTAAAGGTACTCGGTTTTTTTTATGACATTAAGAGTTTTATCATAAATAACCTGACCCAGACTTTTATTGAAATGATAGAGTTAGGTATTTTTACAATAGAAATATTTACAAATAAATATAAAGAAGCGATGAGATATACTTAACCTCATCGCATATTTCATTAATACCCCATATAATGTTGATGGTGTGGCATATGATGGTGGTGATGATGATGTGGCATGTGACCGTGATGATGATGGTGCGGCATGTGGCAGTGATCATGTGGCATACCACATAGCGTGTGATTTTCGCAACATTCATCCACTACAGATTCAGTGCAAGGGAAGTGGTATTGATGATCGATTATATGTTTGTTTACTGTTGTAATATGTGCTGGTTGTACATGTGGTACGACAGTATGGATGTAATTAGTACGAACAAATTGCTCTGCTGGTAAAAAATGTGGATGTTCACAATGAGTTGGGAATACATGTGGCGGACAACAATGTGGTCCATGTCCGTGGTGATGCATACGATTAAACATGTTATGACCTCCTGTTTTGATAAGTTGTGGTTCATAATTAAGATATGAGATGAAAGAAATATGGTCTATTTGTATGCCTATTAGGTGCAGGTTAAATCTCGTAGGCAATCAAAATCGGTATGATTTATGCGGGGATCATTTAAATTTAACTTCTTTCAGCGGGTGTCAAGGACAGTTTGACATTTAGTGTTCCTCATTTTATCGGGACTGCTAAAAAATCTGTCACAATTTGTGGACAAGATGTTTAAGCAAAATATAGTTTATAATAAAATTAGAAACTACAAGGTTAATTGAATTGAGACATTAAGTAAAGTATGACTTAATGTGGAGAAACGTGAATTGCGGAAGTTAATTATATAAAAATGTAGAGCTCGGACATTCCTTGGTTACTTTTTAGAGGAATGTTTTTTATCTTCATTCAGTAGAAGACTCTCACCTCTATAGGTGGGAGTCTTCTACTGAATGAAGATAATGCCTCCGGTGGATGTCACGGATTTTCAAAGGAATGAATTGTTCGGTCACAATTCAAAATCCGGACGCAATTACGCCAAGGCGAAATTGATTTTATCCGTATTCAATTTTTATGTGATATACATACCTTTGCAGTTTAACAGATACAACTTAGAGAAATGAGGCATTAAATATGAAAAAATATCCTACTTCTTCGTACTTTTTCTTTATTATCCCTTCTCTTATTGGTGTCCTATTGTTCATGACACCAGTCTTAACGGATGAAGGTTGGAAAGTACCGATTGCTATTTTAGCAAATTTATTAGCAGGTTTCATAGCTCCTGTCATTAGTTATTTTACGATCATTATGTTTGGAATTTCGGCAATTGGTTCACTTATTGCCAAATTTTTTTCACAAAAAAATACAAAGGAACCTAGTATTTTATATACACTATTTTATGTAAATTGGTTTTGGACCATTATACGAGTTATCGGTTTAGTATTTGCATCAATGGTTGTGTTTAATTTTGGACCATCATTGATAAACAATGAAAATACTGGTGGTTTACTAATGGAGCCAAATGGTGGTTTGGTAACATTTTTATTTACGATTTTCTTATTTGCAGGATTGCTATTACCGTTTTTAACAAACTTCGGCTTGCTTGAATTTTTCGGAACTATGATGGTGAAAATTATGCGTCCTCTCTTTAAAAGCCCTGGACGTTCATCGATTGACGCACTTACATCATGGGTTGGAGATGGAACAATTGGAGTCTTAATGACGAGTAAGCAATATGAAATGGGGAATTATACGAAAAAAGAGTCTGCCATAATTGCAACGAGCTTTTCAGTTGTTTCCATTACATTCTGTATTGTTGTATTAGATACTGTAGGTTTGTCACGCTATTTTATCCCATATTATTTAACGGTAGTACTTTGTGGTATCGTGCTAGCGATCGTTATGCCAAGAATTTATCCGCTTGCCAATAAAGAAGATACTTATATTGACGGTACTCCATTAGATTTATCACGTGAGGAATTACCTAAAGGCTATAACTCTATGTCACATGGCTTGGAAAATGCTTTAGCGATCGCGCATGCAAATCGTGATCCACGTCAATTTTTAAAAGATGGATCTAGAAATGTCTTGGATTTATGGATTGGTGTAGCGCCGATTGTTATGGCATTTGGTACTACTGCTTTAATGCTTGCCGAATTCACTAGTATTTTCACTGTTTTAGGGAAGCCATTTGAGCCTATTTTAACAGTGCTTGGGTTACCAGAAGCGGCTGAAGCAGCACAAACAATGGTTGTGGGCTTTGCTGACATGTTTTTACCTTCAATTTTAGGTGCAGGAATCGAAGCTGAAACTACACGATTTGTTATTGCTGTCGTATCTGTTTCACAGCTTATCTATATGTCTGAAGTCGGTGGCCTTATTTTAGGTACAAAAATTCCGCTGAGGTTTTTAGATCTAGTTGTCCTTTTCTTGCTGCGCACAATTATTTCACTACCAATAGCAGCCCTAGTTGCCCATTTACTCTTCTAGCGGAAGGAAGGTGAATACCCGCGCATCGGAGTGGAATACCCGCGGAAGAAGGGAAAATACCCGCGCGGTGGAGCAGAAAACCCGCGGAAGAAAGGTGAATACTCGCGCATCGGAGCAGAAAACCCGCGCTCCAAAGAAGAAAAGCTTTGCGCATAGTTTTTCAGCCAAAACATTATCAAAAATGTTGTTCGCATATGATTGTCCACATAAAATCAATGAATTGGGAAAAACTACACCTAAAGTGATACTGAGGTGATAAAATGGACAGAATTTTTTCTCTCTGCTTAAGTTCCTGTTATTTGTTATTTTCTCAACCTAGTGATGCCTATATCAATGATTCACCCAATTCTTACGAAGAAATTTACCCTGAAATAGGCTATAAAACGGTTGAAGCAGCTGCCTCCGATTTTGAACGGCACTATCATCAAGAACTAAAGCTACCACTTCGAGTACCTCCTATTCGTTTTACTCATCATTTTGGTCGGTTTAGTAATCTTGTTGGTGAGATGAATGATTTTTTTGAAGTAACATTTATTAATAATCAACTTCCCGAGCATCACTACAAAATAACTGTTCGGCCTATACAGTTTAAGTTACCATACAAAAAGGAATGTATAGTAAAAACATTCGAATTGAAAAATAAAACGACTTCAACCTATATGGAGATTTCAGGCTTTAATGTTCTTGCTTTTGAAAGAGAAGATTGGCAATATATGCTGTGGATTGATAAAAGGGTATCAAATATGGTGACACCTGAGATATTAGTCGACATCGCCAATTCCATTGACTATACAACTAAAGAGGAAGAGTATAACTAGACTCCCTATAAAAAATGCCAAGCCCATAATAATGTGGCTTGGCATCACTTTTTTTATGCAGGATTGACAGAAGCATTTCGAATCGCCATTGTGATAATAGAGTAGAGCAATACACTAAACACTACTAAACTACTTAAGAGAGTAAAGGTAGATGTATTTGATAATAGGTCAAACAAAGGTGTATACCACTTGAAAGTGATTGTAACAATCGGAATTAAGACAAGTAGCCCTATAAAGCTGTAACCGCCAAGAATGCCTAAGCGATAAAAGACAACATTTAACAAAAGACCGGACGTTAGGAAGAAGAACAGTATAACAGTATCGAATGTAAACATTTGTATAAACGATGGAGAATTATTGATAAGTAAAACAGGATGAATAATAAAAATATTAGCAACGTTGGTAATTATTTTATGTGTACAAGCAATAACGATGGCCCCTACTAAGCTCCAACTGATGAAAAAGATCCCTACATTGAACAAATATTGCAAGCGACTTAAACCAAGCTTTAAAAAATAGGGCAAGGTTTTATTTAGTAGTTTTGCCGCCATAATACCGTAAAAGATATAGACAGGTACAGCAATAGAGATTGCAATGGATATGTTTAGTCCAGAGAAATTAGCTAAGAATACGCTAAATAGGATGATTGAAAACAAAATGCACCAAAAAATTATAATTTGTTTTTTAAAGCTTTGTAATAATACATAAAAGCTACCTTTTACTGTGTTCATTTAATAGACCTCGCCTTCTGCTGTTTACTTAAATACACCAACATGTCCTGTAATGAAACACGTTCAAATGTTATATTCTGTCCTTTGATGGATTGACCATTAGCGTAGACAATTGCAGTTAGCTCCTGCATAAACATATGTTTATAGATAACCTCTAGGCCAGTAATTGCCTGCTCAACATCGGAAGCATTACCTTTTACTGCGACAATATGCTCGTGCCATTCTTCTGCTGTTTTTTGCAGTAGCAATTGTCCCTCGTGTAGAATAAGTATCTCCTCGAACAGCTCACTTGCCTCATCAATTAAATGTGTAGATAAAATAAAAAGTCGTGGATTGTCGGTTTGTTGTTCAATCAATAAATCATAAAAAGTATTTCGAGCAGCTACATCAAGTCCGATATAAGGCTCATCAAAAATCGTAATCCTTGCATTACTTGCAAAGCCTGTGATGATGCCTAACGCGGACACCATGCCTTTAGATAAACCGCGAACTTTATCCTTTGGGTTTAGTGCAAAAACTTCTAATAGTTCCATTGCAAGATTTTCATCCCATTTTGGATAAAAGAAGCTATGTGCCTTTAATGTTTGTGCAATTGTCATCTCTTCTTGAAAGTTTCCGCTCTCTGCAACAAAACAAATTTCACGTAAAGTGGCAGTTGTATTGAAGACATTTTCTCCATTAACGGAGATGTTTCCATCTGTTGTAGCAATTAGTCCTGATAACAAATTTAAGAATGTTGTTTTGCCAGCGCCATTATGACCCAAAAAGCCAACGATCTTTGGTCCTTCAATGGTAAAAGTGACATTTTTTAAAGCTTCCTTGTGTTTATATGATTTACTAACGTTTTTTACTTCAATTTTCATACGTTAAAACCCCTTTAACATATTTTGTAATTCTTCATCTGAAATCCCTAATCTTATTGCTTCTTTCTTCAAAGGCTCTATATGTTGTTGGAAAAAAATTTCCTTACGCTCTGTAATTAGAATCCCACGCGCATCAGTACTAACAAACATGCCGACGCCGCGTTTTTTATAAATTACGCCTTTGTCCACTAATTCGTTCACACCCTTTCCAGCTGTTGCAGGATTAATTTGATATTCTTTTGCAAATTCATTTGTGGATGGAATGCGATCTTCGGGTTGTAGCTGTCCATCTAGAATTGCATCCTCTATTCGTTCGCGAATTTGCTGGAAAATGGGCTTTTCATTATTTAAAGAATGAATCACCATCCACCTCCTTGGTCGATTGGTTAATTACTTGTGTAACTAACTATATAACGCAAGGGTTTTTTTGTCAATTATTTTTTTGCAAAAAAATGTTAAGATAAAATAAAGCTGGAATATGTGAATAAGTTTATGATTCCACCTTATTTTCTACATTCAGATGGAAGAGTCAATATCTGTGGTTCAGATAATACTTATTCCAGGGGTAAATATATATTAATGGCTAAAATCATTGGGTTGCATATGTAGCTCTTTTTTTCTTATTGAACTAATGGAGCAGGAGAGTTAAACGAAAATTATTGTATTATTATGGTGAAATTTTCAAAAAGGGAGGGCTTTCAAAGTGAATTTTTCTGGGGATATGGCAGGAGCGTTGTTTGCGATAATACCTATTTTGTTAGTAGCTTTAGTATTAAGATGGGTTCGAATCATTCGAATGAATAGTGAAATTCAAACTGAACAAAACAAAGAAATAACTAACAAAAATTAAGTGAGGCAAAAAGCATAGATGGGAGAAGGGTGATTGCAGAAGAAGTGCAGTTGCCTTTTTCACAATAGTTGAGTAAAGGACTGGATTATTGTGTTAAAGTTGTATTGTAGAGGGGGATAACATGTCAAGATATATTAGTATATTTTTCTTAACTTTAATGATTAGTGTAATTTTCTTTTTTCTATTTGCTAATGTGTTTGATGGCGGTGATTATGCCGAAACAGGGATTTATACATTCGGTACAATAATTGTTATACTTTTATCATTTTTGATTTCACTCATGTACTACGTAATAAATTTATTAAAGAGGAAATTTTAACCTGACTACTCACTAACGGGTGCAAGAGATTAGGATCAAGCACCGAAGTCAAAGGAGCTTTATTTATGAGCTAACGTAAGCAGCTTAGCGGAATAAGGAATTATAAACAATAAGCCTGTATCAATGATTACTCGGTAATCTAAGATACAGGTTTTGTATTTCATTTATTTTTTACGTAATTTTTGAAAAAAATAAATATTTTTTTGAAATTGAACCTATTATGATTTGATAATCGTCTAATAGCTGAATTTGAAGTAGGTTGAAAGGGAGGGTAGTAGATTGGACAGAGAAGAAAAAGATTTCATATTAGAAAAAATAATGATTGAATATGGTAATGAGTTGGTACGATTGGCATTTTCTTATGTCAAAGATGCAGAGATTGCTAAGGATGTGGTTCAAAATACGTTTATCAAATGTTACAAAAACCTTGATTCGTTTCGATTTGACGCACAAATAAAAACTTGGCTCTATCGTATAACAATTAACGAATGTAAAGATTATTTAAAAAGTTGGAATTACAAAATGGTACAGGTAAAAAGTTTTATAAATGAAACAGCAAAATCAATCTTACCATCAACAGAAAAAACAGTTATCGATAAATACAATAATGAAGAAATAAAAGATACTATCTTTTCTCTTCCAAAAGTCTATCGGGAAGTGGTTTATCTATACTACTATGATTCGTTAAAGACAGAGGAAATTGCTGAAGTTTTGAATATTCCAGTTAATACAGTGAAAACTAGATTAAGAAGAGCAAAACAAAGATTAGAGTCGATGATAAAGGAGGCAGAACTTAATGGAAGATAAACGATTAAGAGATAAATTTTATAATACGTCTGAACAAGAACTACAATTTACGAAAGAAGACCGTAATGAAGTATTTGAACAAATTCATAAACTGGAGAAGAACAATAATACACAAAAGAAATCTCTTGTTTCTTCTTCAAAAAAATTCGCTCCACTTACAGTTTCTTTATTAGTAGTAGGGTTGTGTATATTTTTGTTTGTTCCGTCAATTCTTTCTGGAAACTTGAATAAAGAATACAATAGAAGTGACGCAAGTGGAACAGTACTTCAAGAAGACGGGTTTTCGACCACTCTATTTACGGTGAAAGATGAGAATAATAGAATACATATTAACCTTTTACTTACTTATAGTAAAGATAAAAAGGTTATGAAAGTTCTATCTATCCCTCGTGATACTTATGCTCCGATATTGGATAAGAATGATGGATCTACTTCATATGATAAATTGACATTTGCTTATGTTTCCGGTTCGGAAGGAGCTGAAAGTGTAAGAACAACAGTTTCTAAGCTATTTGATTTACCAATTGATTATTATGCGGTTATGGATTTAGAGACCTTTTCCACGTTGATTGATTCAGTGAATGGTATAGATTACGACTTGCCAGAAGATATTCGAGTAAGAGCTATATCGAAAGTGGCATTTGACTTCAAAAAAGGGACGAATCATTTGAATGGAGAAGAGATTGTGGCATTAATGATGGCTGCTTCAGAGGGAAAAAGATACGAATTCGATGAAGAAAACCTAATAAATCTCATTCATGCTGTTGTTAATAAAACAGAAAACGAAATTCCACAAACACAATTAAAAGAACTTACTACTCAAATAGAAGCCAATACATCAATGGATCATTTGTTAGAGAAGGGAATGGAAATTAACTCTATAAAATCGTTATCTTTAAGTGATGGAATGAAATCGGAAATGATAGATGGTAAATACTTTATTACGTTTGAAAAAGATTTTTTAAATTCTATTTCTGAAGAGTTAACCACATTTAACTAAATGAAAATGGGGGTGTTTAGGGATTATTATTAAGCAATATTATTGCCATAATATACTCCTCTTACTAAAGCTACATATGAAGGTATTTGGGGATATTTGATAATACTCAATCTATAATAGTTTTAAACGATTTTAGATTAGGCGGTGTTTTATGAAAAAGGTGTTAGTAACATTTACATTAGGAACAATTAGTATACTTGTTATTGCATTCGTATTTCACCATAAACTCTACTATCCTTCACTCCCGATAGAAAATATTAGTAAAAAGGAAGTAGTAGAAAAAATAAATAACTCCGATAAACAAATTGTTAAATTAACAAATGAAAACAGTCGAGAATGGTATATAACGAGTGAAAGAAATCAATCTGAAGTTGATGAAATCATCAAGAAAATGGTTAGTCAAAATGGCTGGACTTTCGTACAAAAAGAAGGTAGTGGACTCTTTTTTGAAAAGCAAGGAGAACAGTTGATTATCACGACACAAAAGTGGACTGGTAACTACTTGTTAATAAAAATTCCAAGTAATTTTCACGAATAAAAATAAATTTACTCTAAATTGAGACTTAGTGATAGTTAGTTAGGGGAATTATGGAAACGATAAGCTTGACTTCGAAAAATGCGTCTAAGTCAACTTATCGATACGGCATTATTTATTACGATAGCCTTTTATGGAATAATGCCAATTAGTAATTATTGACATTTATTTAATTATTCGCGTCAATTGTAGTAACAGCACTTGTTTATGGGCTAGTTTATGTGGCGTGGAAATACGATAAACGTAAAAGCTGGGAGCCATTTCATTACTGAGATGGCTTTTTTGTGTGCACCGTGTCAATTAGCACTAATCAATAATTTTTTTCACACAACACGATAAAACACTTTTATCGGGAATGAAAATTTGAAAATGAGCAATGCAGACAATTTAATGTACAAATGTATAGTGAAAGCGTAGGTGATCAATACGACTCAACTTCTTCGCGTGGATACTTTCTTAAATGTGGTTTTTAATTGTGAAGATAGAGTGTTAATAGAAGTAATAGGATCTCTTCAATTCCTTGCCTAAAGCTACATTTTTGCATATGTGCTATATGAACACGGAGCATATAATGTGGGGGAGAGGGGGGGAGGTGAGCTTTTATGAGAATTAACTGGAAGATTCGTCTTCAGCATAAGCCATTTTTACTGGCGTTATTTTCATTGATTCTTTTACTCGCACAGCAAGTTGCCGCTATTTTTGGCTATGATTTATTCGGTGCATTGGGTGACCTGGAAATGTCCATCTTAAACACCGTTTTAATGATATTTGTTTTAATGGGTGTTGTTGTAGATCCAACGACACGGGGAACCGGTGATAGCGAACGAGCATTAATGTATCGCAGACCTAGATAAAGGTATAAATGGATTCTAAAAGTGTAATTTTACAATAAATAATGATTGTGTTATAATGTTAGAAAATGGATGAAGTAGGGAGGATGATTGAATGTCGCTTGAAATGGAACGGAGAATTGCCAAGCTTGAAAATGAAATGATGGACTTGCGGGAGGAATTGAATGAGTTAAAGGCTAAACAAGTTGCTAATACAAATTCACTGAGTGCCAGAAAATCCATGATTGAGCAATCTTCGTCAATAACGGCACAAAGCCTAAAGCCAAATTCAAAGTCGGATCCGACATCAAATTCAAAGCCAAATCTGAAACCAGATCCAGAACCAAAAACAATGTTAGCCCCTGAAAAAAAGGTGCAGCCACAGCGGTCTTTGGAGGAACGAATAATGTGGGCACTACCAAAATTATTCATGGTTGTTTTAGTGATGGGTGTGCTTTGGGGTCTTAAGCTCGTGAGTGATTATGGCTATTTATCGAACGGGGTTAAAATCATCCTCGCCTATGGATTATCACTTGTCTTCGTCGCAATGGCCTATGTGTTGGAACGTAGAAAAGTAGGATCACCAGCCATCACTATTTCTTTATATGGCGGGGCATTTATTGTTGGGATATTAACAACAGCAGCTAGTGCGATATTGTATGAAATCATAGGTTTAACGATGGCCCTTGTCATTGCCGTAATTTATATCGGCTACGGTATTGCTATTAGCTACTTAAAGAAAAATGAGGTACTAACAGTGTTTGTGGCATTCACCTCACTATTACTCCCTTATTTACTTGAGTATATGAATTTTAGTGCTGTTATTATCTTAATCTATGTAATTGTACTGTTTGCGATGCTGCAATTGGTCATTCATCAACACAAGCAAAAACTGGCACTCTATATAGCAACCTTTTTCTCTGTGCTAGCTGTCAGCATTGTAGCGTTTATGAACATTGACAATCGAGCTATTATGGCAATTGGCTTAATTGCTGTACTAGTTATTTATTATATGAGTTGGTGCCGTTTATTTAATACTGAAACTAAATGGAAACATATTCATGTTGGTCTTCAATTTAGCCTCGGAGCTTTTAGCTTATTGCTCATGAATCTTATTATTTGGCCAATTGAATATGGCGAAGCACTATTACTCGTGTTAGTCATCTTGTTTGCAGCTTTAGCGGGTTATGGCTATAAGCAGAAATGGCAGGAGGCATTTGATAGTGCCGTAACACTCGCATTTATCACACTATGTAATACGTTACTTGTTATGAGTTTGCCAGAGAAAGTGGATCATTTGTTATTCCCGTTCATCGCATTTGCAGGTGTTATGATGAGTTTACGCTTGCGAGCAAGCTTGATGAAGGTCGTCGGCTCATTGTTATTTGCGATTACTCTCACGATAAGCTTTATGATCCATGAGCCGACACCATTTTTCAGCATAGATCATGCTAGCTTGTTGATGCCTGGTATATATCTCCTGATTATATATGTATATGCAAGACGTCCAAAAGAGACGCTGACTACATTTGAAAAGTTTACGAAGGATTTATATGTAATTGATATTTTAGCAGTTATTGTGGCAGGCTATTTCTTAGCCTATATCGGCAAGCTTGACGCAGCTTATTTTGTAAGTGCGAGCAATATTCCGCATATGATGTGTATGGCCCTCGCACTATTATTTGCAGGATCACTACTCGTACCAACAAAATATATAGGGCGTGCATTAACACCAGTCCTTACTGCATTTTTTCTTCTCTTTACCCTATCTATTGAAGTTATTCCGTACAATATGCAGGGCGTTGAGTGGTTAAATATAGTGACAAGAATCGTCTATCTTGCTGTTATCGTAGCAATAATTGCCGATTTACTAATGAAAGGGCGCATTTATCAAATCTACAAAGAGCGAATGGAGAAACTGTTAGATCCAATTGTCAGTGCAGGCGTGGTACTTACGATGATAGCCGTTTGGGGTCTAATATTCCAACTTTCATACAACAGTATACTTGATTGGAAGCTAAGCATTGCCTTTTCGTCCATCACATTATTCCTGACAGCAAGTATTGCGCTATGGCTTAGCTCAGTACGCAACTTACGAACATTACGCTTAACAGGTTTCATCATTTTAGTCTTTGCGTTTATTAAGCTAATATTCTTTGATTTGTCAGCACTAGATTTATTAATCAGAGCGGCACTGTTTATCACGATTGGTGGTATTGGGATGTTGTTGTCGGGTAGGTTGTTGAAGAAATGAAAAAGGGTTACTTAGTTTGCCGTTATAATTACGGTATTCTAAGTAACCCTTAATTATTGCTGTGATTAGCTAACGAGTAGCAATTAATAAGAATATTCATAGTCAGTAGTATAGTTGATAGATCCCGGATCCGCTGAAGAGCCACCACCTGTACATGCAGCCTCAAATGCGGCATTATCAGTATTAACCATAGGATTATTAGATGTTTTCGCATAAATACTGATTTTGTTTGAGTCACTCTTGATTTGACCTATTTGTAAATCGCCATTGACGCAAATTTTGGAATTTTGTAATTTATTCACATTATCGATTGAGGCATCTCCTTTAATAAACATGGTAGAGTTAATTAATTTTATATTCCCCATTTGGGCACTTCCACCAACTTCAATAGTAGAGTTGGATAAACCACTTCCAATAACATTACCGACTGTAAGTGAACCTTTAACATGTAATAATAAACCATTCGTCGAGTTTAAATTACCACTCGTCATGCTTCCGAGTATATAAATGGTTGAATTTTCAAGTCTGCTATTATTTAAATTACCAGCCATAAATGCCCCACTTACTCGGTAGATCGCGTTTGAAAAAGTTAAATTCTCATTTTGCTGATAAATAACACTTCCGTCGATTTGACAAGATTCATTAGTTAAATTTGCTTTTTTCTCAGCAGGGCAGATTTTTAATTTTGTACCTGGATCAGCAATCAAATCAGTTGTATCTTTAGGTATATGGTTGGCTTTTGGCTCAATCATATTAGAAAAATCGACTGTAATTGTGCCCTTAATCTCCGCATGCTTAGCCTCAGCATAACCTGTACTTGTAAAAGCGATAATCAGATTATCACTCGTTTTTGAGAAATATTCTGGTTTGTAAGTAGGTGTAATATCGAACGTATTTTGTTTATTTTGTTTTATTTCCACATTAATGGTTTTATCATCGTCTGTTAGAGAGGAGATGATGTTTTGTAAATAATTTTCCATAGCATTGATGGCTAAGCCTTTATAGTAGTCATCGTTTTCAATAATCATGTTTATAATATCCTTGTCTCTCTGAGCGATTACTTCTTGAATAATTTCATTTTGCTTGGTGATGATTTCATTGGTCATGGCATGTTGAAAATAACTTACGCCCATTTCAGCGATAGATTGTGATTGGAATGTACCTTCTATAATGTTATTTTGCTTTGTTGTATTAGAGGAAATCGCTAAAAATGAGAAAAAAATCACAGTGAATAATATTGAAATTATTAATACTAATGCCAATACATAACCTTTATCATTATTTATGACACCCCTCATTAATTTTTCTCCTCCTTTAAGCGACTTAGCAAAGTATTGATTTGAATTTTATTTTTAGGGTTGCCCTTTTCCTCGATTAATAAATTGATTTCTGTATCAGTGGTTTTGGGGGTTATAGGGTTTGTAAAATTATCTGCTAATTTAATGCACATAAGGCTGTTTTCAAATACGTCTGTTTCTGTCATACCTCGAACAGTATATTGAACTGAAAAGCTACAGCTATTGGGTGTGGCAGAATATTCGGTGGAACGTTTATGAATAGAGTTTAAACTAGCTATAATAACATTAGCTTCTTGTTGCATTTGGTTTTTTGAGACAGCTTTCTTTGAGAATTCAGTGCCTTGAAAAAATATACTCCACGCTAGAATCGAAACTAAAGAGAAAATAATCACTGTTGCCAACACTTCTACTAAAGTAAGACCTCGTTCGTTTTTAGTTGCCATTAACCTCACCCTTAATAAAAGACATAGCCATATATTTCTGTTACTAAAATAGAATTATTTTTATAGATGAAAACGCTAATCTGATTAGCTTTTGTAGGTAATGTATCTAAATCAGGTGTTTTTGTTATTTTTATTTCTGTCGTATATTTTGATGACATTGATTTCGTAGTAGCTGTTCGAATCATAATGGTATCGCCATCATCTGTAAGTATGTCACCAGATTCGACAAAGGAAAATGTATCATCTGGATTAGCTAATAAGGCAGTAAAATCATCTTTTAGCACGGACTGCCAATAGGCGAGCTCTTTGGATGCTAAGTTTACAGCTACCTGTTTATCTTCATTTTGTTTGCTTTTTAAGCCCATTTGTGGAAGCAAATTAATGACTGAAACTAAAATAATGGCTAGTAAGGCAATAGCAACAACAACTTCCACTAAAGACATACCACGTTCATTTAATAATTTTTTTTGGTTCATTTTCTCAACACCTTCTATCAGCAGAAAATTGTGGATTACTTTTGATTCGGGAAAACGTTGAATTGAAGAGGTTGCAAAATCGTTTACTCACAACTAACGAAAAAATTACTTTCCGTTTCATATTATTTCATGTGTCAAATTTGCATAGAAAATCTGGTGCTTCATCGAAACTTTAACTTGATGAAACTAGATAAAAATGACTATTAAGGATAGTATAACGAAATCTTGAATCAATATCTAATGATTTTTTCTGTTTATTAATTCTATTGAACTATTTTTTGAATTATTTTTGAATTTTTGAGTAATTTTTAAAAGAGAAACCGGGATAAAGTTTATTTTTATAGTGTCAAACTACTATGAATGTAGTATTATTTGTAATAAATAGAAATTGCAACGAAGGGTGATGTGGATGAAAACATACATAAAAGTAATTGGTTTATTAGTAGTGATTGTTCTAATTGTAGGAGTTTACATTCCATTGCTTGTACTAAATGGCACTGTCTATGCTGAAGAAAGTCCTGGTGGGTCAACAATTGGTGGGGTATCTATTGAAGGGCTTGAAAGAGAAGAGGCTATCCAAGTTATTCGTGATTCTGTTGAAAAATGGCAGGAAACCCCTCTGGTCATTGGTGGCGGTGGTATCGAGCAGGAAATTGATACGCATGATTTACAGTTCGATATAGAACAGGTAGTTGCCCAATACGAGAAGCTGACAAAAAAGCCATGGTATGCATTTTGGCAAAAGGAGAAAACTGTACATATGCCCATTCCTTTAACAGTCAATAAATCAATTGTTCAACAAATGGAAAAAATGGGTGTTTGGGATATAGAAAAAAATCTTCAAAAAATAATAATACAAGCAAGCTATTTGAAAAATCATGAGGTTCAAGCAGTCACTAATCCAGAATTTATGCGAACAGATGAGAGGATTGCCTTTCAAATTGCGGATTTTCCAGCAGATGGAGAAGGGGTTTCGAAAATCATTCCATTGCTAAATGATGTCATGCTTGTACCAAACCAAACGATATCTTTACTTTCCCTTTTTGGAGAACAAGTAGGAGCTGTTAATGATGCGGATTTAGATTTTGTTGCATCAATACTATACAGTGTGATTCTTCAGACAGATTATGAAATTTTGGAACGATATTCTCAGCAAGCCAACCCTGCCTATATACAACAGGGAATAGAAGCGGATGTCAATGCTACATTAGCAAAAGACCTCCAATTTATTAATCGATCTCATCAATTAGGTAAACTGAAAGCCACTATTGAAGGCAATCAATTAAAAATAGAAATCTTTGCGACAGGAAGGGACAAGGACATTACAGTTCGGGTCAGCAAGGATACAATCGTCAAGCCGCGCATCATTTATCGATATTCGGATGATTTAAAGATTGGACAAGAACGTGTAGAACAGGAAGGCAAAGAGGGGGCTCGTGTTGAGGTTTACCGTTCGATTGTAGAGGATGGTGCAACGGAAGAACAGTTGATTAGTAGAGATTACTATGCACCTCAAAATAGAATTGTTACACGTTCATCAAAGGAGCCTGTCACAGTAACTACTCCAACACAAAATGCAGGCGCAAATACAACAGATCCAGATTTAGAAGTGGATTTAGATGGAAATGGTCTGCCTGATATAAAACCTTCTACACCAGAGGAGTCTAAGCAAGAAGACGGACCAGAAATTGTCTATGGTTATTATGATAAGGGTGGAAATTTTGTTCAAACAAGTCCATAACGATGGGAGGTATGTTTATGGCAATGAAGCCAGGTCGTAAACGTTTAGGTGATTTACTTGTAGAATCAGGTGTTATCACGGCTACACAACTAGAGTATGCACTAACTACTAAATTGAAAAGTGAGAAACTAGGGGATTTTCTTATAAAAGAAAACTTTTTAACGGAGCAACAGCTCATTGAGGTACTTGAGTTCCAGCTTGGAATCCCACATATTAGCTTAAATCAATTTTCTATTAGTCCTGAATTATTGCAATTAATTCCTGCCGAACTTGCAAAGCGAACAAATATTATGCCCATCCGCAAGGAAAAAAATAAGTTATTTATAGCAATGGAAGATCCGATGGATTATTTTGCAATCGAAGAAGTTCGTATGACGACTGGTTGTCAAATCGAGACAAGTATCGCAGCAAAAGATGATTTATATCGCACCATTACCAAATACTATGATTTGCAGGAATCAATGGATGCTGCAATGTTAGATTTAGCAGCAACTAGTACTGAACAGCAGGAAGAAATTGATAATGAAGATTCCCCTATTGTTCGCTTAGTTAATCAAATAATCGCGAATGGCGTAGCACAACGAGCGAGTGATATTCATTTCGATCCACAAGAAACAGAGCTACGTGTACGTTATCGGGTAGATGGTGTACTGCGTACTGAGCGATCATTACCAAAGCATATGCAAAATGTGGTACTGGCTCGAATTAAAATAATGGGCAATTTAAATATTACGGAAAATCGTATTCCTCAAGATGGTCGTATAAAAACCAATGTGAATTTTAGACCTGTAGATATACGATTAGCAACACTACCGACCGTTTATGGTGAAAAGATTGTTATGCGAATTTTAGATTTAACCAGCGCGGCAAATGAGATTGATAAACTCGGTTTTAGTGCAAGTAATGAAGCACTTTTTAGGAAAATGATAGCCCATCCAAATGGTATTATGCTCATTACAGGACCAACAGGCTCAGGGAAATCCTCTACGTTATATGCAGCACTCTCTCATTTAAACGAGGAAGGCGTAAACATTATTACGGTTGAGGATCCTGTGGAGTATCAGTTGGATGGAATCAATCAGATTCAAGTAAAGGAAGAGGTTGGTTTAACGTTTGCCAAGGGTCTGCGTTCGATTTTACGACAGGACCCTGACATTGTCATGGTGGGAGAAATTCGCGATCTGGAAACAGCCCAAATTGCTATCCGTGCTTCACTAACGGGACATTTAGTGTTAAGTACTTTGCATACTAATAGCGCAGTAGAATCTATCTCGCGTTTACATGATATGGGAATTGAACCATTTCTTTTATCTTCCTCACTTGTAGGAATTATGGCGCAACGTCTCGTGCGTAAAGTTTGTCGAGATTGTGCAGAACCATATGTATTCACTGCCCGTGAGCTTGAAATACTAGAGGAAAATGGTATAGAGGGTGTAACGCATGGTAAAAAAGGTCGTGGCTGTCCTGCCTGTAATCATACGGGTTACCGAGGTCGTATGGCCATCCATGAAATCCTACCGGTTGATCGCCAAGTGAAAGACATGATTTTAAGTAGCGTGGGCGATATGGCTATACATGATTACATGAAAGAAAAAGGCTATTACACATTATTAGTGGATGGATTATTAAAGGTTGTAGCTGGCCAAACAACCACATCAGAAATTTTACGCGTTGCAAGTGCAGACTAGGGGTGACAGAAATGACAGCATATTCAATTGTTGAATTATTAACACGTGCGTTTGAGGAAAAAGCATCAGATCTACATTTAACAAAAGGCATTCCACCGGTATATCGTATACACGGACAGTTGGAGCAATATGGCACAGTACCGTTAGAAACGAATGATTTAAAGGAAATGGTAAAGGCTATTCTTCCTGTGCATAAACAGCAGGAGTTTGACGAAAAGGGAGAAACGGATTTCAACTTTTCATTGCCCGGGAAATGTCGATTCCGTGTAAATGCCTATCATCAGCGCAATGAAGTAACAATAGCAGCACGCTTAATCGAAGCGAAAATACCATCAATCGAGTCACTTAATATGCCACAAGTTTTATACAGACTTGCAGAAAAACCACAAGGATTAATTTTAGTGACTGGTCCTACGGGTTCAGGGAAATCAACTACACTAGCAGCAATGATAGATTATATCAATGAAACAAAATCAAAACATATTATTACATTAGAAGATCCAATTGAATATCTGCATACACATAAAAAATCCATCGTCAATCAACGTGAGGTTGGTGTAGATACAAAGAGCTTTGCGAATGGCTTACGTGCATCTTTGCGTCAGGACCCCGATATTATTTTAGTTGGGGAGATGCGTGACTACGAAACCATTTCAACGGCTATTACGGCTGCTGAGACTGGGCACTTAGTGATGGCAACACTCCATACAAGCAGTGCACCAACTACAATAGATCGTATTATTGATGTATTTCCACCACATCAGCAAGGTCAAATTCGGGTACAGCTTGCTAATGTCCTACAAGGCATTATTTCTCAACGCTTATTTGTGCGTAAAGATGTGAAAGGCCGCATAGCCGCAACGGAAATTTTAGTACAAGCACCTGCCATTTCGAACTTAATTCGTAACGAAAAAATTCATCAAATCCAAAGTGCTATGCAGACAAGTAAAGCGTTAGGTATGCACACATTAGAATCATCGATGCAGCATTTAATTGCAACGGGGAAGATTTCGCTAGAGGATGCACGACCATATATGAACGCTGGTGATTATAATTGACAGTATTTCGTTATAGTGGTCGTACAAGAACGGGCTCTCTTAAAAAGGGCATAATTGATGCGCCAAACAAAAAGGTAGCCTTTGAAAAGCTTCGGGCTCAAGGTATTAATGCACGAGAACTCCAAGAATCAAATAGTATTTTACATAAAGATATTGCCTTAGGCACCAAGGTTAAACACCAAGATTTTGTTATTTACTGTCGGCAATATGCGACTTTAATACGCGCAGGCGTTTCCGTTGTAGAGGCTACCCATATTTTGAGTGAACAAACAAAAAGTAAGCCATTAAAAAGAGCGTTGATACAGGTTGAAGAAGATATTCGTAATGGAACAGCCTTTTCAGATGCAGCAGGCAAGCATCCTAAAGTGTTCCCTGTGCTATTCGTTAATATGATGCGTGCAGGGGAAGCAACAGGTAGCGTAGACGACACATTAGATCGTCTAGCAGGTACACTTGAAAAGCAGTATAACATCAAGAAAAAAATTCAATCAGCGATGACCTATCCAGCAATATTATCACTATTAACACTAGTAGTGGGGATGTTTTTAATGATTTTTATAGTCCCGACCTTTATGGATGCATTTAAAGAGATGGATTTAGAAATGCCATTCATTACAGTGATAGTTGTTGGTATTAGTGATTGGCTGATCGAGTTTTGGTACTTTCTGATTTTAGTCTTATTGGTGCTAGTAGTAGGCTTTCACCTTTTCTATAAAAATAATAAAGAGTTTCATTATACTGTGAATGTTTTCCTACTACGTATGCCGATATTCGGACAGCTTTTGCAAAAAGATATTATAGCGAGGGTGACAAGGATATTGTCAACTTTATTTAGCAGCTCAGTGCCGATTTTACAAGCCTTAACAATTGCTGAAAAGGTTGCAGGTAATCCAGTTATTGGGAAAGTGGTGCTGGAGGCTCGTGATAATTTGGAAAAGGGTGGCACATTATCAGAGCCACTTGAAAAAAGCTGGCTATTTCCGCCACTCGTTACGCAAATGACGTCAATTGGTGAAAGAACAGGCTCCCTGGATTATATGCTTGAAAAAGTTGCTGATTTTTATGAGGAAGAAGTAGATCGTGCCGTAGATACTTTAAAATCTTTGATTGAGCCCTTAATGATTGTTGTTCTTGCCTTCGTTATTGGAATTATCGTTGCGGCAATTTTCCTACCAATGTTCCAACTATATGAAAATATGTAGAAATAATTTTAAGAGGAAGTACGTGTTATTACACTTCAAATAATAAAAAATAAGGAGGAACCTATTATGATTAAAAAGTTAAAAAATAAAAAACTAGTAAAAAATGAAAAGGGTTTGACATTAATTGAGTTATTGGCAGTTATTGTGATTCTTGCAATTATCGCAGCGATTGCGGTGCCGGCGATTGGGAATATCATTAATAAATCTAAAGATCGTGCTATTTTAGCTGAAGCTTCAAATATTTTAGCAGGGGCTAAGATTGCTTATATTGATGGTGCATGTGAGGATGATACATGTAGTAATACTGAGTTAAAAGGCTTTGTAGATGGCATTGCGCTAGATGCTAATGATCAAGTAGTGTATGACGGTGAAAAATGGGCAATCAAATACTCAAAATTTGATAAAATAAAATTAGAAGCTTATAAAGAAAAGATTGATTCAAATAATACAATAACAGAAGCTGATTTAAATATTAGCTTGACAGATGCAGGTGGTAAACCAAAGACTAATCCAACAGAAGATGAATAATCAGTCCTCCCAACCCATTCAGAAACGCAAGTTTTCCTGCGTTTCTGGCTGGGAAATGGATGACTAATTGACAAAATCATGTATCCTCGGGTAGGAGAAGGAGGTCTTTTCACATGTTTAAGAGAAAGAGAAAGTCGCATGTTTCGATTGAATTGAAGGATTATGTGCTGCGTGCGATTATGGCGAAAGGACCAGAGCCTAGTCAGTGGCAGGGCTATGAATATCCTTTAGAAGCAGGCATTGTTGAAACAGGGGCAATTGTTGATGAAATGGCTCTTTTTGAGATAATGAAAGAACAGATTAAGAAATGGACGGGAAAAAAACAGGCTGTTCGTATATTTGTGCCTGATACGACGGTTTTATTGAAAAACTTTGAGCACCCACTAGATGTGAAATCACAGGAATTACGAGGATATGCGGAGATGGAGCTGGGCCATTCGATTCATTTACCTTTCCAGGATCCATTAATTGATGTCTATGATGCTGATACTGAGGATGGTAAGGCAATGTTATTTGCAGCACCCTCAGAGGAGATTACGAAAATGGTGGGGATGCTGTTAGATGTATCATTAGATCCCGAAGCTGCCGATATTCGAGCATTATGTAATATACGCTTATTAGAACATATGGCTTTGTTAACACCTGAAAAAACCTATTTAATTGCCGATTGGTCCATAAATGAACTCTCTATTAGTATATTTTCAAATGGCCAGGTTGAGTTTCTGCGTTATCAATCTATCGATACGGATGTGACGCAATGGCAGGGCAAAAAAGAGGATGAGTTTAGCTATCAATTTACCTACAAGGGTGAAACTGAAGATTACCAAATGGTTGTCATGGATCAGGTTTTAGAGATTGATCGGATGATGAATTTCTTTAAGTTTTCTTTACATAAAGGTGAAAAAGCAGTGGATGAAATCATTATGCTTGGCGATAATCCAATGATGAAGTCAATTGGGAACTTGTTAGCCTCTAATTTAGAAACACCTTTGATGGTTATTGATGGCGCAAAAATCGAAGAATTCTTTCCACATTTTAAGAAAGAATTTTCAACGTTACTCGGCTTAGCATTAAAGGAGGTTCATTAATGGTTCCAGATATAAACCTCTTACCGCAACTCGAAAAAAGGACAGCCTCGCCAAAGCTTTTTTATACCTTGATTATCTTAATTGTTGGCTGCATCCTTGCTTATTTATTATTTTTATTTTTTACAACGAAAAGTGACTTAGCTCGTTTAACTGCTGAACAGCAAACGTTAAATACACAGCTTGATCAATTACAGCAGGAGCTGCAGGCAAGACAAAGTGTCAATCAAGGTTCTCTAGAGCAGTCTGTGACATTTATTCAAAGTGTTTCTTATCCAGTGACACCACTAATTAATGAAACGAAAACATTGCTACCAGTTCATGCCTATTTGCGTAGCTACACCTTTGGGGCGAAAACAGTTAATATCGAAGCTGATTTTGAAACGATGACAGATATATCGAAATATGTTGAGAGACTTTTAACAAGTAGTTTTTTTACAGATGCACAAATTAATACAGTCTCAAACTTTCATATAGAACTAGGCGAAGACAAAGAGTTAACGCCTGAACAAAAGTTTAAAGAAGTGCCACGTTATTCAGTATCCATTACAGCGACCATCGATTTTATGTATTTGGCTGGAGGTCGGCGCTCATGAATAAATTAACTAGTAGTAAAAAGTCGTCTATTATTCTTTTAGTAGCTTTAGTAGCCGCTATCTTATTTGCGCTATATTATTATTTGTTATTACCAAAATTGGATGAAGTGGCAGCAAAAGAAAGTAGTATATCGAAAGCACAACAAGAAATCTCTCATTTAAAAGAGCAGCTTGCTCAATTAGATAAAGAGCAGGGGCAACCCACTATAAATATTTTAACGTTGCGGCAAAAACTACCTGAAACAAGAGCGGTAGAAAAGATTATTCTAGATTTGGCTGAGATTGAAGAAGTGACAGGAACACGTATTGAGTCATTAACTGTTCATAATGATGATGCAGCTGTCTCACAATCAGAGGTTTCTAATTCCAATATCCTTGAACAAGCTGATGCACAGGTGAATGACGATCAGGATAATGAGGAAGCAATTACCCCTATTGTATCTATTGCAAAGGAATCTCTTCCAGCTAATTTAAAACTAATCACTTTTACTTTAGAGGTTGCTGCACTAGATTATCCTTCACTTGAGGCTTTCTTGCAGGAGATAGAACAATTAGAGCGTGTGATGAAAACCGATTCCATTGATTTTAAATTACCTGGAGAGCAGGATCAGCTAACGAAAGATGCAGATCTAATTTTAAAGGCGACCGTGCAAGTAACAACGTTCTATTACGAAGGACAACAATAACATGATAGGCGCACATACTGCAAATGTATGAGCGCCTATTCGTTTAGGAGGTCATAAAAATGGAAATGGCTTATACAATTGTAGTTTTAATATTTGGGCTCGTGCTTGGCTCTTTTTTTAATGTAGTGGGCTTACGTGTACCTATGAAGGAATCCATAGTGCGGCCACCCTCGCATTGTACCAATTGTCAGAGACAGTTGACGGCAATTGATTTAGTGCCTGTTTTGTCTTATTTGTTTTTAGGTGGGAAATGCCGTAGCTGTGGGCAAAAAATTTCTTGGATTTATCCACTGATGGAATTGATAACAGGAGTCTTATTTGCTTTTGCTTATTGGAAATTAGGTTTTAGTGCGGAGCTTTTCGTAGCACTATTATTGATTTCTTTATTAGTCATTATTGTCGTATCGGATTTTGCCTATATGCTTATTCCAGATAAAGTACTGCTATTCTTTTTACCATTGCTTGTGCTTGGACGAGTGATATCGCCGTTGTCACCATGGTGGGATAGTTTAGTGGGTGCTGTTGTGGGCTTTGGCATATTATATTGTATTGCTGTTTTATCAAGAGGTGGTATGGGTGGGGGCGATATTAAACTTTTCTTTTTACTCGGTCTCGTACTCGGCACGCTAAATGCACTGCTGACACTATTTTTAGCATCCGTGATAGGAATGTTTGCTGGTATAATTATGGTAAAGCTACGCAGACAGGGCAGAAAAACACCTATACCATTTGGTCCATCCATTGCTTTAGCAGCAATCATCGTTTATTTCTATGGGGATGTATTGATTAATTGGTATCTAGGATTTTGGTAAGCTAAAAAGCTTGTGAATTTAGGAGGGAAATATCATGAAACCAGTGATCGGGATAACGGCGTTTGTGGAGGATGATTTGTCCTCGGGATTAAATGCGGCCTATAGTAAGAGCATTATAGAAGCTGGGGGCATTCCTCTTATTATTCCGCTTGGAGTGGAAGCGGATGTGGCACAGATTTTATCGTTAACGGACGGATTATTGCTGTCGGGTGGTCATGATGTCCATCCATTCCTCTTTGGTGCAGAGCCAACACCCAAATTAGGGAAAGTTCATCCAGAAAGGGATTCGGTGGAGCTTGCATTAATTGAAGCGGCCTTTATTCGAAAAATGCCGATCTTTGCTATTTGTCGTGGCATTCAAATGCTAAATGTTGCACTAGGAGGTACAGTATATCAAGATATTGATAGCGAATACCATAGTAGTAAGTTAATAAAGCATAAGCAACAAGCGGCTAGAGGCGTTGCAACACATTATGTTAATGTCACACCAAATACATTATTACATTCGATTATTGAGGAAGAAAAAATTGCAGTGAATTCATTTCATCACCAAGCGGTCAATGTATTAGCGGAGAACTTGATAGTTGCCGCAAAATCAAGTGATGGTATCATTGAAGCGTTGGTACATGAAGAATTACCATTTTGTCTGGGCGTACAGTGGCATCCTGAAGAACAAGCTATTTCAGGGGATGAAGTAGCAAAGAAGTTATTCACTGCATTTGTGAATACATGCCTGAAATTCAAGGTAGAGAGATAAAATAGATCAGGGCTATTTCACGATGTTTTGTTAAATAATATAAAATACAGGCGACGTAGCAAGGAATCCATTTGAAAGTGGATTCCTTTTTTAAAATCAAAAAAGAGGTATATGCTCTTTTACGAACATAATAACCTCTTAGAATTTGAAGTATTTTAGTGTACGCGACGATAGAGTCCAACAACTTGCCCTAAAATAGAAACTTGATCTACAATAATTGGCTCCATTGTAGAGTTTTCAGGCTGCAAACGGAAATGATTTTTTTCCTTGAAGAAACGCTTTACAGTTGCTTCGTCCTCTTCGGTCATAGCAACGACAATATCACCATTGTCAGCAGTTGCTTTTTGTTTAACAATGACTAAATCTCCATCAAAGATACCAGCTTCAATCATTGATTCACCCATAATTTCTAGCATAAATAACTGTTCTTCGCTTGTACCATAAATATCCGGTAGTGGGAAATATTCATCGATATTTTCAATGGCAGTTATCGGTGAACCTGCTGTGACCTTCCCTACAAGTGGGACATGAATAACACTTTGCTTTTGAATAGAATCCTCTGGCTCCAGAATTTCGATAGCACGTGGCTTCGTTGGATCTCGACGAATAAAGCCTTTTTGTTCTAAACGAGCTAAATGTCCATGAACTGTTGAGCTTGAAGCAAGTCCAACTGCCTCACCGATCTCACGTACAGATGGTGGATACCCCTTTGCCCGCACTTCTTCCTTGATGAACGCTAAAATGTCCTCTTGTCTTTTCGAAACTTTTTTCATGATTGCTCACCTCTTTTTTCTATTCATTCTACTTAATTAAATAGTATAGCAGAATGCGAACACTAACGCAAACATAGGTTCGAAAAGTGTTTGACAAAAACGTTTGTTCGCATTATTATGAGAACATATATTCCGAACAAACATTCTAAAAAGGGGCAATAATCATGAAATTCTTAAAGAAAAATCCACATATTACAACTTTATTAGGGGCTTGCGTATTATTTGCAGCATATCTTTTTATAACAGATCCAGGAGATGTTTCATATACAGAAATTGAAGTTGAACACGGTGATAGCTTATGGTCGTTAGCTGAACAATACCGTGGTAAAATGAGTACGGAAAACTGGATTAAGATTGTGAAAGCAGAAAATGAATTACCAAACGTTAAAATTATTGCAGGTAATTCACTAGTGATTCCAGTAGTGGGGGGCCATTCCAAGCCTCTAAATACAATCGAAATCGCGAGAAATGAGAAATGATGAATCAACAACAATCGGCTGTTGTCTATTGCCGCGTGAGTACAGAAAAAGAGACACAAAGTTCCTCGCTTGAGCGTCAGCAGGAGGAGTTAGTGCGCTATGCTAAAGAGCAGGGCTATGAAGTGAAGAGCGTTTTTAAGGATAAGCATAGTGGCTACGATGTGGAACGCGAAGGCTTACTAGATATGCTCGATTTCATCAAAGAAAAAGATATTAAAGCATTATTTGTGCAGGATGAAACACGTTTAGGACGTGGCAATGCTCGAATGGCAGTACTGCATTTATTGCAAAAAATTGAAACGGATGTTTTTTCTATGAGAGACGCAGGGCCAGTACAGTTAAATGAAATGGATACGATGCTGCTGGAGATTTTAGCAATAGTAGAGGAATACCAGCGAAGAATGCATAATGCTAAAATACGGCGAGGCATGCGTCGTGCTGTTGAAAATGGCTATCGTCCTGAAAACAATTTATCGAATCGTGGAAATCCTCATGGTCAAGAGCGCAAGGATGTGCCTGTAGAGGAAATTGTAAATCTTCGTAATCGAGGTTTTACCTTTGAGGAAATCGCCATAACGCTTAGAGGTCTTGGCTTTGAGGTAAGTAAAGCTACTGTACATCGAAGATATCGGGAATATCAAGAGGGAAGCGTGCAAATGAAGTAAGGTTTTGTCAGTGGGAGTTTTATCGTCCCACTGATTTTTTACTTTAAAAGGCTCTAAATGGTGGTAAAGGATAGGCTCGCGGAAGTGACGGATAGAAGGGCGGAATAGAACCGCCGAAGTGACGGATAGAACGTCGAAAGTGACGGATAGAAGGGCAAGTGACGGATAGACTCGCCGAAGTGACGGTTAGAATGGCGGAACTGACGGATAGAGTCGCCGAAGTGATGGTTAGAATCACCCAAGCGACTGATAGGACGGATTCCACCTTCAAAATAACAGGTACAATAAATAACTAAGTCCTATTTATCCTAAAGTATTAAATTAATACAAACTTTCGATAGTCACATTGTCTGGTAGTTTGAATGGATTTTCTTTATTTATTCTGTCATAAAACATGATCCCGTTTAAATGATCTATTTCATGTTGCATTAAGATTGCACCGTATCCATTAAATTGAAAAATGGCTTCTTGCCCATGTATGTCATATGCTTTGACCTTAATTCTTTCATATCTTGGAACAAAACCATTAACTCTTCTATTAACCGAAAGACATCTTTCTCCCTCTGATAAATAAATCATGTTTAAAGAGTGACTAATGATTTTAGGATTAATTAACATATATTCATGATTTTTATCTCAATCTTGAAAAAGTGCAGCAAACATTCGTTTATTAAGACCAATTTGATTAGCGGATAACCCTGAACCAGGACGCAATTTGTATTTCTTTGAAAGATCCGGATCTTGGCTATTTCTCAAGTATTGAAGCATGCATAATAAACTATCTTTATCGTCTTCTGATACAGGTAACGTAACCTCTTTGGTATTCTTTCTTAATATTGCAGCACTCTCTTTTACGAAATCTTTCATTGTTATCATATACTCTGGACGAAACTTACTCATATATAAACACCTCATCTACTTTTCTATTTAGAGCTTTAGCAACTCTAAAGGCCAATTCAAGAGTAGGGTCATACTTATCATTTTCAATACAATTAATAGTTTGTCTTACAACGCCACATTCCTTTGCGAGTGCCTCTTGAGTCATACCTAATTTTTTTCTTAAAACTTTAATAATGTTTTTCAGATTTATCCCTCTTTTGTCTAACATATTGGACATATCATATAAAATAAATTCATAAATGTCCAATCATTTGGACATTGTAGATATAAAAATAAGAGAAGTAGAGCGATTTCAACTTCTCTTTCTCACGTATTCTCATAATGTTTAAAATACAATTGTGCTAGATATCGTTATAGGTATGACATTAGCAGTTTTCTGGATATTCTTGATACCAGTTCTTAACAAATAATAATTCATATTCTCTAAATTGGGATACAATAATGCTTTAAACGAAGATTTAGAAAACGACATGCGTTATTACATATGAAGTAGGTTTTATTAATTGATAGTACATTCTGAAATATTTCTTATGTCCACTCCTCATCTAAGACAGCGTAGTAGTATTCATCCCACCATTCCTCTCCGTGTGGTATACATTTTTTAAAATAACCCTCGCGTCTCATTCCGATTTTCTCCATTACCCGATAGGATGGGATATTTTCTGGCTGGCACGTTGCGATAATTCTATGTAGTTTCATAACCTTAAATCCGTAGTCCAATACAGCCCTTGCTGCTTCAGAGGCATATCCATTATTGTAATAGTTCGGATTCAATACCCAGCCGATCTCATACGTATGGTCACCAAAATATTGATGGAAAACAATATGACCAATAACAATATTTCCTGCCTGTAAAACGACAGGGAAGTATTTAGGGGTATCTTCACTATTCTCCATAACGAATTTTTTTGCTTCTTCCTCATTAAAAACGCCCTCAGGAATATATTTCATGACCGTTTTATTGGACGTATAGTTATAGACTGCCTGCCAATCATGAATATCAAATTTTCGTATTACTAATCTATTAGTTGTTATATTCATTTTGTTTTCCTCCCAATTCCTCTTTAAAGTAAACATAGTCAGTAGTGGTTTTCTTCGTCTACAACTGATTATTAGTTTTCACCAATCGGGCGTTAATCCTACCAAACTTCTTTGCTATCGCTGATGAGTCTTACCCCGTTCATGCTAGATAACTTAGTTATACACTTTTCACTTCTCAAAGTCATGTAATTTAATGGTATTTATTTCTAAATTAAAAAGGTTGGTATAACTGCATCTTAAGGGAATACATGCTATACTTTGCATACCAAATACATTAAGATATGTACTTGAAAGGTGTGTAATTATGTTATCCAAAGAAAAAATTAACCGAATCAATGAACTTTCTGCCAAAGCAAAAAGCGGTACATTAACGGAGGCAGAAGCTAAGGAACAAACAGCGCTTCGTAAGGAGTATTTAGATACATTTAGAGCAACGATGCGTGATACGATTGAAAATGTAAAAGTGGTAGATCCAGAAGGTAATGATGTAACCCCAGAGAAGGTAAAACAAGCGAAGAAAAATAAATTTCTAAATTAATATGGCACATTTAGATTACTTAGGTTTCGGCATCATTATGACCGGATTTTGAATTTGAAGTACAACTCAAAATCCTTGACATCTGCCAGTGGTTATAACTTTGTTCAGTATTTTACTCTGTTCCTGACTGTGAGGGTTTAACAGCTTTTTAAATTTTTTAGATGGGGATTTTACTACTGAAATAAAGATTAAGTATGTCATAAAAGCAAATAGTATAACAAAAGCATTGTTTTCTGAAGCAATGTTGACTAAACTGTATAAGAACAATATATAGGACGAGAAAGGATGTCACAACAAAATGACTCAACATGCGGATCAACTAGCGATTAATGCTATCCGAACATTGTCAATCGATGCAATTGAAAAAGCAAATTCAGGTCACCCAGGTTTACCGATGGGGGCAGCGCCAATGGCTTATACGCTTTGGACAAAACAACTTCGCCATAATCCGGCAAATCCAAAATGGTATAACCGCGATCGTTTTGTACTTTCTGCAGGTCATGGCTCTATGCTTCTTTACAGCCTACTACATCTTGGTGGCTACGGCTTACCAATGGAGGAAATTCAAAACTTCCGTCAATGGGATTCATTAACTCCAGGACATCCTGAATATGGTCATACAGTTGGGGTAGAGGCAACTACGGGGCCTCTAGGTCAAGGTATTGCTATGACAGTTGGTATGGCAATGGCTGAGCGTCATTTAGCAGCTACTTACAACAAACAAGGTCATGACATTGTTGATCACTATACATTCGCACTTTGTGGCGATGGTGACTTAATGGAAGGTGTAGCGGCTGAAGCTATTTCTTTAGCAGGTCACTTAAAGCTTGATAAATTAATCGTACTTTACGATTCTAACGACATTTCTCTAGATGGTGATTTAGAAAAATCATTCTCAGAAAACGTTCAAAAACGTTTCGAATCATATGGCTGGAACTACTTAAAAGTAGCAGATGGTACAGATGTTGAAGCGATAAACGCAGCAATCGAGGAAGCTAAAAAATCTACTGGCAAACCAACACTTATCGAAGTAAAAACGGTAATTGGCTATGGTTCACCAAACAAATCAGGTAAAGCCGATTCTCACGGTGCTCCACTAGGTAAAGATGAGGTTGTTTTAACAAAAGCGTCTTATGAGTGGTCACATGAGCCATTCCAAATCCCTGCTGAAGTTTATGATACATTTGCAGCAGCAGCTGAAGTTCAAGGTGCACAACCGGAAACAACTTGGAATGCTAAATTTGAAGCATATAAACAAGAGTTCCCAGAATTAGCGGCACAATTTGAAAAAGCGATGAATGGTCAATTACCAGAGGATTTCGCTTCAGAGTTACCAGTGTATGAAGCAGGTAAATCAGTAGCTACTCGTTCTTCTTCAGGCGATGCCATCAACGCAATTGCGAAGAAAACACCATCATTCTTCGGTGGTTCAGCTGACCTTGCTGGCTCAAATAAAACAACAATGAAAGGCGCTGGAGATTTCTCTTCAGACGATTATGCTGGCCGTAATATTTGGTTTGGTGTACGTGAATTTGCAATGGGTGCAGCTATGAACGGTATGGCACTTCACGGTGGTGTGAATGTATTCGGTGGAACATTCTTCGTATTCTCTGATTATGTTCGTCCAGCAGTACGTCTTTCAGCTTTAATGGGTCTTCCTGTTACTTATGTATTTACACATGACTCAATTGCTGTAGGGGAAGATGGTCCGACACATGAACCAATCGAACACCTTGCATCCTTACGTGCAATGCCAAATCTATCTGTAATTCGTCCAGCTGATGCGAATGAATCAGTAGCTGCATGGGAGCTAGCTGTAGCATCAGAAAAAACACCAACTGTTTTAGTATTATCTCGTCAAAACTTACCTGTACTTGACGCATCTATTGATACAGTACGTGAAGGTGTAGCTAAGGGTGCTTATACAGTATCTCCGGCTACAAAAGAAGTAGCAGATGCCATTTTAATTGCAACAGGCTCTGAGGTTTCACTTGCAATTGAAGCACAAAAAGCATTAAAAGCAGACGATGTGGATGTAGCAGTCGTTTCAATGCCATCTATGGATCGCTTTGAAAAACAAGACGCAGCTTACAAAGAATCAGTTCTTCCAAAAGCTGTGACAAAACGTCTTGCTATCGAAATGGGCGCATCATTCGGCTGGCATAAATACACTGGTTTTGAAGGTGACGTTCTTGCTATCGACAAGTTCGGCGCTTCTGCACCAGGTGAAGTAGTTATGGAAAAATACGGATTCACAGTAGAAAATGTTGTAGCGAAGGTTAAAGCACTTTAATTTTTGCTATATAAATACCGCAATACTCAGTAGGGTTATCCCTCTGAGTGATGCGGTATTTTTTCGTGTTTTGAAGAATTTCACTAAAGAAATCAAAATACGATGGATTAGGATTGGTACCAGCAAAAAAGACAAAACCCATTACATTTTGATTATTTCAAAGATATTCACGATTTTGGCTCAACTGTCTATCCATCTCTTCGATAATAAAAAAAGGAGTGGTTATAATGAAGAAATATAGTGTAATTTTATTTGATTTAGATGGTACATTATCGGATCCTAAAATAGGCATCACGAAATCGGTTCAATATGCTTTACAAAAGATGGGTATAGATGAAGGTGATTTAGATAAACTTGAAACGTTTATTGGCCCGCCATTGCAAGTATCATTTCGTGAAATATATGGTTTAGATGATGCACAAATTAGTCAAGCAATTGGCTATTACCGAGAACGTTTTTCCGAAACAGGCATGTATGAGAATGAAGTGTATCAAAATATCTCCTCATTATTAGAACATTTGCAGGGGGAAGGATATAAATTAGCCATAGCTACGTCAAAGCCAACTGTATTTGCTGAACAAATTTTAAAATATTTCAATCTTCAGCAGTATTTTGAACTTGTTGTGGGAAGTCATTTAGATGGTACACGCTCAGCAAAAGGAGAAATAATCGCATTTGCCCTAGAGCATTTTAGTGAAGTTCCTATTGATCAAGTTATCATGATAGGAGATCGTAAATACGATATCAATGGGGCACATGAAAATAAAATTGATTCTGTTGGAGTAACATATGGCTATGGTTCACCTGAAGAATTAATGGATGCGAAAGCCACGTACATAGTTAACAGCGTACAAGAGGTTAAAGAGCTTTTTAGTTAATAAAGAAACTGTATTATAAAGTATGACTTTTCTGCAAAGGAGGGGTTGATTCCCGTTCCGACTGGTCGCTTTGTTCTGTGCGACAGCGACAAAGCGAGTAGCCTGGAACGGAAATCTCTCATTACAATATGCAAAAAGGTTTCTTTGACAATTTTGTTTTACAACATTGTGAAACAAAATTTTAGAAAATGCAGTTTCGTATATTTTAAAATGAACACTCACTTTGCCAGCCCATTTTGAAAGGCGTAGACTACTGCCTGTGTACGATCTTGGACATCTAGCTTCGCCAAAATATTGCTGACATGTGTTTTCACGGTTTTTAAGGCAATATATAAGGCATCCGCGATTTCCTGGTTTGCTTTGCCTTGAGCCATGAGCAATAATACTTCCATTTCTCGATCGGTAAGCTGCTCATAAAGGGGAGTACTAGTGCCGTAACGCATGCGATGCATCATTTTTGACGTTACTTCTGGCTCTAAAACGGTTTCGCCACCCATCGTTTTACGAATCGCATCAGCGATTTGTTTAGCATTCGAAGTTTTTAAAATATAGCTGACTGCACCTGCCTCTAATGCAGGATAGACTTTGTCATCATCTAAAAAACTCGTAACCATCATAATTTTTGCCTCAGGCCATGCTGCTAAAATTTCAGCTGTCGCCTCAGCTCCTGTCATGATTGGCATGACATTGTCCATTAAAATAATGTCTGGACGTAGGGCGAGGGCACGTTCGACTGCCTCTTTACCATTTTCGGCTTCACCCACAACGGTAATATCTGGTTGTGCTGACAAATAGGCAGAAACACCGATACGCACCATTTCGTGGTCATCCACTATTAACACTTGAATCATTTACCTCAACCTCCTGATGTAGTGGAATTTTAACCTCTACAATTGTACCTTCCCCAGGCACTGACACAATTTTGTACATGCAACCAATTTCGACAGCTCGTTCCGCAATATTTTGCAAGCCATATGAAGTAGATTTATCAGCTTCAACATCAAAGCCAAGGCCATTGTCCTGAATACGTAAAATAGCTAAATCGTCTCGGGCAACGAGCAGTAATTCAACTTCGCTCGCTTTGGCATGTCGTAGTGTATTCGATAACGCCTCCTGTGCAATCCGGAATAAATGATCTTCCTCCGCTTTGGATAACGACATTTCCTCCAGCTCATATTCGATATGGAAAAATACCTTTTGTTGTAACTCTATAATTAGCTCCTCAAGACCTTGTGCAAGTGTTTTATTATGCAGAGCTACAGGACGTAAATGTAATAATAATGCACGCATTTCAAGTTGAGCCTGTTGAACAATTTTCTCAACCTGTTTTAAGCTAGTAGCATTTTCATCATTTTCCGTTAAAGCCGACAATAACATAGAAGCGGCAAATAATTGCTGTGATACAGAATCATGGAGTTCGCGAGCAAGGCGTTGGCGCTCAGCAATAATTCGTTCTTGAATAATTTTATCGTTAGCTTCTGCACGTTCATTTGATAGACGCTGCAAGCTTTTTCGTTGCGTATCGATTAATTCACTTGTTTGTACTAAAGCTTTTTTCAATGGTTTCGGTAAAGGCTGTTTTTTCGGTAAGACAAAATCTGGTTCAATTAATTGTTTGACAAAGCGAGTTGCCTGAGCTTCTCTTGCGCGAGCAGTCAAACTGATCCAGCTTGCAATTAGTAAGCTAATCGCAAGAAGAGCGAGAACAATAATACCACCGAGGGGCATGTTATTATAATTTTGCTGCCATAACGGCTCCCAGGTTTTCTCGTTTGGCTCACCCCAAACAACAAAAAGGAGGCCAAAAGCAGCACCTATTAAAATGAAAAATAGTGTAGATAATCTTGAGAAAAAGGCAATCATTTACGTAGCACCTCCAAATCCCCAAGCCATGTTGCCACATGTATGACAAGTGTACGCTTTGCATCCTCAGGGTTTCCATCTGCGAAACTTACACTTTCATTGAGTAAACGTTGTGGCCCAACATGTAAGCATTTAATTTCACCAAATAGTGTCGTATAGTGTAATCGGAATGGAACTTCATACGGGATATAAACTTGCACCTTACCAATGCCCTGTCGAATGGTAATGAAACTTGTGCCGGTAGGTAAAATTGTTTGAGTCGTATCAATCGTAATATCACCAGCAAGTCGCTGAATTTGAACATCTTGCCATTTATAGGCTTCTACAGGTGCAGGCATAGTACCAAATAATTCGTTCTTAGTAGCTGGAAGCTTTTCGAATAACCCCAAACCAACAACTTTTGGTTCGTTTTCTCTTTGTAAGTATCGATAGAGCATGTATAAGAGCATGATGACGATAAATAAACGTAAACTCCACATCGTAAAGAGTGCAATTGCGATGAAGAAAATTCCTGTCCATTTAAAAAAACGAGTTTTTTTCGAGAAACTTACATAAAGAAGTCCTACCCCAATCAATAGACAAAAGGCGCCACCGTTATTAAAAACGGTGAGTTCCACAAAAACGAGTAAAAAGAAGCATAGTACCCAAAATGTGAGTTTGTTGGTTGTGAAATTTTGCAAAAGGGTCACCCTTCTTTCTACAAATTGATGAGAGAAGACGAACTTCTCTTTTAGTGATGTTATTTTTCTTCGAGCATTTTTTGGATTGTGTTATGCATGAAGGCTGAATCAAGCTCATTTGGATAATGAGCAGAGTGTTCTAGCGTAATAAATTCCTTACCCTTTGGTGCATCTAAAACCTCATAATATTGTTTTGCTAATTCATAATTCGCCTGTTTATCATATTGACCGTGAATAAAATAAACAGGAATATCTATACTTCTTACAGCATCAAAAAAATTAGTAAGGATAATTTCTTTTTTTAATTCCTGACTTTTAACAAGACTAAATTGAGGTCCTGAAATAAAAACTTTATATAAATCCTGTAAAGAGTAATCAGGGGAAGTGAAAGCTCCCTTTACCAAACCAAAGAGATTCACTTTCTCAATCGTATCATCAAAATAATTCATGCCTTTATATTGATTGATAAGGTCGCTAAATTGATCCTCGTCTTCTGCTAAATAAGGACCTTTTCCTAAATTCTCTAATATACGGAGAGTTTTTTCATCGTTATTAGCTATAGCTTCTTTTTGTAACCAGCTATAACCAAGTTCTTGCCCTTTAGTAATATCGGTTATTTGAGAAATACCTGCATAGGCGTGGAATTTCTCAGGATATTTGGACACTAATTGAGTTCCAATTACTGTACCAAATGACATACCAATGACAAAGATTTTTTCTTGTCGATAATGTTCTCTAATATAATCAACTATTATAGTAGCATCTTCAGTAAATCGAGAAAGATTCATTGTATCAATGGATAGTTCCTTATGAAAGCTTTTACCTGAACCTCTTTGATCATAATAAACTGCTACGCAATTCTCTGTTATTTCAGGATATAATGATCGAGCACTTACGCCATAGGGAAATGGTGACCCTGGCCCACCATGTAGAAATAAACAAAAAGGTTTTTCCTTATCTTGTCCTTCTACTAATATATACTGTTTATCTCCATTTACATTGATTTCTTTTAATTCACTAATACCACCATTTTCAATTATTTCAGCACTTTTTTGTTTTATTTGTTGTTGTACTATAAAGCGATAACTTAATAACATGATTATAAATAATAAAAGAATAAAAAAAGCGAAAATACATATTTTAATCAAAGGACTAAACCACTTTCTGTTTTTCATTATTATAATTTCCTTTATCTCTTTTTGGTCACCTTCCATATAGCTAGAAGTTTTTTCTTCAAAGAAATGGGATGCTTCAATAATTGAGGCATCCCATATTTCTTTATATTATAGCATGTTATTTGTTTTCGATTAGTAGAGGTGCGTTTTCTTGTGTTGCATTTTTTTCTAGCTGTGCAAGTCTAGCCTCAAAAGTTGTTACTTCGTGATCTTTGTCGATTTGGTTAGCAAGCTTATCGATATATGTTTCTAAATCTTCAAAGTTCGTTTTATTGTTTTTCGCAAGCATACCGTCCATTTGATGGTGAGCGCGTGTTACGTTTTCTTTGCCCATCAACTGTAATTGACGTACTTTCATGTCTTTAATTTTGTGTTTCATTGTTTCGAACTTACGCTCTAGCTCAAAGTATTCGCGTGTGCTTGCTTCAATACTAGCTTGCAATGTGTTGTTGCGTGTTGTGTAAGCAGTTACCTCATCAGAAGCGAAATCAATTAAATCCTGCTCCCCGCTAGAAGTAGCTAGCTTTAGTTGAGCCTCACGCTTTGCAAGTAACTCCGCGTTTTCCTTAAATTCCTGCTCTAGTTTTTCTTTTAACTGACCTTGGCGCTCTAACAATTTTCCTGTTTGCTCTGTTTGTTTTTCTGCCTCGCGAATATATTGGTTTAACATCGCAATTGGATTTTTTTGTTCCTTCTTATCAAATAACTGATGTAAATCTGCCTCTATTGTATATTTAAAACGTTGAAATAAGTTCATTTGAATCCGCTCCTTTTATTTTGTTAAGTTTGACCATTCTTTTTCGAAGTTTGTGAATGGATCTACTTCCTTCGCTTCAATTGTTGGAATTTTTACATCTTGGCCATTCCATTTTTTATAGATCACATAGATGATAGCGATTGCCGCTAAACCAACCATTGCTGGGATGTTAGATATTGCTGAAAGAACACCAATCAGACCAACTGTAAACCAAAATATTTTGCCGAATGTCGACTTGCTTGCAGTGTAGAAGTGCATGCCAAGTGCTACAAATAAACCCGAAAATAGTAACCCTGTTAGTGGTCCGATTAAAGCAAGTGCAACACATGCTGCGACGATGCCTCCCGTAAGTAGAAGAAATTTTTTCATATGTTTTAGCTCCTTTCGTTTGTACCTTTATATTACCTATTAGCAAGTTCTTCTAAAACGGACTGGAAATTGATTTTACTCTAGGTCTTGAGGCTGAGCTGGATCTAAGCAGTTATAGAAAAGGCTTTATTATGCTGCAATGACGTACTTCAATAGAGTATTTGATTGTTTCAATATAGAAGGGAACTGATTATTCCATAAAGTAATTGATAGAACCGAAACTAGAAGGTTTTCGACAAAAATAGAAGATGTATCCTTCCTTCGTTTGACAAATTAAGGAGAATGAATGAGCTATACTTATGGAAAAGAAACGAGCGAAGGAGGATTTCTAGTGAGAACCTACTCCATATATAAAATAAAAGAAGAGCATTTAACGTTTATTTTCGGTAGAGAGCGTAAGTTATTAGAAATGATGCAAGGCTGTGAAGACGCTAACGAGAAATCCTTAAAAGAGCTGGCATATATATGTGAAAACGTTCGCTTTGATGAGATTGCGACAATGCTGGAGGCGCAACTAGATTCTAAGTATGCACATTTAGAGAGAGCTCGTAATGCCTTATTTTTAGAGCATCCGATCAAAGGGAAAATGGCTATTTATTTGGTGGAACGCAAAATCTGCGTCTATTGTGAGGGTTCACGAATGCTTGATTTGGATTTATTCCAGATGCTTGCAAAAATGAGTGAGCGTTTTATTGCATTTAATAAACAAGATAATGAATGTGGATGGTTAAAACCTATGAAGTATACGATGCATTAGGAATATTCACTACAATATAGTAACACGCTATTATTTGGTGTATAATGGAGCGTGGAGAGTTTTTTCTCGGTATATTGTAGTGGAGGAGGTTGGCAAGATTGCAAACTTGGATTTGGATTATTATCGTAATTATTGCGTTAGCAGCGGGTGCGGCACTTGGTTTCTATTTCGCTCGTCAAGCTATGATGAAATATTTAAAAGAGAACCCACCAATTAATGAGCAAATGATTCGTATGATGATGGCACAAATGGGTCGTACACCGTCTGAAAAGCAAGTACGTCAAATGATGGCACAAATGAATAAATTCCAAAAATAATAGGAATTTTTAAAGAGCAACTAGTCCAAGCATGGCTAGTTGTTTTTTTATCTTCATTCAGCGAATGTATACTGTGCGAAAGCGAAGCGACAGCAACAATTATTACGCCAAAGTGAAATTGATTTAACGCATCATTTAAATAATTCTTAAAAATCATACAATTCTATCGGAAAACTCGTTATAATGGAATTATTCTATATGAAGGAGTTGTGTGCATTGCAGAAAGAAAAAACAAATGTTGAAAGTTTTGATTTAGATCATACGAAAGTGAAAGCTCCGTATGTTCGACTAGCAGGTGTTAAGACGGGGAAAAACGGCGATGAAGTGTACAAATATGATATTCGTTTTAAACAGCCAAATAAAGAGCATATGGAAATGCCTGCATTACATTCCTTAGAGCATTTATCGGCCGACATTATTCGCAATTACTCTGATCATATTGTTGATTTCAGTCCAATGGGCTGTCAAACAGGCTTCTATGTATCGCTTATTAATCACAATGATTATGAGGATTTATTAAATATTTTAGAAAAGACATTTACGGATGTTACAAAGGCAACAGTAGTGCCTGCATGTAATGTAGTGCAATGTGGCTGGGCAGCAAGTCATAGCCTAGAAGGTGCACAAGCGTTAGCCAAAGAATTTTTAGCGAAACGTGATGAATGGCATATCGTTTTCGCAGAATAAAAATTTTAAAAACCTTGCGTGAATAAATGAACGGCACTCCAATCGTTAGACAGCATCTAACAATTGGAGATGCAGTTCAGATTGCAAGGTTTTTCGTTGTGTCTGTGAGAATTATGCCGCTTTGTTTTCACACAGATACATTGTTAAAGATTCGTTTTATCACTATAAATTAAAATGACATGCTATGTGAATTGGGTGATTTCCGTTCCGACTGGACGCCCCCAGGAAAGCACCCAGTCGGAACGGAAATCACCCCTAGCTTTGCTGAAGAGCTATATTTTAGTTTTTTCATTTGTATTAAAAATGAAAAGGAATGACATTAGATGAGGAAGAATCACGATTAATTTTTTGATAGATGAAACTTTCTAAAAAGTCATGGATTAAATCCTCGTATTCGACCATATTTTCATTAAAGGACTGTGCATGAGCACCATGATCAAACAGCTTCAATTTTTTGGAGCCATCCTTTTTATTATATAAATCCAGTGACATGGAAGCTGGGATAAAGCTATCAGGAATACTATGGATAAAGAGCACTGGCTTGTTAATATTGGTTACAGCCTGAGCTGGTGTTACACTTTTGAAGGAATAACCGTCTCGCAAGCGAACAAAAAAATCTGCAAAACGAATGGGGATAATGGAGCCGTATTTAAATTCGGTTTTTGCAATTTGTTTAAGCAGCATTGAAAAATCAGAAAAGGCACAATCAGAAATATAAAAATCAGCACCGTCCTCGATAGTTCCTGCATATAGTAACATTGTTGCGGCACCCATCGATTCACCGTGAATACCAAGAATAGCGTCTTCACCAATCATTGCCTTTACAGTTTTCACAACTGCATCGAGGTCGTTTTTTTCATAATAGCCATAGCTAGTTGTTTTCCCACCTGTCTCCCCATGTCTACGATGATCAAAAATAACGGAATTATAGCCAAGCCGCTCAAATAGTCGAGCATATTTGACAGAGTTGATTTTATTTTCTGTTACTCCATGACAAATAATGATTGTATTATTTGTTTCTAATGGTTGAAACATAATACCTCGAATCGTATAGCCATTGGGAGAGTCGATATTTAATTCGCATTTTAAATTTTTATTGTACCAAGTTTCGTCAAAACGTTTAGCAGTGGTTTCGCGTTCACGAACAAATTCAGGATCCTTTTGCTGAATGTACATTAATTTATTGGAAAGCGCAAAGCCAAACAGACCAGTTGCAGCTGCGGCAAGCGTCGTCGTTATACCTGAAAATATAAGCATTTTCTTTTTCATTGTAAACACCTCCACATCCTGTTTCTTTTGTTGTCTAGGCACACACCTTTTGGTGAATGCTCTTTTCTTACTTGTAATGTTCCCAACTGAGATTGTTTAAAACACGTCAACATTTTACATTATCTTTGGCAAAACTGCGATTATTTCTTTTATCTTCATTCAGTAGAAGATTCCCACCTCAATAGTGGTGTGATGAATGAGGTACTGGTTCCTTTTCGGTGGGTGTCCAAACACCTACTGAAATAGATGAACTCAGTCTAAGAACACCACGTCCTGTGGCAACGACTGAGTGACCAACATCACGTTGGCCTAAAGCCTCCGGCGGATGTCACGGATTTTGAAAGGAATAAATTGTGCGGGCACAATTCAAAATCCGGACGCAATTACGCTAAAGCGAAATTGATCGAAAATCGTCAAAATATTTGTTAAAATATACATATCTGCTAGTAGCATATGCATGCAGTGTTCATTTTTGAACGGGGAAAAGGGGAGAATGTTTATGACGAAAGAGGTAGTAATAGTAAGTGCTGTACGTACAGCTATTGGTTCATTCCAAGGAACATTAAAGGACGTACCTGCGACAAAATTAGGAAGCATTGTTATTAAAGAAGCATTAGGACGTGCTGGTGTAGCAGGTGAACAAGTCGACGAGGTCATTATGGGGAATGTTTTATCGGCTGGGCTTGGTCAAAATCCAGCTCGTCAAGCGGCGATTGCAGCAGGCTTACCACATGAAGTATCGGCATTAACGATTAATAAGGTATGTGGCTCTGGCTTAAAAGCCGTTCACCTTGCGACACAAGCCATTTTAGCAGGGGATGCGGATATTATCGTAGCAGGCGGCTTTGAAAATATGAGTCAAGCACCGTATGTATTACAAAATGCACGAGAAGGCTTCCGTATGGGGGATCAAAAGGTAGTTGATACGATGATTCGTGACGGATTGTGGTGTGCATTTAATGATTATCATATGGGCATCACTGCAGAAAATTTATGTGACGCCTATGAGATTTCACGAGAAGAACAGGATGCCTTTGCCGCGCGTTCACAGCAACGTGCAGAAGCAGCGATTGCAGCAGGAAAGTTTAATGATGAAATTGTAGCTGTAGAAATCCCTCAGCGTAAGGGAGAACCGATTGTTTTCAATAAAGATGAATTCCCTCGCGAAGGCGTGACAGCTGAGTCTTTATCAAAGCTACGTCCAGCTTTTAAAAAGGATGGTTCAGTGACAGCAGCAAACGCATCAGGTATTAACGATGGCGCAGCAGCTGTTGTTGTGATGTCGAAAGAAAAAGCTGCAGAGCTAGGCATTCAACCAATGGCACAAATTACAGCAAATGCTAGCGCTGGTGTTGATCCAGCCATTATGGGAACTGGTCCTGTAACAGCAGTAAAAAAAGCATTAGCAAAAGCCGATGTGACGTTAGAAAATATAGAGTTAATTGAAGCAAATGAAGCGTTTGCAGCGCAATCTATTGCTGTAGATCGCGAACTAGGCTTTAATCATGATAAACTAAATGTGAACGGGGGAGCAATTGCTCTTGGTCACCCTATTGGTGCAAGTGGTGCACGTATTTTAGTAACGCTTTTACATGAGATGGAAAAACGTGATGCTAAAACTGGTCTTGCAACACTATGTATCGGTGGTGGACAAGGGGTCGCAACAATTGTCAAACGCCCTTGAAGTCAATAAGAAGGTGAAAAGCAATGGGAAAGAAACGAAAACAGCAACAACAACGCGTAGATGCTGGCGTGACAGCTAGTCTACCGAAGCAAGAGGCAGTTACATTAGCTGACCAACTAGGTGGTGATGTGCTTGCCAAATTAAAAGCTGCCAAGCAAGACTTAACAGCGAAAGAGCAGGCCGCTGAAGAAGAGCGCCAAGCGAAACTAGCATTTGAGCGCAAGCAGCGTGAAAAAAACAAAACGTTTGAAGAACTATTAAACGAATACGGCGATAAAGGCTCAAAATTCTAAAGTGAAACAGTGAATCTAAATGCGGATTCACTGTTTTTATGTTTTATCGGACTTTGATTAGATAAATTCTATAGTATAAAAAAATAACTTTTCTAGTAGTTCTGTATTGGTAACAGATTGGATCATCGCGTTTAAATAAGTTTCTTTATCCACATTTGTAAAGTTCCAATTAACACCTTTAGATTGTGCATATGCTTGTACAAAAATACGAATAGTACGGCCGTTTCCCTCTCGAAAAGGATGTAACATATTCAATTCAGATTTGTAATATGCCAATCTACTTGCAGTTTGATTAATTGTAGTCCATGCGGGTTCATTATTTAATTGATAAAACAATTCATCGGCATAGGAATTAATAAATTGAAATTTATATGTTCCTTGCTCAATTTGTGCGGCTCTTAGAGAAAAAACAAATGCTTCTGCTAATTCAAGACTTTTGTAATCAGTAATGTCCAGAAGATTTGTTTTTAAAAGGAAGTCATCATTAAGTTTTTTATTGTACTTTTCCATTATTCAGAACTTCCTTAATAATGGTCGGTGAAATTTGTATACCAGAATTAACGATTTCAAGTACTTTTTTCTGAAGTGTTGGAGTTAGTGATAAATTTTCAAATTGTAAATTTTTAAGTACACGATTAAATTCAGGAGAGTTTAATTGGATTTGTTTCATTTTAAATTGCTCCCTTCTCTTACTTCTTATTATAAGCTGTTGTGACGACTTCGACAATCAAACACTTTCGCAACAGAGGTAAAGCGCCATTAAAGTGAATAAAAAGGTGAATGCAATGGGGAAGAAACGAAAACAGCAGTAACGCGTGGATAGTAGCGTAACAGCTTGTCTACCAAAACAGGAGGCAGTTACATTAGCCGAACAAATAAGCGGTGACGTGCTTGCCAAAGCGGCAAAGCAAGCCCTTTGAGCGCAAGCAGCGTGAAAAAAACAAAACGTTTGAAGAACTATTAAACGAATACGGCGATAAAGGCTCAAAATTCTAAAAGAAAACAGTGAATCCAATTGCGGGTGCACTGTTTCTATGTTTATATGCTTCATTTTTTAAGTTTACATATTATTCCTTGGATGATACTATTAATCATCTTTAAATATAAGGAGAAAAATATATTATTCTTTATTTTAAGAATTTTAAAATGGGGGACGCTGCCAATAACATATATCTCATATAGTTTATCTTTTATATAAACATTATGATAGGAGAACAAAAATGTTTGAATTAATCACTGAAAGATTAAGGTTAATCCCATTGAACGCTAAGTATTTAAAATTATTCATCGATCAAGAGGATACTTTGGAAAAAGATTTGTCATTATGTAATTCAGAGGTTTTTCTTGATGCGGAACTTAAACAAGCTTTGTCGTTTAGACTCTCAAAATTATTAGCAGATGAACAAAATTATATTTGGCATACGAACTGGTTAATCGTGTCACAAGAAAAAAACTGCCCTGTTGGTGGCATTATGGTAAAAGGTCTACCAAATGAAAACGGAGAAGTAGTAATCGGATATTATACCTTTCCACAATATCAGGGAAATGGATACATGACAGAAACGGTTAGATTCTTAAAAGATTGGTTACTTCGTCAGCCTAAAGTTAAGTATGTGATTGCAGATACTGATCAATTACGCCTTGGCGTAATTGCGTCCGGATTTTGAATTGTGCTCGCACAATTCATTCCTTTGAAAATCCGTGACATCCGCCGGAGGCTTTATCTTCATTCAGTAGGTGTTTGGACACCCACTGAAAAAGTAATCAAAATAGCATTCATATCACCATCTATAGAGGTGGGAGTCTTCTGCTGAATGAAGATAAAAGTAATATTGCCTCACATCGGGTGTTAGAAAAGATTCTAGTTTTATTCAGCTTTCAAATTTTCGCCAGTTACATTTGGACTTGTAGATATAAAAGAATGTATTTCTTGCTTTCCTTGGATGGAATAAAAAAACTCAGCCATGCCAAAAAGAAAAAAGAGCAGCACTCGCTGCTCTCATTTTTAACGCGATAATCGCTCTAAAATCTCAAGAACCTTTGTATTTCTTTGATAACCAATTAAATTGCCATACTTAAAATTTTTCTGTGCCCTTGCTCCAAACTCCGCAATCCAATCTCTTTGTCCATTACTATTAGCAATCGTTTCATACATATCAAAATCAACCGGAATATATCCTGGAGCATGTCGTTTTAAAATGTTAGTAGATTTTTCATAATCGAATGTTAAAACGGCATGTTCTGTTAAAGATATCTCTCCTGCCTTATATAACGCATTGGATATTTCAACAATTTCTCCAAAAGTAGCATTTCTAACGTCATATTTATCGGAAAGTTCTTTGTAAACAGCAGAGGAATCCTTTTGTTTTGTATCTGTTTCTCCAACAAGAAATAAAGACCCCTCTACTTCTTCCGACTTCACATTCTTCACATTAGTATTTTTAGTATAATATGAGGTTAATTGATAAGAAGTAATAGAATTCACATTCATATAATCAACTACTTTCCGTCAAAACATATGACATTTTATTTAATAAAAATGGAATCAGACATTGTATTATTTGGGAAATTCGTCGAAGTGTTTTGGTAATTAAATGTACCACTGTCATTACCACTAGCATCCCACCAAATATACCATCCATCGACAATTGAATCGCCATTTAAGTCTATATCTTGGCTCATTTTTTGTTTCAAATTAACTCCAATAAATTTAGCGTATCTGATATGGTCATACCCATATTCCTCTCCTTTTTTCGGTTATCATGTTAATTATCGACAAAAAAGGTGTAATGTTTGGTATTTTTCCAATTTATTTCCCCTAACAAAAAGAGTAAGCAAAATTATTTCGAGGTAAGGGAGAGTGAGAGTAACAATTTGATATGCCAGTTTCACTAACCCTGTTTCATCGACTTTTGGTTTAATAATACTTTTGTTCATCTCCTAACAGGAATCACTTTATTAAGTTTCAATAAATCAAATTCAATAACTCTCCACCCTTCTTTATCGCTATTTCTATAAGCGTTAGGGAATTTACCTGACCGCAACGTTTAATAGTTTCTTCGTGTTTACCTAATAAGTTAGCCACTTCTTTTACTTTATTTTCTTTCAAGCTATTGCCTCTCAACGGGATGTATGTTCTGTTTTGCTACAACATTTAATTGCTGTAAATATTTACTTACTCACGGTAGTTGTGGTAGTGAATGGGTTTATTTAGAGGTCTAACAAACAAAAAAGTACACCACTATATAAGTGATGTACTAATTATTTAATACAATGTGTGACATTAAAGACAATCTCTTGATATTACTGTTTTATAATACATTCACTTGTCTTTCATTTTATAGAGTAGAGCCCTTTGTCTTTTAGTTAAAAATTTTCTCACCAACACGACAACCCCAACAAAAACAATCGCGCCAGCTGTATCCAACATAACATCCTGACCATTCATCATGCGTCCAGGTGTAAAGCTTTGACGAAACTCATCAAGCATTGCAATAAGAGCTGTTCCAGCAATAGCGACAATTGCTGCGAAACGACGTTTTCCCCATACAAAATATATAGCAAGTGCAATACAACCGAATCCAACAAAATGCGTTAATTTCCGAACTAAAAATTCTACAAATTTAAAGTAACCACGTTCTTCCACAGAAGCAACTGTGTCCCAATAAGGAATTTTTAAGACCGATAATTGCTTTTCAAAAGGTTTATTTGCTAATATTTGCTCTAATTTCGGAACAATTGTTTGCTGTTCATAGGTCATGCTAGAGGAAATAGCAAGCACTACTAAAAATACAAGTAGTATAAGCCATTTTTTCATCGGTGTTCCATGTATTGTTCGTCTTTGGTTAGTTCATTTGCAGCTTTAAAATCTGTTATCGAATCTATTTTTTCATAGGCAGCGAGTGTTTGTGCAAGCTGTTCCTGTGAGCTTGCACCGATCACAGTTGAGGCTATAGAAGGTTCCTTTAAATTAAAGGCAATTGCTAGTGCATGTAAATCATCATAATGTGCGGCTAAACCTGTTAATGTTGTTGTTAGAACGTCCGCTGTATATGTGTTAAAGCTATTAACGCGCTGTAAACGTTCTTTCCAGCTACTTGTTAGTAAACCCTTTGCAACAGTACCACGTGTTACAACAGAAGCGCCCTCGCTGGCAATAAAGTCGAGCCATTCCTCTGGACGACGATCTAAAGCGCTATATTGCATCATGACACTTTTGGCTGAACCTGCTGGTAAAAAACGCTTTAGCACATTTGGACGAATCGAGGAAATACCGTATTCTCTAAGCAGTCCATCTTTTTTCAAGCCTTCAAATGTGTCGATAATTCCGTCCCAGTCATCCTGGATGGTACCACCATGTAGCTGATAGACATCAATATAGTCCGTCTTTAAACGTTTCAGACTAGCATGAACGGCTTCCTTTATATAGGAAGGGGATGCATCCCAATACCAGCCGTCTACACCTTCCGTCCATCGATTACCCACCTTTGTAGCTACAATAACATCCTGACGACGCTTCCCTAATATAGCTCCAATAATTTCTTCATTTGCCCCAAAGTCATATAAATCGGCTGTATCGATATAATTAATGCCGGCATCTAGGGCTATATCGACAATATTGGCCGCCCTATTCTTATCTGTCGAAAGAGACATGCCCCCTAAACTAATTTCTGAAATAAACAATTCACTTGAGCCAAGCTGTCTTTTTTTCATGTAAGTGACCTCCTTCGATTTCTCTACTTGTAATGGTACAATGAACATATCTGAAGAACAAGCGAGGTTTTAGTCAATGAAAAAGTTTGAAGAAAAAACGACAAAGACTACACCCATTTATGACGGGAAAATTGTGAAACTACAAATTGATGATGTCACTTTACCGAATGGTCATGTTGCCAAAAGAGAAATTATTAAGCATCCAGGTGCGGTAGCTGTTATTGCTGTTACGCATGATGACAAGCTTGTTTTGGTAGAACAGTATCGTAAAGCGCTAGAACGATCAATTATTGAAATTCCTGCTGGTAAGCTTGAACCTGGTGAAGAGCCAATTGATACAGCGCGTCGTGAGTTAGAGGAAGAAACGGGTTACGGTGCACAGAGCTTTACCTTTTTACAAACATTTGCAACATCCCCAGGCTTTGCAGATGAAGTCATTCATCTATTTGTGGCAAAAGATTTATATAAAATAGAAAACAAAGCAGACCTAGATGAGGATGAATTTGTCGAATTGTTAGAAGTTTCGTTGGAAGAGGCGGGGCAAATGGTTGCAGACGAGCGTATTTATGACGCCAAGACAGCGTTTGCTGTACTTTGGCTAGCCACACAATAAGAAAATAAACTTTAGCATAATAGAAGCGGACGAGCATAAGCTGTACAAACCTTGATAGAAAAGGAGCATGCTTATGTCTCGTACGGTGTCTATATTTTATCACGCTTCCATTATTGCTGTGAGTTTTGTTTGTGGTGTTATCTTATTTCATATTATTGGTGGGCATAATGCTGAGCCTTTTATTTTATTTATAGAACCTCGTTTAGCAGATGGGGACAGGCACTCCATATTTCGCTTAGTACTGCCTGTTGTTGTTTCGTTAGTTCTTGTGTTATTGCTAGCCACACATAGCGTCTTGAAGGTTTTAGTACGTGTCACGGTGGCGATGCGTGCAACCTTTTTTGGCTTTAGCTCGGTTTTTTTATTACAAAAACTTGAAGCTTTTTGGGTTTATACGATTTGGTGGTTTCCATTTCAGCTCATCTATTGTATATTGTTGCTAGTCCTATGCAATTTACTAGTACCCGCTTGGTCAAAGCGAAAAATCGGGAAAAGGGTATCTGGTCGGACAATTTTGTTGAATTTTATCACATTTTTCATCATAATAGTGGCTGAGTTTATTGTTATTTCTTATGTATTAAAATGATGAATATCATTCACGAAAATTAGCATCAGGTAAAAACATGCAAAAGCATACTTGAAATCTATTCACTATCTTGTAATAGGATTTACTCCTTTGGTATAATGGAATGAGTTTAGGGGGGCGTCACATGGAGAGCCGAATTGATCGTATAAAAAAACAGTTGCACAGTGCTAGTTATAAGCTGACGCCGCAGCGAGAAGCAACAGTTGCTGTACTGCTTGAGCACGAAGAAGACCACCTAAGTGCAGAAGATGTCTACCTTTTAGTAAAAGAAAAGGCACCTGAAATTGGTCTAGCTACTGTCTATAGAACGTTAGAGTTACTAACTGAGCTCAAAATTGTCGACAAAATCAACTTTGGCGATGGCGTATCGCGCTATGATTTACGCCAAGAGGGAGCTGCGCATTTCCACCATCATCTTGTTTGTATCGAATGTGGTGCGGTTGATGAAATTCAGGAAGATTTACTTGAAGATGTGGAAGCCGTTGTTGAAAAACGTTGGAACTTTATCATAAAGGATCACCGACTAACTTTCCACGGCATTTGCTGGCGCTGTCATGATAAAAACGACGAATCGAATGAAGAAAAATAACGAGAAGCTGTCTGTTTTAATCTTAAGTAAAGATTGAAATCGGGCAGTTTTTTGTTTTATTGGAATAAGACTTATTAGGACTAGGTATGTTGATTAGGAAAAAGGGTTTGTAATTGCTCAAAAAGGATTTCTTATTGATATTTTGCTTATAATGCCCATTTTCGGAGGGCTTCCGACTTCCGTGGGGCAAGCGAGTAGCCCGTAGTTGAAATCAACGTCTTTCTATAGATGGGGGAAATGGTTTTCTAACACTCCTGTTTTAGCACAATTCCAATTGCCGTGCTAAAATAGAGAATAATTTACAGTAAGGGGGCGTTGTGATGAATGAATTTCAATATGCAGTAGAGGATTATATTCATTTTATCCAAGTAGAACGGCAGTTATCCGATAATACATTAGCATCCTATCGCCGAGACTTAGAAAACTATGTAAACTTTTTACGGGAAGTAGAAGGAATGTCTGATTTTCGTAAAGTGGAAAGAACGACTATTTTACGTCATTTAGAGCAGTTACGTATGCAAGGAAAGACGAGTCGAACTGTTGCCCGCCATATCTCCTCTATTCGTAGTTTCCACCAATTTTTACTCCGAGAAAAGCGTGCAGAAACAGATCCGACAGTACATTTAGAAATGCCAACCATTGAGCAAAAGCTACCAAATATCCTCTCTCTTGAAGAAATCGAAGCTTTATTAGCGGCGCCAAATCGTAGTAAGCCACAGGGCATCCGTGACGTGGCAATGCTAGAGCTATTATACGGCTCAGGGATGCGTATTAGCGAGCTGATTGCCTTGGATTTAGCTGATATTCATCTAACAATGGGCTTTGTTCGTGTTTTTGGTAAGGGAGGCAAGGAGCGTATCATTCCTCTTGGCAAAAGTGCCCTTTCTGCATTAACCACATATTTAGATGGTGCTCGTAGTCAATTACAAGGGAAATACCCAAAAACAGATGCGTTTTTTATTAATCAAAGAGGAAAACGTTTAACAAGGCAAGGTTGTTGGAAATTAATGAAGGAGCATGCACTAAAGGCAGGCATCCAACATGAGTTAACACCTCATACACTTCGACATTCCTTTGCCACACATTTAGTGGAGAACGGTGCGGATTTACGAGCTGTACAGGAGATGCTTGGACATGCAGATATTTCTACAACACAGATTTATACGCATATTAGTAAAACACGATTATCTGAGGTTTATAAGCAATTTCATCCACGTGCTTAAGAAAGAAAATATAGTTCAGTCGGATGTCTGACCTTTATTTTTCGCTGTTTTTTGGTAAAATAAAGACATGAGATTAGGAGGCAACAATTATGAATAAACCATTTAAAAAAATCCATGTAGTAGTATTGGACTCAGTTGGAATTGGTGAAGCTCCAGATGCAGCGGACTTTGGTGATGTGGGTGCACACACATTAGGACATATCGCTGAAAAAATGAATGGGCTTACAATGCCTCATATGGAGTCATTCGGCTTAGCGAATATAGAACCACTTCAAGGTATGCAGGCAACTGAAACACCAAAAGCATACTACGGAAAAATGCAGGAAGCATCTGTTGGTAAAGATACGATGACCGGGCATTGGGAGATTATGGGGTTAAATATCGATAAACCATTTAAAGTGTATCCAGAAGGATTCCCAGCTGAGCTTATTGCAGAGCTTGAAAAACGTACTGGTCGTAAAGTGCTGTGCAATAAACCAGCTAGTGGTACACAAGTTATCGAGGACTTTGGCAAAGAGCATATGGAGACAGGAGCGATTATTGTCTATACATCTGCTGACCCTGTCTTACAAATTGCTGCACATGAAGAAATTATTCCACTAGAGGAACTGTACAAAATTTGTGAAATTGCTCGTGAGCTTACGTTACAACCGGAGTATTTAGTGGGCCGTGTTATTGCTCGTCCATTTATCGGTACACCAGGAAACTTCACACGTACATCTAATCGTCACGACTATGCGTTGAAGCCATTTGGCCGTACAACGATGAATGTGTTAAAGGATGCAGGCTTTGATGTAATAGCTATCGGAAAAATCTCTGATATTTTCAACGGTGAAGGTGTCACAGATGCAGTACGTACAAAAAACAATATGGATGGTATGGATAAATTTGCAGAGGTCGTACGTCGTGATTTCCACGGAATAAGTTTTTTAAACTTAGTAGACTTTGATGCGAATTTTGGGCATCGTCGTGACCCTCTAGGTTATGGGAACGCACTACAAGAATTTGACGCTCGACTACCAGAAATTACTGAGGCAATGACAGCAGATGATTTAATAATGATTACAGCAGACCACGGCAATGACCCAACATTCCATGGTACAGATCATACACGTGAATATGTACCGTTAATTATCTATTCACCACGCTTTAATGGTGGTAGTGAGCTAGCACTTCGTGAAACTTTTGCAGATATTGCAGCAACAGTTGCTGAAAACTTCAAAGTAGAAGCACCTGAGTTTGGTAAAAGCTTCTTAAATGATCTGAAGTAAGGGGGATTATTAACATGAATATGGCGCAGTTATTTGAAAAGAAAAAGCATGGCAAAGAGCTATCTCAGGCTGAAATTCAGTATTTTGTAGAAGGCTACACAACTGGTTCAATCCCTGATTATCAAGCAAGCTCTTTACTAATGGCCATTCGCTTATTGGGCATGACGGATGATGAAACATTCTATTTAACAAAGGCAATGATAGAATCTGGAGATGTCATTGATTTAACATCTATTGAAGGCTTTAAAATAGATAAACACTCGACTGGTGGTGTAGGCGATAAAGTGACACTAATCGTCACTCCGATCATTGCTGCACTTGACATTCCAGTAGCAAAGTTTAGTGGTAAAGGTCTAGGTATTACTGGCGGCACAATCGATAAATTAGAATCCATTCGAGGCTTTAAAACAGAGCTTTCATCCCAAGAATTTATCGATAATGTCAATAAACATAAAATTGCGGTTGCTGGTCAAACAGGTAATCTTGTACCAGCTGACAAAAAATTGTACGCATTGCGAGATGTGACAGGTACTGTCGATTCAATTCCACTAATTGCGGCATCTATCATGAGTAAGAAAATTGCAAGTGGCGCAGACGGCATTGTACTAGACGTTAAATGCGGCTCAGGTGCATTTATGAAAACGGAACAAGAAGCTCAAGTTTTAGCTGACACGATGACGGCAATCGGTGAAAAGCTAGGGCGGAAAGTAGTTGCTCATATTAGCGATATGGATAATCCACTTGGAAAAATGATTGGTAATAAGCTTGAAGTAGTAGAGGCATACGCTTTACTAAGTGGCCATATGAGTGAAACACATGAGGATCTACTTGAGGAGTGTATTATCATTTCTTCGTTAATGTATCAAGTTGCGGCGGGAGTAGATGAAGCGCAGGCAACAGCAGCTGTTAAACGTGTGTTAGAAGATGGTACGGCAGTAGCAAAATTTGAAGAATTTATCGTGGCACAGGGCGGCGATGTAGCAGATATCGTACAAAATGACACGGTCAATAAAGTAGCTGTCAAAGCGCTGGCTGAAGGCACTGTAGAGACGATTAATGCATTATTAATCGGAGAAGCTAGTGTTGGGCTTGGTGCAGGTCGTTTGACGAAGGAATCTAAGCTTGATTACGATGCTGGGATTCAATTGATTGCTAAAAAAGGCGACCATGTTAGTGCTGATGAAACAATTGCTTATTTATATTCAAACCGTCAAATTGATGAAGAAACAATCGAAAAAGTACAAAATGCGTATACAATTGCATAAATATTTTGGGGCGAGAACTCTCTTTGAAGAAAGAGGGTTCTCTCTTTTTGTTGTTCTGAGGAAGATAGAAGAGCTGGGGCGGGGAGAGAGCTGGAATGATGGATAGAATGGCCAAAGTGACGGATAGAGAGGGTGAAGTGACGGATAGAAGAGCCTGAGCGGAGGATAGGACAGGGATGCCGGAAAGAAAAGCCGAACTGGCGGATAGAATGGCCAAAGTGATGGATAGAGAAGGCGAAGTGACGGATTGAATAGCCTGAGCGAAGGATAGAGAAGGCGAAGCGACGGATAGAAGAGGCGAAGCGAAGGATAGGGCGGGGATGCCGGAAAGAAAAGCTGAACTGATGGATAGAATGTCCAAAGTGCCGGATAGAGAAGGCGAAGTGCCGGATAGAAAAGTCGTAGCGAAGGATAGGACTGAACTGCCGGATAGAATCGCTGGACTGCCGGAAAGAATGTCCAAAGTGATGGATAGAGAGGGTGAAGTGACGAATAGATGAGCCTGAGCGGAGGATAGGACAGGGATGCCGGATAGAAAAGCTGAACTGACGGATAGAACGGCCAAAGTGACGGATAGAGAAGGCGAAGCGACGGATAGAAGAGCTGAAGCGAAGGAAAGGACGGGACTGCCGGAAAGAAAAGCTAAACTGATGGATAGAATGGCCAAAGTGCCGGATAGAGAAGGCGAAGCGACGGATAGAAGAGCTGAAGCGAAGGAAAGGACGGGACTGCCGGAAAGAAAAGCTGAACTGATGGATAGAATGTCCAAAGTGCCGGATAGAGAAGGCGAAGTGACGGAAAGAAGAGCCGAAGCGAAGGAAAGGACGGGACTGCCGGAAAGAAAAGCCGAACTGCCGGATAGAATGTCCAAAGTGATGGATAGAGAAGGCGAAGCGACGGAAAGAAGAGCCGAAGCGAAGGATAGAACAGGACTGCCGGAAAGAAAAGCCGAACTGCTGGATAGAATGGCCAAAGTGATGGATAGAGAAGGCGAAGCGACGGAAAGAAGAGCCGAAGCGAAGGATAGAACAGGACTGCCGGAAAGAAAAGCCGAACTGCCGGATAGAATGTCCAAAGTGCCGGATAGAGGAGTCTAAGTGAAAGATAGAAAAGTCGAAGCGAAGTAAAGGACAGGACTGCCGGAAAGAAAAGCTGAACTACCGGATAGAATGTCCAAAGTGCCGGATAGAGAAGTCGAAGCGACGGATAGAAGAGCTGAAGCGAAGGAAAGGACGGGACTGCCGGAAAGAAAAGCTGAACTGCCGGATAGAACGTCCAAACTGCAGGATAGCGAAGCCGAACTGCCGGATAGAGTCAAAGTGCCGAACAGACGCAAAAAAAAGCCGAAGTGACGAATTGAACCATTGTACAAGTGGATAAATTTGCGTACAGATTGGTACCTCATTGTTATTGCATAATTAGAATTTCTGTTTTAAGAGTCTATCGCGTTTAAAAAATGTTGATTTATCCCATACTGCACTTAACCTAAAAAGCTATAAGTATGTCGATTTGACACTATTTCGGAAGACTTTGCACTAGTTCTGTCAGTCACAAGGATTCACCGCATAGAATGTGGAATTGCACGAGGAGGAGGCGATGTTCATGCATTTTCAATTAGAAATGGTAACAAGAGAGACTGTGGTTATACGTTTATTTGGGGAGCTCGATCATCATGCAGTTGAGCAAATTCGGGCGAAAATTTCTACAGCAATTTTTCAAGGCGCTGTATCGACCATTATTTGGAACTTAGAGGGGCTTTCCTTTATGGACAGTTCGGGTGTAGGTTTAGTACTTGGTCGAATGCGTGAGTTAGAAGCAATCGCTGGACGCACAATTTTATTGAATCCATCGCCGACAATGCGAAAAGTATTTCAATTTTCAGGTTTAGGGCCATGGATGATGGATGCAACAGAAGAAGAAGCGATTGAAAGAGTGAGGGGGATTGTAAATGGATAACGAAATGACATTAACTTTTTTAGCACTTAGTGAAAACGAAGCCTTAGCACGTGTAGCCGTGACGGGCTTTATTGCACAATTAGATCCAACAATTGATGAGCTATCCGAATTTAAAACGGTTGTCTCCGAGGCTGTTTCCAATGCCATTATTCACGGCTATGAAGAGAATGGTAAAGGCGTTGTTACAGTTCGTGCAAAACGTGAGGATGATGTTGTAACAGTATCTGTTATGGATAAAGGTATTGGAATTGAGGATGTAAGCCGAGCTATGGAGCCGTTATTTACGACGAAAAGTGCGATGGAACGTTCAGGTATGGGCTTTACAATTATGGATAGTTTTTCAGATCAATTGACAGTAATGTCCAAGTGGCAAGAAGGTACAACGGTAACTTTTACGAAGAAATTTTACTCGGTTCGCACAGCGGTAATGTGAGGTTACGCTGGTGAAGCCGTTAGAACAGTCGTCCGATAAGCTATTGTCACAGGAAGAAATGCGTGATCTCATTGCACGTGCACAGCAGGGCGATCATGAGGCTCGTAAACGAATGATCGAAGGGAATACGAGGCTTGTGTGGTCCATCGTACAACGCTTTACAACTAGGGGCGTAGAGCTCGAGGATTTATTCCAAATTGGCTGTATAGGGCTCATGAAATCTGTGGATAAATTCGATTTAACGTATGATGTAAAGTTTTCGACATATGCAGTTCCGATGATTATCGGCGAAATTCAACGCTTTCTAAGGGATGATGGCATGGTGAAAGTTAGCCGATCCATTCGTGAGCTTAATTTTAAAATTCGTCATGCAACTGATGAATTCATTAAAAACAATGAGCATCCACCAACCATTCATGAATTGGCACAAGTGCTTGGAGTCACAACTGAGGAAATTGTAACAGCTTCCGATGCATTGAGAGATCCTGCTTCCTTACATGAGCAATTATATGAAAGTGAAGGAGATTCAATCACATTAATGGATCAAATGAAGGATGAAAAATCAGAGCAACCATTCGACTATATTCCACTAAAAGAGGTGCTCACAAGACTTGATCCTAGAGAGCAATCCATTATTTATTTACGATATTTCTCAGATTGTACCCAAACTGAAATTGCAAACAGGCTTGGCATATCACAAGTTCAGGTATCACGACTTGAGAAAAAGATTCTTGCCCAATTGAAAAGTTGGATGGCTACAAGTGCCACAATTGAAGAGGAAGAGGTAAAAAAAGACATCTAAGAAAATGGTGACAGCATGACAGATAAAGATAAACTTTTTAACAGCTTAGAAGAAGCCGAAAATTTTCTTAATGAACAATTTGGTGACGGCGAATCATTTGACGTTTCAATCAAGCATGTATTTGTCAAAGATTTGCCGGTTCTTTGCGCATATATAAGTGGACTTGTGGATGGGATTGTATTAACGCAATTACTCTCTAATATGTTGCCTGAAGAGGACATTGATATTGAGGATGAAAAGGAGTATTTTGAAGCCTATTTCAATTATCAAGGCCGATCAGAGGAAACAAAACGCGAAGCTATTTTATTATCCATATTAAGTGGACAAGTAGTTTTTATAACTAAAAGTGGTTACGGCTATGTTGCAGAGATTCGAAGTTATCCAGGACGTACACCTGAGGAGCCTGATAATGAAAAGGTTATTCGGGGATCCAGGGATGGTTTTGTTGAAGGTATTTCACAAAATGCTGCTTTGGTTCGTCGGCGTATTCGCAGTAGTAATTTACGTTTCGAGCTACATAAAATATCCGAAATCGGTCAAACTGATGTCGCGCTAGCGTTTATAAAGGGTATTGCGAATGATGAAACGCTCGATAAATTACGACAGCGCATTGGACAAATTCATCATGATGGCTTGACTATGACTGATAAATCACTAGAAGAATGGCTGTTTAAACAGAAGTTTCATCCAGTTCCTTTTGTACGTTATACGGAACGGCCAGATATTGCAGCAGCTCATTTACTTGAGGGCCATATAGCCATTATTGTCGATACGTCTCCTTCTGTCATTATTGTGCCTGCAACAGTTTTTCATTTATTACAACACGCTGAGGAATATAGGCAAGCTCCATCAGTTGGAACCTTTGTCCGTTTTATGCGATATTTTGGAGCAATAATGGGTTTGTTTTTATTACCTTTATGGTATGTATTTGCAACAAATCCATCTTTATTACCGGATGCGTTATCCTTTTTAGGTGCAAAGGAAAAATCGCATATCCCACTTTTACTGCAAGTACTTATTGGAGATGTTGGGATAGAATTTTTGAGGATGGCCGCCATTCATACCCCATCACCATTATCCACTGCGATGGGGTTAGTTGCGGGTGTAATTATTGGTCAGATTGCCATTGATGTTGGGCTATTCTCGTCAGAGGTAGTGTTATATACAGCCGTTTCAGCTATTCTGACATTTATTATTCCGTCCTATGAGCTTGGTATCTCCATTAAACTCTTTAGACTAGGGTTGTTAATAATGACTGGAATTTGGGGAGTTAATGGGTTATTTATCGGGATATTTATATTATTTACGTATTTATGTTCATTACGTCCGATGCAAGCGCCATATTTATGGCCGCTTATTCCGTTCTTTCCAAAGGCGATGCTTCGCGTACTTGTTCGTTTCCCAATGACAGAAGATGCATTAAGACCTTATGTAGTCGATTCCAAACAGCGAGAAAGATCTTAGAAGCCGTTGCACTCGTTTTTTTCATGTGATAAAGTTCACCTATAGTATTTTGTGATTTTTGCAAAAATTTCTTCATGAGATTAAGGTGCAAGGTATCACAAGATGGAACGATGTGAAAAGGGAGAGATGCACATGCATTTATATGGAACACAAGCGATTTCTGAAGATGGTCATTTAACAATTGGACAGGTAGATACACTAGAGCTTGCGAAAGAATATGGTACACCTTTATTTGTGTACGATACAGCATTAATTCGTAAGCGTGCACGAGGCTTTATTGATACGTTTAAAAAACTAGGTGTGAAAGCAGAAGTAGCTTATGCTTCAAAGGCATTTGCATGTGTAGCTGTGTACCAATTAGCGGCAGAAGAAAATCTATCTTTAGATGTTGTCTCTGGTGGAGAATTATTTACAGCCTTAAAAGCGGGATTCCCTGCAGAGCGTATTCACTTCCATGGTAATAATAAAAGCATTGCTGAATTAGAATTAGCCTTTGACTCGAAAATTGGTTGTATTGTCGTGGATAACTTCTATGAAATTCAGCTTTTAAAAGAAATTTCACAGCGCCGTCAACAAAAAATGCGTATTTTACTACGTGTCACACCAGGTGTTGAGGCACATACGCATGATTTCATTACGACAGGTCAAGCAGATTCTAAATTTGGCTTCGACTTAAATAATGGTCAAGCAGATAAAGCTTTCCAACAAACCTTTAACCATGAATACTTAGAGCTTCTAGGCTTACACTGCCATATTGGCTCTCAAATTTTTGATACAGCTGGCTTTGGCTTAGCGGGGGAAAAATTAATTGATAAAATTTCTGATTGGAACAAGGCTCACGATTTTACGTGTACTGTGTTAAACTTAGGTGGGGGCTTCGGAATTCGTTATACAGAAGAAGATGCACCGCTTGAGCCGCAAGTATATGTAGAGGATATGATTACAGTTGTCAAAAACAAAGCGACTGTACTTGGTCTAACGATGCCAGAAATTTGGATTGAACCAGGACGTTCACTTGTAGGCGATGCAGGAACATCACTTTATACCATTGGTTCACAAAAAACAGTACCAGAAGTACGTAAATATATTGCTGTAGATGGTGGTATGAGTGACAATATCCGTCCAGCTCTATATGATGCGAAGTATGAGGCAGTCATTGTAAGTAAAGTCAATGAACCAAAAAGTGAAACCTATACAGTTGCTGGTAAACTTTGTGAATCGGGCGATAAATTAATTATTGATGCTAAGCTTCAAGAAGCAGCTTCTGGAGATGTATTAGCAATCTTCTGTACTGGCGCTTATGGATATTCTATGGCGAGTAACTACAATCGTGTACCACGTCCAGCAGTAGTATTCGTAGAAAATGGTGAGCATCAGCTAGCAATTCGACGCGAAAGTTATGAAGATATTATACAAAACGATCTCCCGCTAATGTTAAAAAAGGGTGAGTAAATTTGAGAAAAAATAAATGGGTTTTACTAGCGTCCATTTCAGCTTTTATTTTGTTGTGGGGCGTTGTCTATTGGGTGTTGGCGTCAAAAGGAATTCTTGGACCTGGTTCGTAAGACAGAAATTGGCTTGCGGGAAAAGTACAAATCGTGTAGGATAGTCAAAGATTATGTACAGCTAGAAAAAGAGGGAATAGACAAATATGTTAATTCGATATAAGAAAGCTTTCGAGAAAATAGCAATGGGGCTACTCTCGTTTATGCCTAACGAAAAAGACATAAAAAAGCTCACAGAGACAATCCACTCCTATGAAAATGGTGGTAATTGGGTATTATACTTATGGAAAAAGAACGATGAGTATGTTGGCATCGTTGGACTTGTAACAGATGATCAAAATATAGCTACAATTCAGCATGTTTCCGTTGTCCCTTCGTATAGAGGTGAGGGGGTGGCGAAGGAAATGCTACAAGAAGTGGCAGAACTTGGCCAGTATCGAAGTGTGCGCGCAACAGATGAAATACGTAAATTTGTTCAAAAATGTATAAATTGTATCGATGAAGAAGCAGACGATCATTGACGTCTGCTTTTTCTATGTTTGTTTTCTTGTCGTTCTGCAAGAATATGTGAGCGATCTCGAAGCATATGTTTATGAAGAAGATAGTTAGAGTCACTAATTGGTAAAAGTTGTATGCGGGCGTGTGTTAGTTGTCTCAATGTGGGTGAAAGTGGTAGCTGAAAAGCTTGAAAGGACTTGCCCATTTGGACGGCAGCAAGTGCATCTGATAGTTGTATCAGTAGTTTATCGTAGTCAATTTCGTTAAAAAAATTATGACCTATATTATGTTGGAAATTACTAAATGCTTTCTCTAACATTCGTTCAGCGCCAGTATAATTATCACGGCGCCAATGATAAAAGCCTGTTGCGAGCTGTACGTATCCAACGAGAGGGTGTTTTTTATCACCTGGCGCAATATCCTTCCAGTATTCTTCAAGAACTTCATGGCATTCAAAAAAATCTTGATTACCATTGAAAAAGGCACAGTAGTCGATAAATAAAGTATGGTGCTGTGGATGCATTTTGGACTCCTTTCTACTATACTAAAAGAACATAGAATCTCAGGGTGGTAAAACAATGTCTTATGAAGTAAAATTAGAAGCCTTTTCAGGGCCACTTGATTTATTATTGCATTTAATTCACAGATTGGAAATTGATATCTATGATATCCCAATGGCTGAAATTACTCAACAATATATCGATCATATACATGCTATGCAGGTACTGGAGTTAAATGAAGCTAGTGAATATTTAGTGATGGCTGCAACACTATTGGCAATTAAAAGCCGTATGCTCTTGCCGATTCATGAAGGGGAACTCGAAGATGCCGAATTAGAAGTCGACGGTCCGGACCCTCGTGAAGAACTTGTACAGCGTTTAATAGAGTATAAGAAATATAAAGAAGCAGCGAGTAGTCTACAAGAGCTTGAAACAGATCGAGCGCAGTTCTTTACACGGCCGCCATCAGATTTAACAGGGTTAGCATCAGATGAACAAATGGCGTTATTTGATTTGAATGTCAACATTTATGATATGCTTGGGGCCTTTCAAAAACTAATGCGCCGAAAAAAATTAAAGAAACCACTGAAGACAACGGTAGCAAGACAGGAACGTTCAGTGAAAGATCAAATGCGTTCAGTTGTCGATTCACTAAGAACAACAGGTGGACGTGCATCATTTTTCGAGCTTTTTCCCTATGAAGATAAGCCAACGCTTATTTTGACGTTTTTATCTCTTCTTGAACTGATGAAACGTCAGGTCGTCATCGTAGAGCAAAATGGTAACTTTGAAGAATTAACGGTTACATTACAGAAGGAGGAATGGGATGATGACGAAAACAATGATGCTACAGAGTAGAATAGAAGCCTTATTATTTGTTGTAGGAGATGATGGCTTAACCATTAAACAATTGTCGCAGCTCTTAGGAGAAGCGGAAGAATTAGTCGTACAGGCCATGGAAGCTTTACATACAACCTACGAAGAAGATTTAGCTAGAGGTATTACTGTAAAAGAAATAGCTGGAGTTTATCAGCTCATAACAAAATCTGAGCTTGCAGATACCATTCAAAGATTAGTAGAAAATCCAACTGTTCAATCATTATCTCAAGCCTCGCTGGAGGTGCTTGCTATTGTGGCATATAAACAGCCAATAACACGAGTAGCAATTGAAGATTTGCGCGGTGTGAAATGTGAAAGACCAATTCAAACGCTCGCTTCTAAAGGATTAATTAAAGAGGTTGGTCGTTCAGAAGGGACAGGGCGTGCAATTTTATATGGCACGACAAAAGAATTTTTAAACTACTTTGGTTTAAATAATATTGAAGAAATGCCACCTCTTCCTGAAGAGGAACTGCTTGAAACAGAGCAAGAAACAGATTTATTTATGACGAAATTCCAAGAAACCTTTAGTGGAGTAAAGTAAGTCAAGCAAGGCATAAAAATCCCTATTAACTTAAAGGTATATAATGCTTAGCTTTAAACATAAATATTAATCTATACTTTCCTATTACTTTTAATAAGGAGTGGCTCGTTGCTTCGGTTAGTACGTATCATATTGTTCACGATAGTCGTGGTAATGTTAATGCTTCCGCAAACTAGCCTTGCAAGAGGAGGTAGCGGATATGTTGTCCTTGATGGAGATACGGGCCGTGTTTTATTAGAGTCAAATAGTGATGCACGGTTACCAATTGCTAGCTTAACAAAAATTTGGACAGCACTCGTTGCTATTGAAAATAGTGACCTTCAAGATGAAGTAGTCATTTCGCCAAGGGCTGCGATGGCTGAGGGCTCGTCAATTTACTTGCAGGCAGGTGAAAAAGTTACAGTTGAAACATTGTTGTATGGTTTAATGCTACGCTCAGGTAATGATGCAGCAACAGCTTTAGCAGAGCATGCCGGGGGATCGGTAGAAGGATTTGTAAAATTAATGAATGAGCGAGCCGTTGTGGCTGGCCTCACAAATACTGTTTTCATGAATCCGTCTGGCTTGCATCATGATGAGCATTTATCATCAGCGAGAGATACTGCTGAGATGCTAAGAATTGCGCTTCAAAATAAAACCTTTAAGAAAATTGCCTCAACAGTTTTATATCGTGCTGATACTGAAAACGGTATGCTATGGGAAAATAAGCACCGTTTATTACGTGAAGGGGCAGGAGTTGCTGTTGATATTGATGATGAGACAACACAGCCTGTTAGTTCATTAAAATCAGCAACAGGTACAGCATTTGCCGGAAAAACAGGCTTTACAAAGGTAGCCGGTAGAACACTTGCAACCGCCTTCCAAAAGAATGGGCAAATCTGTATTGTTGTCACACTGAATGAATCAGATGACTGGAATGTACATCGGGGGTTAGCTAACAAGGTGTGGCAAGACTACAGCATAGAGACAGTGGTGAAAAAAGGGAAATATAATGTGAACAAAAAGGTAGCTATACGTTTAGATCAACCAATCCGTTTACAGTTAAATAAAAAGGAAAAAGAAAGTGTAAGGCAAGTATTGCATATTTCCAGAAAACGTAAGGAAGCGGTATTATCCATTTTTATCGGTGACGAGCTTATTTATGCAACGCCGGTAGCTGTTGAATCAGCGGATCGTTAAAAGCGATTCGCTGATTTTTTTGGGGAATTGCACAAGATATCGTAGAGTAAACAATTGTGGAGAAAAAAGTGTAACTGTTCCTAATAAGCTGGTGGTTCAACAATTGTACAAACTCTATCTTTATTTAATGCTTATTCAGTTATTAATATCGAATTAGGTTTGCCTTTACTATCAAATAGTGAACATACGTTTAGAAAAGCCATAGAAATGGGCTGCACCCTAATTGTTAGTCACAACAATAAGAGGTGCTTTTTTTATAGGAAAATTTCATAAGTGAAGGCGATTTGCAATTTGATGAAAAGAGTATACTAGAAAAGTACAAATTATTAAGGTAACTAGCTAATGAAAAACTATTTCAAATACTCTAATTACTCAAGTGTAATTAGTTTTTCTTTAATATTGTACAAAAGTATGACATAATTTTCACAGATTAGCGGGAAAAATAGCCTTATTCATCTTGTGCGAATGAGGTTTATATTTTGGCATCTATGTCAATATGAATGAAAATTAGAGGTGAAAGAATGGAAAGATTACAAAAGGTCATTGCGTATGCAGGTATTGCGTCAAGACGTAAGGCAGAGCAATTGATATTAGAAGGTAAAGTAAAAGTGAATGGCGTCGTAGTACGTGAGCTAGGTACAAAGGTTTCTAACTCAGATACGATTGAAGTAGAGGGCGTTAAGCTTGAAAAAGAGGACAAGGTTTATTTCTTACTTTATAAACCACGTGGAACGATTTCAGCTGTAACAGACGACAAAGGACGCAAAACTGTCACAGATTTGTTTAAGCATATTCCGCAACGTATTTTCCCAGTAGGACGTCTTGATTATGATACATCTGGCTTATTGTTATTAACAAATGATGGGGAATTCTCCTATATGCTGACACATCCTAAGTTTAAAATCGACAAAACATATATTGCTCGTGTCAAAGGTGTTCCAACGATTGAAGGTTTAAAAAAACTACAACGAGGAATTAAGCTGGAAGACGGCAAAACCGCACCTGCTAAAGTTAGTATGACTTCTTTTGATGAAAAAGCAGGCAAGGCGATCTGTGAAATTACAATTCACGAAGGGCGAAATCGCCAAGTACGTCGAATGTTCGAGGCAATTGGTACACCGGTTGTCAAACTGAAACGTGAGCGCTTTGCCTTTTTAGATTTATTTGGGCTAGCACCAGGGGAATACCGTGAATTGACAAAGCATGAAGTGAAGCAGCTAAGAGTTTTAGCGGAAACAGGGAAAATCGGATAAAGTGAAACTTCAATCAGTGGATCCTCCACTGATTGTTGTAGAGGAACACAAGCTAAGTACTCCGCATCCTGCGGAAACGCTTGTGTGACCAACATCGTGTTGGCCTCAATCGGGCATTTACGGGCAGTTGATCACCCACTACATCATGAGATGGGAATCTTGTACCCGACGTTTCACTTCCGGTACAGATATTACTGCCCGTTTATGCGGGATAATTGAACATTTTCTAAAGAAAGTTAATATATCACTATATGTATAGTGATGTTGGTGAAATCGTTCATAAATCATTCATAATTAATAGCTAAGCGTTTTTGTATCATTTTGCTATAATAGGTGAGAATAGTACACCTAGATTAGTTTCATTCAGATGAAGCATTTTCATATTTATTCTTCATTCAGATGAAGATAATACCTACGGCGGATGTCACGGACTTTGAAAGGAATGAATTCTGGACGCAATTACGCCAAAGCGAAGTTCATCTGGAGCTGCTTGGCGCCCAAGCAAATGACAAGTATAGAGTCTGATTGACATAAATGTTGTAGACAAGATGGTAAAATCTATACATATTATAGAAGCTTAGCGTCAAATGAAGTTACTCTAAGCCGTAATTGATAGGGGGTTTATTAACTTGGAGAAGAAGAAGAAACGTCTCGTAATACGTACCATTATTTTAGCAGTTTTAGTACTAGCAATTGGTTATACAGTATACGGAACAGCGACAAAAGAGAAAGTAGAGTTAGTAGCAGTGGGCTCTGAAGCACCAGACTTCACGTTAGTAGATTTAAACGGTGAGAAACATAAGCTGTCTGATTATAAAGGGCAGGGGGTATTTTTAAACTTCTGGGGAACTTGGTGTAAGCCGTGTGAGAAGGAAATGCCTGCAATGGACCGTCAGTATAAAGTCTTTAAAGATCAAGGAGTACAAACACTGGCTGTCAATATTGCACAAACAGATTTTGAAGTGCAGAATTTTGTCGATAGATATGACTTAACGTTCCCAGTAGCTATTGATAAAACGAAAAGTGTTATGACTGCCTATAATGTAGGTCGATTACCTGCAACAGTCCTTATTGATTCAAATGGTAAAGTAGTAAAAATTATTACGGGTGAAATGACGGAGGGAGATATCGCTTCGTACATGGAATTAGTGAAGCCGAAATAAGGAGTAAATGACTATGGAAAACATCATTTGTGCTTGTGGTCATAGTAACCCATATGGCACGAAGCTTTGTGAAAAATGTGGTCGCCCTTTAACTGAGGAAGGTAAACAAACTAAAGTTGTTGATATGCGCTATGACGGAATGGCGATTCGTTCAAAAACGTACAACAAATCAGTTATCGACAAAATTTGGAATTTCTTCTCAAGTGTAAAAGTGGGAATTGCCCTCATTATTATAACGTTGGTCGCTGCGTCAATCGGAACAATACTACCACAAGAAATGTATGTAAACCCTACAGATACCGATAAAGCGGGCTATTACGCGAAAGTGTATGGTTGGTTTGGAAAACTTTATAATTATTTAGGACTTTCTGATTTGTACAGTACTTGGTGGTTCCAAATTTTGGTGGGTATGCTGGCTATATCTATTATTGTTGCGAGTTTAGACCGTGGGATACCATTGCATAAGTCACTGAAAAATCAGCGCGTTAAACGTCATGAAAGTTTCATGAAACGTCAACGAATCGTTGCGGAAGGACAAGTTTCAAACCCTGACGAAACTTTAGATAAAGTTGAACAAAAAATGACTGCATTAAAATATAATGTCCGTCGTGATGGAAGTGCATTATTAGCAGAACGCGGTCGTTTTGCTCGATATGGCCCATACATAAACCATGTCGGTCTCATTATCTTTTTAACAGGCGTTATGTTACGTTTAATGCCAGGCTTTTATGTAGATGAGACGATGTGGATACGTGAAGGTGAGACACGAGCTATACCAGGTATGGAAGGCTATTTTGTTAAAAATAACAAGTTTATTTTGGAGACCCATAACAATAATGAGCAATTGATGGAAGGTGTAAATGTTATGGCGAAAAACTTCCAAACAGACGTCACTTTATACAAACAACCTGAGGGTGCTCTTCCTGGGGATTTAGACAATCTTGAAAAGGTAAGAGATTACTCAATTCGTGTCAATCATCCATTAAAAGAAAATGGATTTGCACTATATCAAATGAATTATCGACTTAACGAATTGAAGCAAATGAATTTTAATTTGGTGAATAAAGAAACTGGCGAATCACTTGGTCTAGCAGAAATTGATTTAACAAACCCTAAAAAAGAGTATGATTTAGGAAATGGTTCCTCAGTACAGATTCTTGTTTATACACCAGATTTTGATGGTTTTGATAATGGTGAACCACAAACAAAAACATCAATACCAAATAATCCAGCATTTTTATTTAGAATGATAACACCGGAAACACCAGAAGGTGAGGTAAGTTTCGTTGAGATTAGGAAGCCACCGCTTGAACCACTTGGTGAAAACAAATATAGAATGAAATTTGCTAGTGCAGACACACGTAATACGGCAAACTTTACAATTCGCAAAGATAGTACGATCCCAATTTTATTTGTCGGTGGTATTATTTTCATGATTGGTGTGGTGATTGGCTCATATTGGAATCATCGTCGTTTATGGTTACAGGTGGAACCAGATGGTCGAGTGCTAATGGCTGCCCATGTTAATAAAAATATGTTCAGTATGAAAAAGGATTTAGATGCCGTTACTGAATTTGCCGATCTACCAGCATATAAAGATCAGCTAGAGAAATCAGAAGACATCGAGAATTCAACAAAGCCAGGCATTAATAAAAAGGAAGGTGACAACACCTTATGAGTTTGATTGATATAAGTGGATACCTATTATTTGTAGCATTTATAGCCTACTTAGTTGCGATATTATTATTTGGCGGTTCGATTAAACAATCGAATGCTACAGGCAACAACACGGGTACATGGGGCAAGCTGGCAATAGGTGTTACAATTATAGGTTTTCTATCCCAGCTTGGTTACTTTATTACCCGTTGGATTTATTCAGGACATGCACCTGTAAGTAATATGTTTGAATTTACAACTGCATTTGGGATGTTCATCGTAGCAGCATTCATTTTAATTTACTTTATTTACCGAATGACTGCACTTGGTTTAATAGCATTACCAGTAGCTTTACTAATTATTGCCTATGCAGCAATGTTCCCAAAAGAAGTAACTCCTTTAGTACCATCTTTACAAAGTTACTGGCTAACAATTCATGTTATTACAGCTGCTTTAGGTCAATCCATTTTAGCGATTAGTGCCGTAGCAGGGCTAATTTATTTATTAAAAGTAGTTGACGTAAAGAAACCATCTTTATCACGATTTGGTTTAGAAGCGGTAATGTTCTTTTTAGTAGTAGTAGTTGGTTTTGTAGCTGTTACAACAACATTTAGTGCGATGAACTATGAATCAAAATATACTTATGTTGATAAAGAGGGTACTGAACGTCCAATTACCTACAATATGCCGCCGATTTTTGGTATGAATGAATATAAGGCAGTAGAAGAGCATGGTATGTCTCCAATAGTAGAAATGCCGCCACTTATTAATGCTAAGAAATTAACGACCGTTGTCTGGTCTCTATTAGCAGGTTCAGTATTATATTTACTAATTCGATTAATTGCACGACGTCGAATAAGTGCGATATTCCAACCGTTTGTCAAACGTGTAAATTTACAATTAGTTGATGAAATCGGTTACCGATCAGTGTTAATTGGTTTCCCAGTATTTACATTAGGAGCCTTAATCTTTGCTATGATTTGGGCACAAGTTGCCTGGAGTCGTTTCTGGGGATGGGATCCAAAAGAAGTATGGGCGCTTATTACATGGTTATTCTATGCAGCATTCCTACATTTACGATTGTCAAAAGGCTGGGAAGGTAAGAAATCTGCATGGTTAGCGTTAGTTGGTTTCGGAATTATCTTATTTAACCTAATTGCTGTTAACTTAATTATTGCAGGTTTACACTCATACGCTGCAAGTTAATGGAAAACTTATAAACGGTGTGATTTTCCATGTCGCTAGTTTTAGAAAGAAAAGCCTTCTTGCTGTGTAAAATGTACCCTATAAGATAGACACTTAAAAAAAGTCTCTCTTACAGGGTACTTTTATTTATAATGAACATAACAACTAGATGGAGCAGAACTT